>JASFNW010000033.1:0-38026 GCA_050116835.1 Desulfobacterales bacterium
CTGCCGGACGAAGGTTATTTTTCTAATCTAACGCTGAGTTACACTGCAAATGAAGGGGATACAAATATCGGCTCCCTTTTGGGGATTGAGATCGTTTCGATGGGTGAAGAACAATTAAATTTTGATAATGTCCACCTTACTAACGACCCGGTGCCGACACCCGAACCTGCCACGTTGTTTTTGCTCGGCACCGGACTATTAGGCTTAGCAGGATACGGGTCTAAAAAAAAGCTCTTAAAGAAATAAAATGAAGCATACAGGCCTGGGTTGTACTGCACCACAAGCTCGCTTCTTCTTGAGGTAATCTTTGGCACTTTGAAGTAGCAGTGTTTCAAAGTCTCGTTGGGCGAGGCTCTGAAACTGTAGGCGTTATTGCGATTCCATATATCTCAAACATGCACGCAATTTTGAGGCCCCAAAAAAGCTGTTACATATGTTTTATATCTGGACAGTTTTCAATTAAAAAATATGCCATTTAAAAAAAATGGTAGCGAAATGGTAGCAAATAATGAAAATGGGGTTATGGTTGAAACCATAACCCCCTAATATTACTGGTAGGCGGTACTGGATTTGAACCAGTGACTTCTACCGTGTGAAGGTAGCACTCTCCCACTGAGTTAACCGCCCATATTTTGCATGAAAATTGATGAGGAGGCATAGTTCACTATAGCCTCGCCCTTAAATGCCTTGCATATAAAAGCCTCCGACTCGTGCAAAATCCAATAATTTATTCAATAAAGAATTGTCGGTGTCCAAGTCAAGTCTTTTTATGTATCATGTTCAGGCTTGTTATCCTCCGCCTCGCCTGAGACTTGCATGTCTTCCTTCGGAACTTCCGGTTCTTCCTTATTTATCGGAGGCTCCGCCTCATCTGATTGCGTTTCAGCGGATACATCAGCTGCCAGCTGATCCTCATCCTCCGTTTCAGACAATTCCTCTGATAAAGTACTGCCGAATTCTTGGATTTCTTTGGGTGTTGGCAGATCCTTGAGATTTTTAAGCCCAAATACCTCCAAAAACCGCTTGGTGGTGGCATATATCAACGGACGGCCTGGAATTTCTTTGCGGCCCAGCACTCGAATAAATTTTCGCTCCAACAGCACCCGCAACACCCCACCGCAATCAACACCTCGCAGGTGCTCGATGTCGGCACGGATGACGGGTTGCTTGTAAGCGATAATAGCCAAGGTTTCCAAAGCGGCTTTACTCAAACGTTGCGGTTTAGGCTGCAGCAAGCGCTTGATATATTCCATGTATTCAGGGCGGGTGCGGATTTGATATCCACCGGCAACCGGGTTCAGGTAAAAACCGCCCTGGCGCGTTTCATAATCTAGCATCAGTTCATCCAGCGCTTCCCGCAATGCTTTGGTTTCGCTATCACTGATGATCTGTTTCAAGCGCTCAATTGTTAAAGGCTCATCGGAGACAAACAGCAAACTTTCGACAATATTTTTTAGATTATCCATCAGACGTAAAAAAGGCGTATAATACCGGTTTGAGCATGCTGAGCAATGCGGATCAATGTCAGTTTGACCATTTCCAAAATGGCCAGAAAATTCACAATAACTTCGGCTTTATCCGGTTGATCTGAAAATAATTGATCAAAGGTTAGCGAACCTTTGGCTTCCAGTAAATCGGTAATCTGGGTGATTCTTTCCTTAACAGATATTTTATCGGGCGTAAATTCCAACTGCAGGTCACCGGGGATTTTTGCCAGAATTTTTTGAAACGCGTCAATGAGCTCAAAAAGACCGACTTGGACGTAGGGCTCATCCTGACCGCCTAAGAATTCCTGGCGATTCGTGCTGCGGACGAAGGTGGCTTCCCCTAGAATATCTCTTTCCGATAGTTGCTCTGCGGCTGATTTCATTTGAAGGTATTCAATCAGCGGTTTGACAATCTCCTGGCGCGGATCATCCTCTTCTTCGTCATCGGCCGATGCCGGCAGCAACATGCGCGATTTGATCTGGGTTAAGGTGGAGGCCATGACAATAAACTCTCCGGCGAAGTCGATATTCATGATTTTGATCCACTCCAGGTACTGCAGGTATTGCTCGGTAACCATGGCAATGGGGATGTCATAGATATCGATCTCATTTTTTTTGATCAAATGGACCAGTAGATCCATCGGTCCTTCGAAGATGTCCTCTAATTGGACTCGGTAAGATTCTTTTTGCATAGGGGTACTCTAAATTAGCTCATAGCTCACAGCTGATAGCTCATTGTTCTCGCTCATAGTTGTTTATCTTTTACGATGAGCTATGAGCCATCAGCTATATGCTGCAGGGCCTTGAGTCCTGCCATGTCAATCGATTTTGATGGCAGCCCTGACGGCTTTCATCGTGTTCTGGGCTGTTTTTCTCGCTCGGTCACACCCGTCGGCCATAATCTCATCCACCTGTTGCGGGTGTGCTTCATAAAAGGACCGTTTTTCTCGTACGGGTTCCAATGCCTTGTTCAGGTGAAGCGCCATTTTCTGCTTACATTCCACACATCCGATTTGCGCCGAACGGCAGGCGTTGTCGATCTCTCGAACATCAGCGGCAGGCGTGTATAGTTTATGGAAGTCAAAAACATTGCAGACATCCGGATTGCCCGGATCGCTGCGTCGGGCACGCTGGGGATCAGTGATCATTTGCGATACGCGGGTATCGATTTGATCGGGCGGATCGGACAAAAAAATGGCGTTGTCATAGCTTTTGCTCATTTTGCGTCGGTCGATACCCAGTATTTTCGGCGTTTCGGTTAAAATAACTTCAGGCTCCGGAAAGACATTGCCGTAAAAATGGTTAAACCGCCTGGCGATTTCACGGGTAATTTCAACATGGGGTGCCTGGTCAACGCCCACCGGCACACCGTAAGGTTTGTACATGATGATATCCGCTGCCTGCAAAATTGGATATCCCAGAAAACCGAAATTGGAAAGATCCTTGTTGCTGATTTGCGTGATCTGTTCCTTATATGTCGGATTGCGCTCCAGCCAGGGCACCGGGGTGATCATTCCCAGTATCAGAAACAGTTCCGCGTGCTCTTTGATTTCCGATTGCACAAAAAGCGTGCTCTTTTCCGGGGCCAAACCGGCGCTCAGCCAGTCGATCATAATGTCTTTGCGGTACTGCTTGATTCCGGCCGTATTCTCATAATCGCTGGTTAATGCGTGCCAGTCGGCAATAAAGTAAAAACATTCGTATTCGTCCTGCAACTTAACCCAGTTGGCCAGGGCACCCAGTAAATTGCCCAAATGCAAGGGGCCGGTCGGGCGCATACCGCTTAAAATGCGTTTCTTTTTACCCATGTATTATCCTTATAGCTAGTGATAATGGTTTCAAGCCAGAGGCAAAAGCCAGTAACCAGCTGCCAACCAAACTAAAACGATTTAGTTGTCAGACGCCTCACGACGTCCTCAATAGAAAGTCAAGCATCGGTTCGAGTAAAAAAGACATCAGCCGGCCCAGTGGCCCGGTGATCAGCAGTACAAATATAATAATTATGCCAAAGCGCTCCAGACGCGCATATGGCCTTCTCAGCGCCTCAGGCAGAAGCATGATGACGATGCGGCTGCCGTCCAGCGGCGGTATGGGAATCAGGTTAAACAGGGCCAGCACACAATTTATGATCACACTGTATGTCAGTAGCTGCAAGACGATAACCGCCGGCAGCGCCATCTGTGTCTGCGCCCAGAGGGCCTCTGTCGTTGAGATTATCTGAAAAAGCACCGCACAGGTAACCGCCAGAATCATATTCGTCAACACACCGGCGGATGCAACCCAGATAGTGCCTTTGCGAACATCGCGCAAATTGGCGAAATTAACCGGCACCGGTTTGGCATAGCCGAAGATGATGGGCGAACCGCTTAGCTTTAAGGCCACCGGCAAAAGAAATGACCCGAATACATCAAGATGTTTTATTGGATTTAACGTCAAGCGACCGGCCAGGCGGGCGGTCGGATCACCCATTCTATCGGCCACATATCCGTGCGCCAATTCGTGCAATACCACCGCAACGATCAGCGGCAAAATCATCAAGATAAATTGAACAACGGCAAAATTACGAAACATAATTTCTGGCAAAATCCAGTTCGTCTTTTTTGGTTTTGAGCTCGCCGTTTAATTTAGCATCCAGCGTCGCCTTAAAAATATCCCGATAAATCGGACCGGGCTTTAAACCGATGTTTATCAGATCCTTACCTCTAATGGATACCTCAACCTTCCGCAGGCCGGTAAAATAGTGTGAAATGGCTTTTTTGACTTTATTTTGCCGGGTGATCGCCATCATGAATAAAATCAACTCGGTTCGAAAAGCAGAAAGCCTGCGATAAAGCTCGCTGTTGGACAGCGGCAGATTGCGCGCCAACGCCAATACCGCTTTTTCAGCCGCAAAGCGTTCTGTGCAAAACATTTTGCGGTAGTGCGGTGCCAGTTCAAAGCGATCGCATATTTCTTCTGATCGCTGCGGGTCGCAGGAATGGATCAAGACCAAAAAATAAACGACCCACTTCATATAGGATTCATCCAAAAAAAGCAAATCATGCCAGGCCAGCACCTGTTTGGCCGAATTTAATATGGTTTTCAAATGATTGTCGACCTTAATCGATGGATGAATAAACTTGAGCAAGTCAAGTTCATTGAGCCGGATAACTGCCGGCACCGGGTTGTCTTCCTGCAGGATCTGTCTAAGCTCGGTGAGTACCCGACGCCCACTGAGACCTCTAAAAAAGCCCATGTTGACTGCATTTTCGATAAGTCGATATGTCAATTTGCCGATGGTAAATCCAAAGCGCTGCTCAAATCGAATGGCCCGAAATACCCGGGTGGGATCTTCCACGAAACTCAGGTTGTGCAAAACGCGAATAATTTTTTCTTTCAAATCTTTACGCGCAGAGAAAAAATCGATCAGGGTGCCGAATTTTTCACTATTTAGCTGAATTGCTAAGGTGTTGATCGTAAAGTCCCGCCGGAAAAGATCCAGTTTTATGGAACTCATTTCAACAATCGGCAGCGCGGCCGGAAACTTGTAGTACTCCAATCTGGCAGATGCGACATCGATTTTCAATCCATCCTCAAAAATGAGGACTGCAGTGCCAAACTTTGCGTGGGTATGGATGCGTGCGTTTTGCAATTTGGCGTAGGTTTTGGCAAAGGCAATACCGTCTCCTTCAATGACGATATCCATATCTTCATCAGAGCGGTAAAGAAAAAGATCACGCACAAATCCGCCTACCACATAAGCGCCATATCCGCATTCATCTGCCACTTCGCCGATCGTTTTGAGGATATTTATTAAGCGCTTTCCCAGCCTTTCTTTCATGAATTTGACAACATTGCGGGTTTGGGCATGGGTGGGCTCCCGCAAAGGGTCGGGCACACCGCTGGCATCTTTTTTAGACTGGCGAACCAGGATGTTCAACAGATCGGTTCGGGTAATGACGCCGACAATTGTGGAGTTGTCGATCACCGGTAAAACACGCTGTTTGTTTTCAATGATTTTTTCCTGCACTTCGTTCAGGTCGGCTTCGGGCTCAACGGTCGCGAATTCAGTTGTCATGTATTCTTTAACCTGAACCGCTTCCAGCTTATGATACAAAACCTTTTCGATCACCTGCCGCGTGATGTAGCCACACAGCTTTTTTTGTTCATGGCTGTTTTCAGTCACCAGAAGGGCATTGATATTGTAACGGGTCAACAAATCGTTGGCCTCTTTGCACGACACATCGTTTGCAACGGTGATGGCCGGTGATGACATCAGGTTTTCAGCCTGACGTTGGGCTTTAATTTTGCTGTACAGAATCTCGACAAGTTTGTTTTCAACCTGTGCCAGGGTATCGCCCTTTATGGATGCAGAGGCGGCATACGCGTGTCCACCGCCGCCTAAAGGGCCAATAATGGTGCCCACATCAACATCATTGATTCGACTGCGGGCAACGACATAAATTTTATCTTCCATTCGTCCGATCGCAAAAAGAGCGTCCAGATTTTCCATCTTGACCATTTTTTGAACTAAAAAGGCGAAATCCGGCATGTACTTTTCAGTCGTTACCGTGGTGACGACCACATCCACGCCATTGACATTATAGTGCGTTGCGGATTGAATCATATCATTTAGCAAACTGACCTGCTCGGGGCTTAACTCTCTGGCAATTAAATCTGAGACCACATTGAGATTGGCCCCTTTGGACAGTAAAAATGCTGCCGCTTTAAAATCCTGTTCTGTTGTGGACGGGAACGTAAATGAGCCGGTATCCTCATATATGCCCAGACACATGATGGTGGCTTCATCTGCACTGATGTCAATGCCCTTTTCAGCGATAATCTCGGTAAGCAGTGTCACGTTAGCTCCGCTCAAGCGAGAAACCTCGATAGTGCCCTTAATGTCATTTTCCGTGGGAGGATGGTGATCGTAGACGTGAATATCAATGTTTTTGCGTTTTAATAGCTTGGCCAGCTTCCCGATGCGCCCTGGCTGCCGCGTATCGACCAGCACCAGCCGGGTGACCTTGCCCAAGTCGATTTGACCGATGTCAGCCATGTTAAACAGATAGGCCATTGAATTGATAAAAAAATTCCTCAGGTTTCTTTCTTGAGAGCCTGGAAATACGACCAGCGCGTCAGGGTAGAGCTTCTGCGCCGCCAGCATGGAAGCCAATGCATCAAAATCGGCATTCACATGGGTGGTAATGATAGTCAGGTCTTCAGTCGTTTTATATTGGTGCTTCGACGCCATCTGTATGGTGTTTAGTGTTTGGTGTTTGGGTTCTTACCAAAGTGATTGCATTCCATGGTCATTATACGAAACGCAAAACACCAAAAACCTGATTACATTCGAAATTTTATGAATATACCATATTTAAAATGTTGAAAATAAAATAAATCTTAATTGAGAAAACCGTATCACGATTGTACCCGGATTATCAATGGGATTGGATCACGTCGCTGCAGGTTTATTGACAACTATTTGAAATCGTTGTAATATTAACAAAAACCACCTGCATTTGCAAGCCATAGGATACTCTCGGACCGGGGTGCACCGTCCTGATAATAAAAATCTTAAGTATCTGCCATGATGCGCCGATATACATTCTGCAACTCAGTTTGCTCGACTTCCGTCTAAAATTTACACTGTCTGCCGATTTGGCGGATTGAGCATCAGTCTGTCTTGGGTATCGTTAGAATCTCGTACCAATTTGTTGGTCCTGAGTTGTCAAATATGATATTATTTAAGATATAGTCACAGGTTTCTGAACCTTTAAAAAAACCCTTTTGGGCTTGGATTTTTTTATCATATGGAGGCTTGATCATGCCAGTTTATCAATGGGTAGGTACCAACAGAAAGAATGAAACCCGCAAAGGCGAAATGGAAGCTGCCAATGAAGCCATTGTGCGCTCCAATCTGGTTCGACTTCGCATAACGCCGTCCAAAATTAAAAAGAAACCTAAAGATTTGTTCGAAAATGTGTCCTGGTTGCAACCCAAGGTCAAAGAGAAGGATATCATTCTTTTTGCCCGTCAATTCTCGACGATGATCGATGCGGGGCTTCCCATTATCCAGTGCTTGGAAATACTGCATACACAACAAAATAATAAGACCTTCAAGCGAATGATCAAAGAAATCAAAGAGAAGGTTGAAAGTGGCGCCACTCTGGCCGAGGCGCTCAAGCAATTTCCGAAATATTTTGATGATTTGTTTATTAATATGATCTCAGCCGGTGAAGCCGGTGGTATCCTGGATGCGATCTTAAGGCGGCTGGCAGCTTACATGGAAAAGGCCGCCAAACTCAAATCCCAGGTAAAAGGCGCGATGACATACCCCATCGTGACGCTGGTCATTGCCGTAATCGTTTTGGCGGTTATTTTGGTATTTGTCATTCCGGTTTTTGAAGAAATGTTTGCCGATTTCGGTGGCGAATTGCCTTTGCCCACTCAAATCGTTGTTAAAATGAGCGAGCTCGTCAAGAGCAAGATTCTCTACATTATCATCGCCCTCATTATTTTCGGGTTTGCCTTCAAGAAAGCTTATGCCACGGAAAAAGGGCAGGATATGGTTGATGACCTTGTCCTTAAAATTCCAGTCTTTGGCGAGCTGCTGCGCAAGGTGGCCGTCGCTAAATTCACCCGAACGATGGGGACTATGCTTGCCAGCGGGGTGGCTATCTTAGAAGCCTTGGATATTGTTGCCAAGACGTCCGGGAACCGAACGATTGAAAAGGCCATATACGACGTCCGCTCAGGCATTGCCGAAGGCCGAACAATGGCCGACCCCCTGCAGGAAAGCGGTGTTTTTCCGGCGATGGTGTGCCAGATGATCGGGGTGGGTGAATCCACCGGCGCGCTGGATGCCATGCTGGAGAAAATCGCCGACTTTTATGATGAGGAAGTTGACCAGGCCGTTGAAAATATGACCGCCTTAATTGAGCCGTTCATGCTCGTATTCTTGGGGGTGACCATCGGCGGACTGGTGGTGGCCATGTATCTACCGATATTTAAGATGGCCGGTGCCATTTCTAATTAATTTTACTGGCCCGTCCAAACCGATACCCCGGACGTCTCTCTTTTTGATAGCGCCTGTTTGGCGAATACCCTTCTTTTATGATATGGCTCGGTGAAGCGCCCTGGCCTCAAAATGGCCCGTTACGGGGGACAGCTAATCCCCGCTAACGCCTTTCCGGACACGTGTTTGATGAACCATGCCCGAAATAGACGATAAAACAAAAATTAACTGGCTGATATCCATTCGCATACTGTTTTCTTTCCTGTTGCTGGGTTCCGCCATCATACAGCAGGTGGGGGAAACCGCCCCTCTCAAGGACCGGTCGCTGGTGGTTCTTTACGGTCTTATTGCTGCCATATTTCTCTTATCTGTCGTATACAGCGTATTGATTAAACGTGTTAACAACATTACTCTTTTCGCATTCATACAAACCGGTATTGATACGTTTTTTGTAACGCTCATTGTTTTTTTGACCGGCGGCTTTGTCAGTGTATTCTCGTTTCTGTATTTAGTCGTCATTATTTATTCAAGTATGTTGCTTCCCATGTGGGGGGCGATGGTCATTGCAGCGCTGTGCAGCCTGCAGTTTGGGGCCTTGGTTGAACTGGAATATTTCGGTTTACTCAATCCGATCGGCACCAATGGAAATTTGCTGGCGAACGCTTATGATTGGAGTCAGATATTTTTCAAATTGATTATCACGATGACAGCCTGCTTTGCAGTGGCATTTTTGAGCAGTTTGCTTTCCGAACAGACGCGTAAAACCAAAGAAGAATTGCGCAACATGGAAGGCCATGTCAAACGGGTTGAGAAAATGGCCGCCATCGGAGAGATGGCTGCCGGTTTGGCCCACGAAATCAAAAATCCGCTGGCGGCATTAACAGGGTCCATCCAGCTGTTGAAAGAAGATATGGGTTATGATTCTGATCAGGCGCGTTTGATGAAAATAATTTTGCGTGAGGCCGATCGCTTAAGCTCCCTGGCCAGCAATTTTCTCTTTTATGCCCGCCCGCCAGCAGGAAAGGTTGAACCCATAGACCTCAGCCGGGCATTACTTGAAATTGTTGAGCTATTTGAAATCGATGGTTCCAACAACGGACGCGTCAAAACGACCCAAAAGATTTCATCTGATGTATGGATTACCATGGACCCCGGCCATCTTCATCAAATTCTGTGGAATCTGTTGCTGAATGCAACTGAAGCCATAGATGGTGAGGGCAACATCGAAATTGAAATGTTTCCCATTAAAAACAAGTACGCCTGTGTAAAAATTAGCGATAATGGATGCGGCATATCCCCCGAAATGTTAAAAACGATGTTTGACCCATTTTTTACCACCAAACCAAACGGAACCGGCTTAGGCTTATCGATTGTTCACCGTATACTTGAGGCCAATGATGCCTGGCTAAACGTTGAAAGTCAGCTGGATAAAGGCACCACCATTACCTTACATTTCAAACAGATTGCCCCTCCCGGCTAGCCCACCGGATATCAACCGAACTCGGTCTTGACAGCCACCGGTAAAATACGATAGCAAGATCAGTTTATATCGATGAATTCCTTCGATTTGCACTATTTTGGGCCGGCGGGTTGATGCGAACCCAAACAAACCCAATCGGGCGCAATGACACCCAACAGCCGAACCCCTGTCTGGATGGAATCGCATCCGTCCGGCGCCGGCCGGATGTCGATTCGTTTTGATCGGCTGCGTTTTTGCCGTCAGCGGACGGCTTGTTCCGTTCAAGCGGGGCACCTTGGCAGGTTAGCGCATTTCGGAAAGAAAGACGAATGAATGCGATGAGGTTAAAATGAATAAATTTTCTGATGGTACCGAATGATGGAAAAAACCAGTGAGCTCTTACAAAAAAGAAAAGAGAAGTTTAATGCGCTCAAACAAAATGATCTGCAGCTTTTCCCCAACAACTTTCGGGTATCGCACAGCATCAACGAGATCAAAACGTTAGTTGAAGATACTCCCGAAACGCTTAAAGCAGATTCGCCCTCTTTTGCGGTTGCCGGGCGCATGGTGGCCATTAACCGGTTTGGGAAAACCACCTTCATTCGATTTCGTGATCGGAGCGGTCAGCTGCAGGCTTATATCCGCAAGGATCAAGTCGGTGATGAGGCCTATCGGCTGCTCAAGCAGCTGGATGTCGGAGATTTTGTGGGCCTTAATGGAGAGATGTTTCAAACCAAAACCGGTGAATGGACCCTGTTGGCTAAGGAATTGAGACTGCTTTGCAAGACGATTCGCCCGTTACCGGAAAAATTTCACGGTCTCAAAGATCCCGAAAAACGATATCGCCGGCGATACCTGGACCTGATAATGAACGCCGACGTCAGAAAGCTCTTTATCCAGCGCAGCCGCATTATTCAAGAGGTTCGAAATTTCTTTCTCAAACACGACTTCCTCGAGGTCGAGACGCCAATGATGCAGCCCATCCCGGGTGGCGCAGAAGCTGAACCTTTCGTTACCCATCACAATGCCCTGGACATGGATCTATATCTGCGAATTGCACCTGAACTGTATTTAAAGCGCTTGGTGATTGGCGGGCTAGAAAGGGTTTTTGAAATCAACCGCAGCTTCAGAAACGAAGGGATATCAACTCAGCATAACCCGGAATTTACCATGCTCGAATTTTATCAGGCGTACGCCACGTTTACCGATCTGATGGATTTAACCGAGCAACTCTTTTCCACGGTGGCGCAGGCCATAAGCGGTTCCACTACCATTTGCTATCAAGGCGATACGATTGAATTGGCTGGCCCCTGGCGCCGATTAACCCTGAAAAAAGCACTGGTGGATATCGGCGGACTCGAGGCGGCACTATTGAAAGATAAAGACGCGCTATTAAATTTTGCAGACCAGAACAAAATCCAAATTACCAAGACCGGCCGCTTGGGAAAGATCATCACGAAATTGTTTGATATTCTGGTAGAACCCAAGCTCATCCAACCCACCTTTATTACCGGTTATCCGGTTGAAGTTTCACCGCTGTCCCGTCGCAGCGAGCAGGAGCCTGAAATTACCGAACGGTTTGAGCTGTTTATTGGCGGCCGTGAAATTGCCAACGGGTTTTCAGAACTGAATGATCCGGTTGACCAGCGAGAACGCTTTCGGCAGCAAGCTGAAAGTCGGGCAGCCGGAGATGAGAGTGCGCATCTGATGGACAATGATTATATCGAAGCTTTAGAATACGGCCTTGCGCCGACAGCAGGCGAGGGTATCGGCATCGATCGATTGGTAATGCTGCTGACTGACGTGGATTCCATTCGCGAGGTCATCCTTTTTCCGCATATGAAACCCAAGGATTAAATGGCCAATCTAAATAGCAGCTGAACACCGCAATTGAAAAATGTTTCAGCGATATTGAATTTGGCGCAATTGCAATGTAGACTTTACGTACAAAATCGGCGCCTATATAAAAAATACTCAAAACACGCCTATCGTCTGGGGTGCCGCTAAACAAAAACACAACGGGTATACGTCCATTTCCAATCCATGTCCTTTGAATTGTATATCGGCCGCCGTTATCTGAGGGCCAAACAAAAGCAAGCCTTTGTTTCGCTGATCACCATTCTATCCATCGCCGGCGTGATGGTGGGAGTGATGGCTTTAATCGTTGTGATCGCCGTGATGACCGGTTTTGACGCCGATCTTAAAGCCCGGATTCTAGGCGGACAATCTCAAGTGATGCTCATGCGCCACGGCGGCGAATTTAAAGATTACCGCGCGGTTTTGGACAAGGTGGAAAAAACAAAGGGCGTTAAAGCTGCAACGCCGTTTATTGTCACCCAGGCCATGCTGCGTTCCAAGTCCGGCGCCGCCGGCGTCGTTATCCGCGGTATCGATCCAAAGACCGCCGGACGCGTGATGACAACCCTGGCGCAGGTAAAGCTGCCGACTTTTTTTTCGGCAGAATCCAACCAACAGGCTTCCCCTTCGGAATCCGGCATCGTGCTGGGTAAAGAATTGGCACGCAATTTGGGGGTTATCGAGGGCGATCGGATATATCTTATCACGGCTCTCGGCATGCTGTCGCCGATCGGACACCTTCCGGCGATGAAACAATTCAAGGTGACCGGGTTTTTTCAATCCGGCATGTATGAGTATGACCAGACCTTTGCGTTTATTCATATCAATGATGCTCAACGGATGCTGCGCATGGGTGATTCGGTGACCGGCATCGATATTCGGGTCGACGATATTTACGCAGCGCGGACCATTGCTGAAAACATCATTTCAGAGCTTGGTTTCCCTTACTGGGCACGGGACTGGATGCAAATGAATAAAAATTTATTTCGGGCGCTTAAAATGGAACGCTGGGTGATGGCCATCATTTTGATTCTGATCGTTTTGGTGGCCGCATTTAACATCGCCAGCAGTTTGATTATGCTGGTGATGGGAAAAACGCGTGACATTGCCATTTTAAAGGCCATGGGTGCGACCAATAGAAGCATTCGAAAAATTTTTGTTTTTAACGGCATGGTCATCGGTGCCATCGGCACCTTTTTAGGATTATGTCTGGGCCTTTTGCTTTGCTTCTTTTTAAAGCATTACGATATCTATGAATTAACCGGTGATATCTATTATTTTACGACCACCCTTCCGGTAAAAGTTGAAATTTTTTGGGTTTTGGGAATCATATCGGCAGCCTTGGTTATTTGTTTTCTGGCAACGCTTTATCCTGCACGGCAAGCGGCCAAATTGGACCCGGTGGAGGCCATTCGCTATGGATAAGTCCGAGTCTTATAACCAATCAAAGCGGTCCGCAGAGATGGAGCACCCGCAAGCTGAGACCGTCGGCTGGATCCGTGCCCGGAATCTGGTGAAAAGCTTTCGAAACGGGGGGGTCAGCATTGATGTTTTAAAAGGTGTCGGGCTCGATCTGTCCATCGGGGAGTCCGTGGCTATTGTCGGCGCTTCGGGAATCGGTAAATCCACCTTGCTGCACATAATGGGAACACTCGACCGGCCGGACAGTGGAACTTTGGAGTTTAAAGGCGAAGACGTTTTTCAATATGATGACATTAAGCTGGCCCGATTTCGCAACCAAACCATTGGTTTTGTATTCCAGTTTCACCATTTGCTGCCGGAATTTAGCGCCCTGGAAAATACGATGATGCCAGCCTTAATTAGTGGCTTGAGCAAACCGGAAGCCACTGCCCTTGCTGAAGAAATATTGGTCCGGGTCGGTTTGCAGGATCGACTGCACCACAGGGTCGGCAAGCTTTCAGGCGGTGAGCAGCAGCGCGTAGCCTTAGCCAGAGCATTGGTTTTAAAACCGGCAGCTCTCCTGGCAGATGAGCCCACCGGCAACCTGGACAATGTCAACAGTGATCAGATGCATCAACTGATACTGGAACTCAATCAGGAATTTTCCATGACCCTGGTTGTGGTGACCCACAATTTGGAGCTGGCCTCATACATGTCGCGCTGCATTACGATAATTGAAGGACAATTGCAGAACGTCCAATAATTCACAGGTGCTATTGCTAAAACCGATATTATTGGAGATTTGCAGCGCATCCGAAACCAGTTCACCACGATTGGGATTTTTATAGACAAAGACTAAATGGTCAAACACGATTCAGCCTTTTTTAAGGTGTGGCGTTCATTTAATATTCAGGTGATCAATAAAATTTGTTTGGTCATTATCGCCGCATTGGGAATATACCCGCAAACGGCACATACTCAACAACAGCCGAGTGTTGTCATTTTGCCTTTTGAAATATTTTCTGAAGACGATCTAACCTATTTACAAACAGAGATCCCATCGGCATTAAAAAATTTGCTCGAGCAAGCCGGCGCAAGGGTTTTGCTGATCGATCCGATTTCAGAGCCTGAATGGAAAAAACGGGTCGGCAATATTGAAGAAATTCAGAGCCTGAGCATTCAGACCGGTGCCGATTATGTTATCTGGGGAAGCCTCACCTGGATTGGGCAGCAGTTCAGTCTGGATTTGAAATTGTATGATACACCTTCCAAAAGGCTACGAACTTTTGCAGGTGAAGGCGAGGGGATTGAAAATCTACCTGCTACGGTTGAAAAACTTTCCCAAGACCTGATCCTGAAGATTTTTAGACGTCAGAGAATTCTGGCCATCAACGTTGAAGGCAACCGCCGGATTGAGGCTGAGGCCATAAAAAGGGTTGTTAAGACAACGCCCGGAGACATATATAATTTAAAAGCGCTTTCCGATGATCTCAAAGACGTTTACGCAATGGGTTATTTCGATGATATCAAAATTGAGGCTGAGACGCAGCCGGATGGAATCATCGTCACTTTTAAGATCAAGGAAAAACCAACCTTGCGCCGGGTGAGCTTCAGCGGCTCTCGCTGGGCGTTTAAGGATGAGGAAATTGAGGAGGTCATTACAGCTAAAAGGGGTACCATATTAAATATCAATGTTATCCAAAATGACATGGATCGAATTACAGAGCTGTACAAGGACGAAAACTACCAAAACGTTAAAGTCGACTATAAAATCTATGAACGCAGCGATAATCAGGCTGATTTGGAATACATCATCGATAGCGGTGAAAAATTTCAGATTGAAAAAATACAATTTGAGGGTAACTCGGCTTATACCGATAAAGAGCTCAAGCGCCAGATGACCACCGAGGAAAGTAACATCTTTTCCTGGTTCACCAGCGCCGGTGATTTAAATGAAAATAATCTTGAACAAGATGTCGCCAATCTGACTTCCTTTTATAAAAATAACGGATATATGCAGGCACGGGTGGGTGAGCCGATCGTAAATTTCAGCGGCGATGAGATAGAGATCACCATAAAAATTGATGAAGGGCCTCGCTTTAAGGTCGGTAAGGTCGGCGTGACCGGTGATTTGATTCTGCCGGAAGAAAAATTGAAAGCCAGTCTTAAGATTAGTCAGGAAGAGTTTTACAATCGTGAAATATTACGCAACGATGTATTGCATATCACCGACCTGTATGCCGATCGTGGCTTTGCGTACGTGGATGTTGCACCGAATGTCGATCAGGATTCTGAAAAATTGGTGGTTGATATTACCTTTGATATTAAAAAGGGTCAGGAAGTATATTTTGAAGAAATTATTATTTCCGGTAATACCAAAACGCGCGATAAAGTCATTCGCCGGCAACTGCGCGTATACGAACAGGAGCGTTTCAGCTCGCTGCGTCTAAAGCGCAGTGTCCGCAATCTGTATCGTCTGGATTTTTTCGAAGATGTCAAGGTGGATACGACAAAAGGCAGTGCCGACGACAAAATGATTTTAAAAATAGATGTTACCGAAAAATCGACAGGGGCTTTCAGCTTCGGGGCCGGTTACGGAAATGTCGATCAGCTATATGGGACAGTATCGATTGCCGAGCGCAACTTGTTCGGCCGGGGGCAACGCCTCGAGTTAAAAGGCCTTTTGGGCAGTAAAACCCAAAATATTAACCTTTCTTTTACCGAACCCTATATCTATGATATACCCCTCAGCGGAACGCTTGATTTTTATAACTGGCAATACAGTTATAATGAATATGATAAGAACAGCTTCGGCACTGGGCTCAGTTTCAGCTATCCCATTTTTGATTATACCCGGGCGCGGTTAGGCTATGTTTACGATTTGGCCGATATTTCCAATGTCGATAGTGATGCGCCCAAATCCATCAAGGAGTTGAATGGGAAAAACGTAAAAAGCAGCGTCAAAACAGGGCTGGAATATGATTCGCGCGACAACAGATTTGTGCCCACGGAAGGGTCCAGTCATGGAATTTCCTTTGAATTTGCCGGCCTCGGCGGTGATATCGGCTTTTTGAAATACATTGTCGAGAGCGCAGTTTACATCCCCGTATTCTGGGAATTTGTGCTTGCACCACATGCAGAAGCCGGTTATGTCAATAAAATCCTCGATAAAAAACTGCCCGACTATGAGAAGTTCTACTTAGGCGGAATCGGATCGCTGCGAGGATTCAAACGTGACGACCTGGCCCCGAAAGACAGCGAGGGCAATTCCGTCGGAGGTGATAAGTACGTGCAGTTCAACCTGGATTTAACATTTCCGCTGGTCAAATCCCAGGGAGTATACGGCGGCTTGTTTTTTGATACCGGTAAAGTATATGGTGATGAGGAAAAGTTCCAATTAGACCCCACTGAACTGCGGCAAAGCGCGGGCCTGGGCATACGCTGGTTGTCCCCGATGGGGCCGGTGCGACTGGAATACGGTTTTGTCCTTGACGCAGAAGACACTGATTCCGCTTCGGGCAACTGGGAGTTCTCGATGGCATCCGCCTTTTAAAAAGGCGTGCGGCCAAATAGATTTGATCCTTGACGATCTTTTTAATCAATCAGGGGGAAAGAATGCAAATATTCAATATGACCAAAGCGATTATTATTGGCTTTCTGTGTCTTATCTGGTTCGGTTCCGCGCATGCGGCAGATGTGGCTAAAATTGGCACGGTCGACATACAACGAATAATGAGTACATCCGAGCAAGGTAAAGCGGCCAAAGCGCAGATCAAGGCGCAGAGTGATAAAATGACCGCTGCTTTGAACGAAAAAGGCGCCGAGATAGAAGCGCTAAAACAACAGCTAGAACGTGAATCGATGGTGATGAGCAAGGAGAAACGTGACGAAAAAGAAAGAGAATTCCGAATTAAACTCAACGACTTAAAATCCTTGGAGAAGCGTTATCGAGGTGAATTGCAGGCCATGGAAAAAAAGCTGGCAGGCGATATGCGCAAAACCGTATACAAACTGGTTGAGGAAATTGGAAAGAAAGAAGGATACTTGCTTATCATAAATAACTTCAACATAATGTATGCACCGGATTCAATAGACCTTACGGATAAAATAATCAAACAGCTTAATGCCCGCTTTAAGAAGTAAACCGTTAATGAACGCAGCAAGCTAAGTTTGTTGATGTAGAACGCAAGCCGATGAAACAAACCAGCCGGAGAAAAAATGGACAAAACATATGACATCCAGGCCATCATGAAATTTTTGCCCCATCGGTACCCGTTTATACTGGTTGACCGGATTCTGGAACTGGTACCGGGTGAAAGGATTATCGCCCTTAAGAATGTCACCATTAACGAACCTTTCTTTCAGGGGCATTTTCCGACCTATCCGATTATGCCCGGGGTTCTAATTGTGGAAGCCATGGCTCAAGCGGCAGGCGTTCTTGCGCTTGAATCGATGCCCGAAGACAAACAAGGCCGGCCGGTCTTTTTTATGGGGCTGGACAAAGTTAAATTCAGAAAACCAGTTGTCCCCGGTGATCAGCTGCTATTAAAAATTCAAATTTTAAAATCTCGATCAAATGTCGTGAAAGCTTCTGCCAAAGCGCTGGTCGAAGACAAAGTTGTTGCTGAGGCCGAAATCATGGCAACCCTCGGGTAAAATCCTTAGCGGCCTTTTCTCAAATATGCTCCCTATTTTTTAGCGGCACCTTAGCCAAGCCGGCCTCGCCCTTTTTAACGATACGGTCAGGTATGGCGTTCCCACCCGGCTGCAACGGTTTCAAACCTGAAAATGAAAATACCGTTACTGATAAACAAATATATATTCAAAGAATTTATTTCACCTTTTGGGGTGAATGTATTGCTTTTTACCTTTATATTTCTGATGGCCGAGCTGATCCAGATTACCAATTGGATCATCAATTACAATATCAGTTTGTTTGTCATTTTACGGATGATTATTTACCAAACGCCCTATTTTTTAATCTTTGTCATCCCTCTGTCAGTCATGATTACCATATTGCTGACCTTTTTAAAATTATCCAGTGAAAATGAGATTATGGCGATAAAATCGGGTGGTATCAGTATTTATGGCTTATTAGCGCCGGTCGGTGCATTTTGCTTAATCGGTTTTGTTCTAACCCTTTTCATGACCGTTTATGGTCAGGCATGGGGGCGCACAGCCCTGAGAGCGTTGACCCTTCAGGTAGTTTCTGAAAGCATCGACATCGGTTTAAAAGAGCGCACCTTTGATGACAGCTTCGAGGGTGTTACCATTTATGTTAATGAAATTAATTTAAGAAATAAAAACCTGGTGAACGTATTTATTGAAGACAATCGTCAACCCGATAAAGTGAATACAGTGATTGCACCGCGGGGTATTGTTTTCAGCGACCCCGAAAATGCGACTGCTCATTTGAGGCTTTTCAACGGCAGCATCCACCAAACCAATCTGAAAGAAAAAACCGCAAACGCGATTAATTTTGACACCTATGAAATCAGCCTCGATACGAAACGTTCTGTTGCAAACAAAAAGGCAAAACCCACGCGTCCAAAGGAGATGAGCTTTAAAGATCTGTGCAGCTATGTTCGAAACGACGAGCGTAAAGACAGGCGCTATTTCAGAATGCTGCTGGAACTGCACCGGCGGTTGGCCTTGCCGTTTGGTTGTTTTGCGCTCGGGATCATTGCCGTGCCTCTGGGGGTGCAGTCCAGGTCTGCCAAACGATCGTTTGGTTTGGTTTTGGGACTTTTCTTTTTCTTATTTTACTACCTGCTGATGTCTATGGGAAAAGTTTACGGCGAAACAGGTACCTATCCGCCGCAGATCGGTATGTGGCTTCCCAATGTTATCATTGGCAGTTTGGGCGTCTACTTTCTTATTCGCACTGCTAATGAACGCACGCTTCTGATCGACGCGGTATATCGTTGGCTGCAAAGGATATTTTCACGGTGGATGCGATAATTGAAGCCACCTTAAATTCAGGTCTTAACCCATGACGATCATAGACCGCTACCTGATAAAAGAAATTCTCAAATGCTTTGTTATCGTTCTATTTGTTGTATTGGGCCTATATGTCATTGTCGAATTTTTCAATAAGGCTGATAATTTTATGGAAGCCGGGTTGTCGATTTCTCGATTGATCCGTTATTTGCAGCTAAAATTGCCTCAAATCATTGTTGAAATTACGCCTATTGGAATTCTTTTAGCCGTTTTGGTTGCTTTGGGCTTGATGAACAAACACAACGAAACGATTGCTTTAAAAAGCGGGGGAGTTAGTGTCTATTTCCTAATGAGAGCGGTTCTGGTAATTGCAGTTATCCTGTGCATTGTCCTTTTTTTCCTGTCTGAAGTCGTTGTGCCCATCACCATCAGCAAGGCAAATAAAATATGGTTTAGTGAAGTCAAGAAAAAGCCAGTATCAGCGACGCGCCAGAAAAATATCTGGATTAAAAGTCATCGTGCCATATACTTCATTAAATACTTCAATCCGCAAAATCAGAGCATTTCCGGCGTTACCTTGAATTATTTTGATAGCGACTTTAGACTTGCGAAAAGAATTGACGCCACCACCGGCCTTTATCAGAAGGGTAAGTGGATATTTTCTGATATCATGGAGCAGGTACTTGATAAAACATCACTTACCTATGCAGTGAAAATATATCCGCGGAAAGCGGTCGAGATGGATATTTTACCTGAGGATTTAATGCGTGTGTTTAAAAAATCCGATGAAATGAATATTGCCGAATTGTTTTCCTATATCCGTGAAGTCGAAGCCGAAGGTTATGATGCGACGACATATCGCGTTGATTTGCATGCCCGGTTTGCTTTTCCTGTTTTATCCATTATTATATGCATTATCGGGATTGGCATTGCCGTTAAACGCAAAGGCCAAGAAGGGCCATCGGTTAGTATTGCATTTGGTGTTGTAGTTGTGTTTGTATACTGGGTGGTGCACAGTTTTTGCCTGTCACTCGGATACGGCGGCGTGCTGCCGCCCTTCGTGGCTGCCTGGATTTCAAATATCATTTTTTCATGTTATGCTATATTAAACTTAATAAACGCAGAGTAAAGGATGAATACTATGGCCATTAGCCAGGAACTGCTGGACATACTCGCATGCCCCAAATGTAAAGGCGGCATACACCTAAACGACCGCCAGGATGGCCTGATCTGTGATCAATGCCGTCTGATATATGAGATCAAAGATGACATTCCGATTATGCTGATCGATGAGGCCAAACCGCTTGACGAGTGAACCCGTTCATCGTTATTTGTTATTCGTTATTCGTATTTTAGCTATTCATTAGGTCATCACAGCAGCAACGAATAGCGAATAACCGATAACCAATAACGGTGAAGCCATGAGCGAGCTGCAAGCACCCAAGCCGGCAAAATTGGTCATCGGCCAGTTTTCGGGTGACATTCAAATTTTTGAAAAACTGGTGCCGGAATTCATTTCTTTGTACGGTCATATCGATCTGGTGAGCCCCTGGATGGCCTTCAACTATACCCGCTACTACGAAAAGGAGATGGGGAGTCCTCTGTACCGGCGGCTGTGCTCATTTCAGTTGTTGATCGATCAATTAGATCTGGCCGACATAAAAATGAAAACCCATCAGATCGAGCAATCCTTTTCGCAAAGCGGCCAGCGCCGCGTTAATATTGATCCGGGCTACATATTGCGCGAGCGGTTGGTGCTGGCATCCGGCAAAAATTTTAGTCATCGCATCTGTATTGGTAATGGCATCTATGCCGATTTGACCCTGATTTATCACAAGGGCAATTTTCAACAATTACCCTGGACCTATCCTGATTATGCGGATGCGGAAATGCTCGCATTTCTCGAACAGGTTCGAAATAAATATATTTGGGATATTAAAAATTATGATAAAAAGCATGACAGCCTATGCAAGTGCTGAAAAAACGGCGGATGATCTAAAAGCTACAATTGAAATTCGTTCCTATAACAGTCGTCACATCGATATGTTTATTCGGATTCCATCGCCGTATCAATCTGTGGAAGATAAATTAAAGCAGCTGATCAGCTCTCGAATTGCTCGCGGACGGCTTGAAATTCGACTGCAAATTGAGGATCGCTCCAGCGAAGCCGCTGCCCTTGAGATTGACGAAGCCCGGGCAAATGCAATAATGGCCATCTTTGAACAATTAAGCACCAAATACAAATTGAAGGACGACATAACGCTGAACATGTTGCTAAACGCCGGCGGTATTATCAAACCAATTGAAAAATCACCGAATGAAGAAATGATCTGGTCGGTGGTCAAGGATTGCACCCTACACGCGCTTGAAGATCTTGAGGCCATGCGGCGCAAGGAGGGCGATTTTATTGCCTCAGATTTTCAACAGCGTCTGAATTTCATAAGTGATTGTCTCAATCAGATCAAAAAAGGATCTGCCCATCTATTGGCGCAATATCAACAGCGGCTTACAGAGCGGATTGCAGCGCTGACGCAGAACATCGTCGAGCTAGATCCGGCGCGAGTTGCCCAGGAAGCCGCCTTTTTAGCAGATCGCAGCGACATCTCGGAAGAAATGACACGGGCGGCAAGCCATCTGAGCCAGTTCGAGCAAATCATGCAGACCCCGGAACCGGCCGGTCGAAAATTAAACTTTTTACTACAGGAGCTCAATAGAGAATTTAACACCATGGGCTCTAAAATTGGTGACGCGACGATTGCCCATTTGGTTATTGACGTAAAATCAGAACTGGAAAAGATCAGAGAACAAATTCAGAACGTAGAATAGATGTGGGCGATCCGTTCATTTTCATGCAAGATTTATAAGCTAAAACCGGAGGTAAAATGGACCAGACATTATTAAACATCGGGTTTGGAAGCTCGGTGGTCGCAGATCGTGTCGTTGCGATCGTATCACCCAATTCTGCCCCGATGAAACGCCTTAAAGACGAGGCTAAGGAAGAAAGGCGTCTTATTGATGCCACCCATGGTCGTCGAACCCGTTCCATCATTGTGATGGACAGCAATCACATTGTTCTGTCAGCCATTCAGGCGGAGACGATTTCTCAACGCTACGCGATGCTCAAAGAGCTCACCTGATTTTTGCTAAAAAATTTGGAAGCGCGTCTAAATGCCGGATTCAAATAAAACCGCCAACAGCCCCGGTTTGAGCCATGTACAACGGAAATAGGGTTCAGAATAATAGTCGAATCCCCAAAAACCATTAAAAAAATCCAGTCAACACGATTCATATGCCGTTACGATCGCCGCATCTGTTTATTATTTCGGCCCCGTCAGGCGCTGGCAAGACGACTCTGTGCCGCGAGGTTCACCGGCAATTTCCGCAAATGCTTTACTCGGTGTCTTACACATCGCGCAAACCCCGTTCAGGCGAACGGGACGGCATCGATTACCATTTCATTGATACGGATGAATTTAAACATGGGATCGACGCCGGACGCTGGGCCGAATGGGCGCTGGTTCACGGCAATTACTACGGCACATCAGCAGATTTTTTGGATGAGGGCCTGCAGGCCGGGAAGGACATACTGCTTGACCTGGATGTGCAGGGAACCCGGCAGCTACTGAAACGCTACACTGAATGCGTGGCCATTTTTATCCGGCCACCTTCGCTGGAAGTTTTGAGACAGCGCCTGGAAAAGCGGGGAACCGACAGCGCTGAATCCATCGCTGTTCGGCTGAAAAATGCTGAAAAAGAAATGGCCCAACAAGATCTGTACCGTCATGTCATTGTAAATGATCAACTATCAGCAGCTTTGAAGGAGTTGATATCCGTTGTCGAAGGTGTTGGCACGTCCCACTGAATATCACCAGATGATAATGAAAAAAAGCCAAAGCACCAAATCGCAATTAAAACCGCTTTTTCAATTGTCCAGTAGTCGATCACTCGGGGTATATCAAATTTTGGGGTGAAAACGCATTGTAAGGATCGTTGTCGACGTGAAGGTTGAAATACTTTATGGTTTCCATCCGGTTTATGAAGCCCTGCGAGCGGGCCGTCGGACCATTCATCAAATCTATGTCTCCAAACATTTATCGAACAAACGAATTGAACGCATCCGAATTACTGCCGATCAAAAAAAACTGCCGATCAAAAAGCTAAGCCAGACCAAAATTCAAGCCATGACGGGCAATCCATCCCATCAAGGCATTGCGGCCAGTGTGACGCCATTTCCGCTGGCCGATATCGGTGATATTCTCGAAACCGTTTCATCAGACGGGTGCCTTCCATTTTTACTGATACTGGATCACATCATCGATCCGCACAATCTGGGCGCTCTGATCCGAACCGCTTTGTGTGCCGGCGTAGACGGCGTCATCATCCCAAAAGATCGCTCTGCATTTCCATCCCCGGTGGTTTGCAAGGTATCCAGCGGCGCTCTGGAGCATATGAGCGTGGCTCAGGTCAATAATATTGTGCGTTGCGTCACATCCATCAAAGAACGCGATATCTGGATCGTGGGACTGGATCCTAACGCCCACCAATCGATTTATGCTGCGCCTCTGAAAGGAGCGCTGGGTCTGATAGTCGGTGGTGAGGAAAAAGGATTGCGGCCCTTGGTTAGAAAAAAATGCGATTTTTTAATGTCTATCCCGCAGCGCGCGATCCTTGGCTCGCTGAACGCCTCGGTGGCCGGAGCAATTGCGATGTATGAAACCTACCGGCAGCGCTGGGTTGATGAACACCTGTAACCATGGGGTCAAATCGTCTGGAGGAGCTGCGGTCGTGCATCAAAACACCAACGTTAAAAGTGCCGTTGCCGCGCGGTTGAGGTCCATCTGGCCCTCGTTGCTGGATACGATTTTTCCACCCAAATGCCTGGTTTGCCTCCGCCTTTTCCAGCCAGCTTCGGCCAGCCCGACAATCAATTGCCTCACCCGTTCGGTCAGCAAGATCACTGAGCTGTTGCCGCAAACCCATCGATGGTTGAGTGCATTATGCTGTCCGGAATGTGTTGCGGCGTTGACGACTATTTCCGAACCGCTGTGCCCGTGTTGCGGAATGATGTTTAATCAGCCCCAAAATGATGAGCATCTTTGTGGCGATTGTATCTCGCAGCCCAAAAAATTCCGAATGGCCCGGGCAGCTATGGTATATGATCAACAATCGATGGCCATCATTCATCGATTCAAATATGCGGGCAAGACGCAGCTGGCAAGGCCATTTGGCGGTTTGTTGCTCAACACCTATTTGCGGTATTGGCAGCATGAAGCCATCGATCTGATTCTACCGGTGCCCTTGCACAATCAAAAGTTTCGGTATCGGGGTTTTAACCAATCCTATTTAATGGTCGACCGCTGGAAAACAATTTCTGCCCTAAATCCGTTGGCAGCATCCCATACGCGTTTAGAGACAGATGTCCTTAGCAGAAGCAAGGCGACTGTCCCACAAACCGGACTGGGCCGGCGGCAGCGCTTGAAAAATGTCAGAGGTGCATTCAGTGTGCGGTTGCCGGAGATGGTTTATGGCCGAAAGATTCTGGTCGTTGATGATGTGTACACCACCGGCGCAACGGTTGATGAATGCGCCCGTTCGCTGTTGGCAGCCGGAGCCGCGCAGGTCGATGTGTTGACGTTGGCGCGGGCTGTATAGAATCCCAATTGATTTAATATCAATTGGGCGTTATTAGTTATTTGTTACTGGTTATACGTTTGACATTAACAGTCTCGGAAAGGACACCAGACGCGAGATGGACAACCGATCCAAAATAATGGACGCCGGGTCTCTGGCCAGCAAACTGGACAGTTTCCGCAAGGCCGGAAAAATCGTGGTTTTTACCAACGGGTGTTTTGATCTTTTACATGTTGGTCATGTCCGGTATCTAACCGCCGCAAGAAAAGAAGGGGATTTGCTCGTCGTCGGCTTAAATTCAGATGCATCCATTAAATTGATCAAAGGCCGTCAACGGCCGATCGTTGAACAGGCGCAAAGATCAGAAATACTGGCCAGCCTGCAGGTTGTGGACTATGTCACCTTTTTTGACGAACCCGACCCCCTGATATTAATTCAACGCCTGAAACCGGCAGTACTTGTCAAGGGCGCGGACTGGAGCGCGGACGATATCGTTGGTGCCGATTTTGTCAAAAGCAGAGGCGGTCGTATTATGCGGGTCCCCCTGGTAAAAGATATGTCGAGCAGCACCATTATCGAAAGGATTGTCAAACGTTTTTGTTAATCTTTGAATTTGGAGCACTCCCTGTGATCCTGATCCACAAAAATGGGGTATCATTTTACCAATTTGAAAGCCTGGCCCAATTTTCTGAGATCCGGCATGGCATCTTCACGCGCCATTTTGGAAACAGTCGCGCACCGTTTGCCAGTTTAAATGTCAGTTTTGGATTGGGTGATCCAGATGATCACATTCAGCAAAACCGCCGGGTCATCGCCCGGGCAATGGGCGGCCACGATCTGGTTTGTGCCCGGCAGGTTCACGGCGATCAAGTGCTCCTATTGAACCCGGATCAATCCGGAGCGGATGATGGCGAGGCCTGCCCTCTGGGAACCGGCGATGCCATGGCTACCGCCACAGCCGGAAAATTGTTAATGATCCAGCTGGCAGATTGCCAATCCATTTTACTGTATGATACAACCCGGCAAGTGGTGGCCAATATTCATTCCGGTTGGCGCGGCAGTATTCGTAATATTGCGGGACGAACCGTGAATGCGATGAAAAAGCGCTTCGGAAGCAATCCTGCGAATCTGTTCGCCGGGATTGGACCCTCGCTGGGACCCTGCTGCGCTGAGTTTATCCATTACCGCAAAGAAATACCGGAAAGGTTTTGGTCGTACAAAGTATTGCAGCATCATTTTGACTTCTGGACCATCAGTCATGATCAATTATGCGCTGCGGGTGTTTCCCCGGATCATATTGAAAACAGCAACATATGCACACGCTGCAATACAGCGCTTTTTTTTTCTTACCGCGGCGAAGGCCAGACCGGCCGGTTTGCCTCAGTAATAGGCTTAAACAAATAGAAGCAAGTCATCGATTGCGGCTGCGCCAAATAGGAAAATTTAAAGAAAACAATTATGGTCCCGATTACCTATGAAAAGGTTAAGGTGCTGTCAAACACCGCCCTGGGCAACGGTATCTATCGCATCCGGCTTAGCTGCAACCGGCATTATAGCAGGGCTGTACCCGGCCAATTTGTTATGGTTCGTACAGGCGAGCAGATCGATCCACTGCTGCCGCGGCCATTTTCAATTCATCGGTTGATTCGAAATAAAGGATCGGTTACGGGCCTGGATCTGCTTTATAAAGTGGTCGGTAAGGGCACTCAGCTGCTATCGCGACTGCAATCCGCAGATGTCTTAGCCTTGACCGGACCGCTGGGTAAAGGATTTGATATTGCGCCAGAGTTTTCGAAAGTCAACATCGTTGCCGGTGGAATGGGTGTGGCACCCATGGTATTTTTGGCCCAAACGCTGACCGAATCTAAGTGTAATTTATCATCTATAGAGGTCTTTATCGGCGGTAGAACCAAAGCAGATCTCTTATGCCTGCAGGACTTTTCAGCTATCGATTTGGCTGTCCATGTGACCACCGATGACGGAAGCTCCGGAGATCAGTGTCTGGTCACCGATCCGCTGGACATGGCGGTGACAGAAAATCGGCCGGATATCATTTTTGCCTGCGGCCCAATGGAGATGCTGACCTGTGTCGCCGGGATTGCTGAAAAACACAATGTTTGCTGTCAGGTTTCGATTGAGACGATGATGGCATGCGGCATGGGGGCATGTTTGGGCTGTGCGGTCGCCTCTCGAAGACCTACGCAGCGATATTGGCATGCCTGTAAAGACGGTCCGGTTTTTAATACGCGGGACCTTGACATCTGAACTTTCAATATCTTCTCTTGAACCTTATCTACTCGTCTCATGTCCCAGAAAAAAATTACAATCGGCAGATCGCCTTTCAAAAAATAAAATGCCCGTCTGATAAATTTTACGCTGGCAATTCCCGGCGTAGGATCCATTTAGATCCGCGTGATATCGTCAATTAGTTCCAGGAAGATCCACTCGGTGAAGAATACGGTTAAATTTTACGTTGACTTGTCCGGGATCCTATGTTAGTTGCTCAATCTTCATATCAGTTTGGTTGTCACCTTCCATAAATGGCGGAAGGTGTTTAAATTCCATGAAAAAAGAAACCAAACGGTCATTAAGGGAACTCGCATATTACAGCAGTTTGGGGTTTTCAGTCGCCCTTGCTATATTTATTGGTCTGGCTGTGGGGATTTATCTGGATCGCCGATTTGAAACATCGCCATGGTGTACCCTTATTTTCTTGGTTATCGGGATCATCGCCGGCTTTCGCAACATCGCTATTGTTATACGCAAAATGAGAAAGTTTTAGGCGGCCATCGACATTAGAACGGGGAAGACATATTGGATATCCAGCAACGCATCATTCATTTCGTCACCCGATCCAACTGGGTTTTGTTTGCAATGACCAGCATTGCCGGATTTATCGTTTTTTCAAGAAGTGTCGCTCTGGGCATTGTTTTCGGAGGCCTGCTCGTTACCGTCAATTTCCATTTATTGGCAAAAACGTTAAAAAAAGCCCTGACCCCGCCTCACTTGGCCTCTCATAACGTGGTACTGGCCAAATATTACCTGCGGTTTTTGATCAGCGGGTTCATCATTTTTCTGTTGATTGCCGGCCATGTCGTTCACCCCGTCGGATTGGTCATCGGCCTGTCCGTTGTCGTTTTCAGTATTATTCTGGCAACCATCTGCGAAGTGAAGAAACTTCTGTTTAAGGAGGCAGTCTAAGGATGGAACATCCCTACTTATTCATCGTTAAATTTTTTGAGTTGATCGGATTTGGCCATTTTGCCCATGCGTATCCGTGGGTGATTTACTCCTGGTTTGTGATGTTTTTACTGATTGTTTTAGCCTTTTTGGCTGTTCGTAAAATCGAGATGATTCCGTCAGGCGCCCAGAATGTCTTTGAAATTATCATATCGGGAATCGAAGAATTTATGGTCGACATTACCGGGGAAGAAGGTCGCCAGTTTTTTCCGCTCATCGCCACCGTATTTATTTACATTGCAGCTTGCAACCTGCTGGGCTTAATTCCCGGCTTTTACCCACCAACCGCCAGCATTAATACGACGCTTTCCTGTGCAGTAACGGTGGTGATATTCACGCATGTGATCGGTTTCAAATTTCATGGCGTCAGGTATGTTAAACACTTTCTGGGGCCTGTCTGGTGGCTGGCACCGTTGATATTGATCATTGAACTCATTGGTCATCTGGCACGGATCCTGTCGTTGTCCATTCGACTGTTTGGCAATATTACCGGTCATGAACTGGTGCTGGGGATCCTATTTTTTCTGGCGGGCATGGCCTTTGCCCCGCTACCGATCATGGCGCTGGGCATTTTTGTTGCACTCTTACAGGCTTTCGTATTTTTCCTTTTATCGATTATTTATTTTGCCGGAGCCATTGAAGAAGCGCACTAAAAAAAATGCCTAAAATGCCTAAAGTTAAGGATTCTAACCTAATTTAATTTTTAGCGCATTTAAAATTGTGCTGTTAATGGGATAACAGAAGAAGCCCAATAATATATTCAGAAAAGGAGGTAGACGATCGTATGGAAGCAAAAGCATTAGAGTTTTTTATCGCCTGTGTTACGGCTGCCGGTTTCGGAATTGCCATCGCGGCATTTGGCTGTGGTATTGCCCAGGGTATTGGTCTGCGGTCTGCGGTTGAAGGTATTGCCCGAAATCCGGAATCATCCGGGAAAGTAACGGTTACCATGATTATCGGCCTGGCACTGATCGAGTCTCTGTGTATTTACGCACTGGTTGTCGCATTGATTCTGATCTTTGCCCATCCGCAGGCAGCATCGATAGCCGCATTGTTTGCGCACGGCGGATAGTCGATTCCTTTTTTACGGTTTTATTCACCCAGACGGGGCGAATCGGATTTCCGGTTACGCCCCGTTTTTTTTTCGTTATTCGCCTGTCGCCGAGACGCCGTCATTTCTGGACTTGGAATCATTTAAGGCACTTGAATTGCTTGTAAAATGGTGTCTCCTACTTTCAATTATGTAAAAATTATTATATACTGATTTCAAAGCCCTATGTAGCAACGCCGATTACAGGAGAGAACCTATGGATGAACAGCAAGTTATAGCCAAGCTTGATCGTATTAAAGATATCCCCACACTGCCCACGATTGTTTTCGAATTAAATAAATATCTGCGGGATCCGGACACGTCGATAAAAACAGTCTGCGATACCATCGAAAAAGATCAAGCCATCGCATTGAAAATTCTAAAGCTGGTCAACTCTGCATTTTACGGATTTAAATCCAAGATCAGCGACCTCCGTAATGCGGTTGTTCTGCTGGGATACAACGCGGTGCGCAACGCCATAGTTTCATTATCGGTGATCAACGCTTTTCCCAAACGCGTTAAACTGATGGATTTTGATATTTCCCAATTTTGGAAACATTCTCTGGCTGTGGCCGTTACCAGTAAAAACATTGCCCAGCTATCCAAAAAGGAATCACCGGATAACTGTTTTGTCGGCGGGCTACTGCATGATGTCGGCAAAGTCATCTTGGCGCAATATTTTCAGAACCTTTTTGAAACCGTATGGTCGACCCTGCAGAAGGAACATTTGACTTTTTACGAGGCAGAACAAAAAAGCCTGCCGATCGATCATGCCAAAATCGGTGCGCATCTTGCTGCCAAATGGCAGCTGCCCCAAGGTCTGATTGACGCCATTCGCTGGCATCACGATTTTCAGCCCGAAAACAAAAGCGCCAATTTTGTTAGAAACATTTATCTGGCCAATTTTATCGTCAATGCCTACGATATGGATCCGGATCTGCGACTGGACCTTGCGACCATGCATCCTGAAATCGTCAAATTTATGATGAACTTGATGGAAGATGTGGGTGACTGGTATACAGGCTTGACCGATGAAATCGAAGCCGCCTACTCATTTTTCCTCGAAACAGATGCATAACCCTAAAGGACGGCCTTCAAATACTGACCGGTATAGGAATTTTTGATTTCTGCCACTTCCTCCGGCGTGCCGCATGCGACAAGATACCCGCCCTCATCGCCGCCTTCCGGCCCTAAATCAACAATGTAATCCGCTGTTTTGATGATATCCATGTTATGTTCGATCACCAGGACCGTGTTGCCCTGATCCACCAGCATGTTGAGCACTTTGAGCAATTTTTGAATGTCATCGGCATGCAGACCGGTGGTGGGTTCATCCAGAATGTAAACCGTATTGCCGGTCGATCGTTTGGAGAGTTCTTTTGACAGTTTGACGCGTTGCGCCTCACCGCCGGATAAAGTCGTTGCGGGCTGACCGATCTCGATATACCCCAGGCCGACATCCACAAGCGTTTGCAGGATGCTTTGTATTTTAATGATTCGGCCAAAAAATTCCAGCGCTTGATGAACGGTCATGTCCAGGACGTCGGCAATGGATTTACCCTTGTAACGAGCCTCTAGTGTTTCTCGATTATAGCGACGACCCTGGCAAACATCACAGGTGACATAAACATCGGGCAAAAAATGCATCTCAATTTTAATGATGCCGTCCCCCTGGCAGGCTTCGCAGCGACCGCCTTTGACGTTGAAGCTAAAACGTCCCGGTTTGTAGCCTCGCATTCGGGCTTCCGGAGTGCGCGAAAAAAGCTCGCGGATATGAGTAAAGGCGCCCGTATAGGTGCCTGGATTCGAACGCGGTGTCCGGCCGATCGGACTTTGATCGATGTGAATGACGCGATCAATATGTTCCACGCCGCTGATGTTATGGTGGGCGCCGGCCGGTCCCCGGGCATGATAGAGTTTTTGCATCAGTGCGCGGTAAAGCGTTTCCAACACAAGGGTTGATTTACCCGAACCCGAAACGCCGGTGATGCAGATGAAACAGCCCAGCGGAAATGCAACATCAATTGTTTTTAAATTATTGGCCCCAGCCCCACTGAGGATCAGATGATCATTTTTAATCGGCCGTCTAAAAGAGGGCACCTGGATCTGTTTACGGCCAGATAGATACTGCCCCGTCAGCGAATTCTGATGGGTGCTCAATTCAGCGGGCGAGCCGGCAAAGATTATATTGCCCCCGTTGACGCCAGCACCCGGACCGATATCGATGACATAATCGGATGCGCGGATGGTTTCTTCATCATGTTCGACCACCAGTACAGTATTTCCAAGATCACGCATCTGTAATAGCATTTCCAGCAAACGCCTGTTATCACGTCTGTGCAGGCCAATACTGGGTTCATCCAATACATAGAGTACCCCCGTTAATTTTGAGCCGATCTGCGTCGCCAGGCGTATTCGCTGACTCTCACCGCCGGAAAGGGATTGGGCCGAACGGTCCAGGGTCAGGTAGGCAAGTCCGACATTTTCCAGAAAACCCAGTCTTTCGACAATCTCTTTGAGAATGCGCCGAGCGATCACCTCTTTTTTGTCGTCCATTCTTAAATCCAAGAAAAAGGAGCGAATATGGGCGATGGACAGCGCAGTTAACTGCGAAATGGTCAGGTCGCCAACTTTAACGGATCGACTGGCGCGATTTAATTTTTCACCGCTGCATTGCGGACACGGTTGAAAAGTCATGTAACGCCTGATTTCTTCACGCGACCAGTTTGAACCTGTTTCATGGTAACGGCGTTGAAGATTCGGGATGATGCCTTCAAAAGGTTTTTGATAGCTGATACGGCGATTATCGTCTTCAAAATAAAATGTAATCGGTTTATCCCCCGAGCCATAAAGCAATACCTGTTTGAAATCATCCGGCAGATCTTTGTAGGGTGTGTAAATATCTGTGTCATACTGCCGAGTGAGGGCATCTAAGAACTCTGCGAAATGAACACTATTGCGATTTGACCAGGGGACGATGGCGCCTTCGCGCAATGTCAGATCCGGATCGGGAATGATCAGAGCCGGGTCAAAGGCTGTCAGGGCGCCCAGCCCGTCGCAATGGGAACAAGCACCCTGAGGTGAATTGAATGAAAAGCTGGCCGGGCTAAATGCAGGATAGCTGATACCGCATCGACTGCAGGCGGCCTGTTCATTGAAAAAGAAGCTGCCGCGCCCTTCGGCGTCAATGCTGACCTGTCCATTGGATTGCGCCATTGCCAGTTCGAGTGAGTCTGCCAAACGGTTTTTAATCCGTTCATTGACGACGAGCCGATCGACAACGACATCTATTGAATGTTTTTTGTTTTTTTCCAGCATGACGACGTCTTCGATATCACTCGTCTGACCGTCGACACGGACCCGGGCAAAACCGTTTTTTTTAAGACGTTTGAGCAGGTTTTCATGTGTTCCTTTTTGATCCTTCACAATGGGGGATAATACGATGACACGGGTTTTATCGCCCAATGACATGATGTGGTCGACAATTTGATCCAGGGTTTGAGAACGGATCTCCTGACCACATTGGTAGCAATGGGGGGTGCCAACGCGCGCATACAGAAGACGCAAATAATCATAGATCTCGGTCACTGTGCCGACTGTTGAACGCGGGTTGTGTCCGGCGGTTTTTTGCTCTATGGCGATCGCCGGTGAAAGGCCTTCGATTAGATCGACATCGGGCTTTTCCATACGTTCCAAAAATTGGCGAGCATAGGTAGACAGCGACTCCACATAGCGACGTTGGCCTTCAGCATACAGGGTATCGAAAGCAAGTGTGGATTTTCCTGAGCCGGATAAGCCCGTGATTACCACCAGTTTCTCACGCGGTATGTCAACATTCACATTTTTTAGGTTGTGCTGTCGGGCTCCGCGAATGATTATTTTGTCTGCAATCATGGCCATTTTTTCTGATGACAGTTTTTTTTTGAGTTTAGCCGCCATAAAAAAATAATTCAAACAAATTTCTTGAAAGGATGTAAAGCCAGGCTATTCCGTCATCAGAGCCTATTTCTAAAGTTGTCGAAAACAATTTTTTGAAAATCGAAGATAATAAATGAAAATTGTAGGTTTTAAGAGAATACTTTTTTGTTCATAACTTTATGCGCAATATGGATATATTTAGTATTCTTAAAAATACCTTTCATTTACAAAAGGTCGTATTCAACAAGGCTTGTCGCTATCACTACATTTAGTCAAATGATAACAAGTAGATATAGATTGTTCAAAACCGTCTGGCTGTGCGCTCTAAAACAGCTTTTATCCGGTTTGACTGAATCTATCTCATACCATAAATATGCTTCTGTTTTTTGTTTTTGAAAAATCAAAATAAAGCCTTCCGAACCGTTTAGCTTCGACATCAAATTTAAAAAAAAATCTTCTAAAACAGCGTCATTATTGAGTTTGTATTGGATAGAGTTGTGTAAGCGCCGATGGAAGCTGTCTGGGAAAAAATTAAATCTGTCATCAAAGATCGGATACCGAAACACAGTTTTCAAATGTGGATCGAGCCGCTGGAATTGCGAGAAAACGATCCTGATAGCTGGATCGTGGCGTGCCCAAATTTCTTTTTTAAAAAGCGGGTCAACGATCTTTATGGAAAACTGCTTGCCATGGAATTAAACAACGCTACCGGTAATAAGTGCCATCTTTCCTTTGAGGTTAGCGCTAAAAATGATGAACGCCCCCAAAACGGAAATCAGCTGAATCATCAATTACCGCTCCCAACCGGCTCTATTCGCCCCCACAGTGGTCGATTTTTAAGAAGGAATTTCACGTTTGACGAATTCGTTGTGGGAGCAAATAACGATTTTGCTTATTCTGCCGCGCTTTCGCTGGCGTCGCGTAGAGAGTATCAACAAAATGCGCTATTGCTGCTTTCCAATACCGGCATGGGAAAAAGCCATCTTTCCCAGGCGATCGGGCATCATGTCTTGTCCGAATATCCCGATGAACGCGTTTATTATATAACGGCAGAAGACTTCAGCAATGAAATGGTCCAGGCTTTTCGTCAGGATTCAATCAACAAATTTAAAGGGAAATACCGAAACAAATGTGATGTCTTACTCCTGGAAGACATTCATTACCTCAGCGGCAAACAAAGGACTCAGGTGGAGTTGGCGCTAACTTTAGATTCGCTGTTTGAGGCCGGCAAGCGTATTATCTTCTCCAGCTGTTATCTGCCCGGAGACATCCCCAAATTAAATGATAAATTAAGATCACGATTATCCGGTAGCCTGATATCCAAAATTGAACCGCCAAATTTCAGGACGCGGGTCCGCATTTTAAGAAAAAAAGCATCAAGCAACGGCTATCAGATTCCCGACACGATCATCGAATATCTGGCCGGAGAACTGACCGATGACATCCGACAGCTTGAAAGCGGTTTAAATGGTGTCGCTGCAAAATCATCTCTGCTGGGCGCTCCGATTGACATGAACCTGACAGAAAGCGTCGTCAAAAACATGGTCCGCCAGCGCAAAAAGATCACCATTGATGCCATCAAAAAAATGGTGTGTAAGTATTTTAATTGTTCACCAAAAGATATAGTTTCGCGCTCACGCAAACAACATCTTGTCAGACCGCGACAGATGGCCATATATCTGTCGCGTCGTTACACGGACGCACCGTTGCAAGCTATCGGAAAAGCCTTTAACCGGTACCATGCGACGGCCCTCCATTCTATCCACTGTATTGAGAAGGGATTAAAAGAAAGCAGTGTGATTCAAAAACAGGTCGAGTTTTTTAATCGGAAGCTAGAGTCTGGCAAATTCTAAAATCCCATCGTAAAAGCGCGTCTAAGGGCCCATGGCTGCGTTCCGGGCAGAGCCCGGGGGCCCCTTTTTCCCCAGCCCCTGCGTAAAATGCTCACATACTTACGTGTATGCTCCGCTTTTTCGCTGATCTGCGCCTTGCCATGAACCCTTATTCACACTTTTACGATGGGATTTACAAATTTATTTAAAAATATGCTACGCTATCATCACCATCATTAAATTCAGCATTGTTTAGATACACCCTTGCATAACGTTTCGGCTCGGGCATGTTGTTTTCTGCAAGGCGCCATGCTGATGGCTTACGTTGATGGGAAAGGGTCGCCCGAAATTTGTGATGCTGAGCAACCATCGCTTTGGGTTTGTCATCAGCGGCGGCAATATCTCAAATATCGGGCTACCTGTAAATTGCTGTTCATAGCGCATCGAAGAAAATAACATGTCCGGGTCAGGAGGGATCGAACAATGTCAAAGACAGAGTGTTAGTCAGGCAGTTTCAGCAATGAAAGCATTTCCCGGTGGATCGCGCCGTTGGAAACCAGGATTTCTTTCTGGTCCAGTGCGAAAGGCCTGTTCGCAAAATCAGTAATCACCGCGCCGGCTTCGGACGCGATCACGGCTGCAGCAGCCTTATCCCAGGGTTTCAGGTTTTGCTCCCAAAATGCATCAAAGCGACCGCAGGCCACGTAGCATATATCGAGGGCGGCCGAGCCCAATCGGCGCACACCTTGCGAAGTATTTTGGCAAACGGTGAATCGTTGCATTACCGGTTCAATAATTTTGCTTAAATCATAAGGGAATCCGGTTACCAGCAGACTCTGATGAACCGTTGGCGTTGATGTGACCCGAATGGGGTTATCGTTTAGTGTGGCGCCTTTTCCCGCTATGGCAGAGAAAAGCTCACCATCCATCGGGTTGAGAACCAATCCCACTGCAATCTCACCGTCGACGGCCAATGCAATCGCAATCGAAAAAATCGGCAATTGATGCGCATAATTGGTGGTGCCGTCTAAAGGATCGATGATCCACTGGCACTCCGCACTGCCGTGATTGACGCCACTTTCCTCTGCCAGGATGGCATGATCGGGAAATGCCTCACGGATGATTTGAATAATCTTTTTTTCGGACCCAGTGTCTGCTTCCGTGACAAGGTCGAAAGCACCTTTTTGACCGATTTGGGATATATGACCGAATTGATCCCGTAAGATTTTCGCTCCGCTGTAGGCCGCTTCGATACCCACTCTCTTTGCATGTTCAAGATCCATTAGCGTTCGCCTTTATTGCTGATTTTTCAAACAGGACAGCTTCCATTCGATTGATGAGCGGTAATAGTGTGGATTTTTGTCGGGCCGAAATTGCCATACCGTCAAGTTTGCGTGTTAAATTTGGAATTATATCGGGATCGACTCTGTCTATCTTGTTGAGCACTCGCATCGTCGGGGTATGCTGTAACTTTAGATCGCCGAGAAGTCGTTCCACCGAATTGATCTGGGACAAATACCGCGGGTTGCTGATATCAATGACGTGCAGCAGGAGATCGGCACTTTCAAGCTCCTCCAGGGTTGCGCGAAAAGCGACCAATAGGTCTTCTGGCAAATCCTTTATAAAGCCAACCGTGTCGGTGATGATGACCTCGCTATCCCTGGGAAATTTGAGCCGTCGGCTTGAAGGGTCCAGAGTGGCGAACAGCCGGCTTTCCGCCAGCACATTGCTTTTGGTCAGTGTATTGAGCAAAGTGGACTTGCCGGCATTGGTGTAACCGATAATGGAGATTATGGGCAGGCCTTTTTTCTGGCGTTGCGCCCGTTGTTGCTTACGCTGTTTTCTGACGGCCAACAATTCTTGTTCAAGACGTGCGATTCGGTCGCGCGCGCGCCTTCGGTTGATTTCCAGCTTCGTTTCACCCGGACCGCGTCCGCCGATGCCGCCCGTCAGGCGGGACATAGCGGTATTTTTGAGAATTAAGCGGGGCAGTAAATATTTTAATTGTGCCAGCTCAACCTGCAATTTGCCTTCACGCGTCTTGGCCCGTTGGGAAAAAATATCTAAAATCAGTTGCGTCCGATCGATGACTTTTAACTCGATTTGGTCCGCTATGGCGCGGATTTGTGATGGGCTCAATTCCTGATCAAATATGATGACGGTGGCTGCCTCCTGCAATGCCAGAATGGCCAGTTCTTGCAATTTCCCCGTGCCGATTAGCTGTTGTGTGTTTTTTGATTTGCGCTGCTGAACAAGCGTGCCAACGATCTCGATACGGTTGGATGTCGCCAGGGCCTTCAACTCCGCCAGGGATTCGAGCGCTTTTCGCTTTGATGTGGCGGACACACTGGCCAGCAATGCCCGTTCAGTGCCCGATTCGGCACTGTAGCCTTTACTCAGGCGTGCAAGTTCATTTTCCAGGGCCTGGATCATGGCCAGGCAGTCGATATTGAGCTGCGAAGGAGACAGCAAATCCAGGATGCGGTATGGCGCGTTGTCTGCGTTTTTCGGCAGGATATGGGCGACATGAATGTGTGGGCGTGAGTCGGTCTGGCCATTCGCAACGGTCGCCATCATATCAAGCCTTAACAGCGCAAGATCAGTAAGGTCATCATCGGTAAGCGCTTCACTGGTTAGATGGGTATGGATGCAGCGCAACCCATTCAATCGGCCCGGAGCCGCCCGATATTCGCCGATCGGCGGAATAACGATTTTTTTATGGTCGCCGACAATAACATATACGACCTTACCTTGGCGGTTGATCAGCAGACCGATCTGGCGCCGAATTTCATGGGACAAACGGTTTAGGTCACGTGTCAGCTCAGCACTAATTAAAAATTGGGGCTGAATGCGACGGCGGTAAAAGTTTTCAAGTCGTCGAATCTGATTGGCTTTCAGTCCGACGGTATTTCCGTAAAGTTTTTTCATCGCAGCGTCCAAGCCAAATCATAAGCCAGTTCAATATCGGATGCAAGTCTAATGGGATTGCTAGTTCCAAATTTCAAAGGATGTTAGTGTAATTACCCGGGTTGCACATTGTCTATGATATCCTGAATAACAAGGTCTAACGATTTAGGTTTTCCAGCCTTCGCCGCGCCGAAGCGGCTATGCCGCGCAGGCGGGTGTCTGGTGTAAGTTGGAGGGTGGCTACTGGCTGCTGGCGACTGATTCCCG
>JASFNW010000034.1:0-37277 GCA_050116835.1 Desulfobacterales bacterium
GTTCAGGTAGATCAGTCCTAACTGGTCGGCCTGTATTTCATTGTCACGGCTATAGGACAATTCGGCGGCGGCTCCGGCAGCCTGGCTGCCCTGAGTCACAGCTTGCCCCGCTTCCGCCCCACCGGCTGCGCCAATGAGCACACCGGCCGCCACACCCGCCAGGGTCGCCCAACCAATTTTTTTGGATCTTTCGATTTTCTGCGAAATATGGCGTGCATTCACATGGGCGATTTCATGTGCCAGAATGCCGGCCAGCTCATCTTCATTATCCATGGCTGCGATCAGCCCGCTGTGGATAAAGACATAGCCGGCCGGGATGGCAAATGCGTTATAGGTGTCGACATTGATAACATGGAATTGATAATCGAAAATAGGATCTTCTATTGCTGAAACAATCCGGTTGCCGACCTGATTGACATAGCCCGCAATGACCGGATCATCGATAATTTCGTAATGACTGTAAATATAGTTCAGAATTGAACGGGACAACTTTTCTTCTTCGCTGACGGTCAGGCCGGAAGAAAGCTGCGCACCCAGCGGTGCCAGTAGGAATAATGCAGCCATGTAAATGGATATAAGCTTTCGAATCATTATGGTCTCACTCACGTTAGATATTGAAGATTTCGCTATTATAACACGTAAGCGGGTAAAAACAAGCTCATCCAAACCATCTGTGGAAGACAAACAAAGCGCAATGGCGTGTTGGACTGTTGGTGTGTTGCCCCCAATAGCCCTCTTTTTATACCCTTACCCTAACCGCCACTTCCCCAAGGCTCCAGTTTAATTGAAAATAATAATATTGATAGCAATAAGAGAATAATCAATTAGCGTTCATTTTCACTATTCTAAAGTTCTTTTCAAACCCCAATTTTTATGTTAGAGCATCCGGATTATGGCCAAAATCATTTGTATCGCCAATCAGAAAGGGGGTGTCGGCAAGACAACCACCGCTGTAAACCTGGCAGCCGCACTGGCTGTTTCAGAGAAAAAAACATTGTTGATCGATTGCGATCCCCAGGCCAATGCGACTTCAGGTCTGGGTATCGATCGATCACGACTCGAAAAAACACTTTACCACGGAATGCTGGGTCGCGCGGGCGCCGCGAACCTGATCGTGGATAGTGAAATTGCCACCCTGAAAGTGATTCCGTCAGATGTCGAATTGATCGGATTTGAGGTCGAAATGATGTCCGATCCCGAACGGGAAAAGGCACTCAAGCATCTGATTTCAGGTCTCAACCAGGAATTTGACTTTATATTTCTCGACTGCCCGCCGTCATTGAGCCTGTTAACCATTAATGCCCTTACGGCTGCCGATTCCGTCTTAATTCCGCTTCAGGCTGAATATTATGCCTTGGAGGGCCTGGGACAGCTTCTCAATACGATCAAGCGCATCAAACACAATCTCAATCCGAACTTGGCTATCGCCGGTATCTTACTCACCATGTTTGATAAACGGACCAATCTGGCACATCAGGTTGCAGCGGAGGCCGAAAAATATTTTGAAGCGCTTGTATTTAAGACAATGGTACCCCGTAACGTCCGCCTGAGCGAAGCGCCGAGCTTCGGCAAACCCATTCTGCTCTATGATGCCACATCAGCGGGTGCCCTGAGCTATTTTAAGCTGGCAAAGGAAATCCTAAACCACTAGTATCCTGCATTAGGGGTACACATTCAGGGTGATATATTGTCGGTTATGGGCTGAATCCCATTTTGTTCTACATCAGTTATGAAAGATAAGATGCAGGGTGGCAGCTTACAGGCAATGCGCTACCGACAAGCACAATAACGGATAACCGTTAACTATGGGCATTTTTACGGCCTAAGTTCAGATTGCTGGGGAACAGAATGCAGAAGAAAAAAGAAGCCAAAGAATCCAGTGGCAGCCCGATCAAACGCAAAAAACAGGCCCTCGGTAGGGGTTTGGGAGCGCTCATCCCGGAAATGGAAAAATCGACAGAACCTCCCAGGGATTTTTTCTATTGTGATATCGAACGGATCCAGCCCAACCGCTTTCAGCCCCGCCAGCAGTTTCCCGAAGCTGAATTAGAGGAACTCAGTCAATCGATAAAGAAGCAGGGCATCCTGCAACCGCTTTTAGTCCGCGAAGAAAATGACGGTTACGAGCTGATTGCCGGGGAAAGACGTTTGCGTGCCGCTAAAAAGGCCGGGCTGACCCAGGTGCCGGTTATCATCAAACGCATCACTGATTCCAAACTGCTGGAATTGTCGATTGTTGAAAACATTCAGCGCGCCAACTTCAATCCCATCGAGGAATCCGAAGCCTATCACCGTCTGATTACCGAATTTCATCTGACCCAGGATGAGGCCGCCACGCGGGTGGGCAAAAGCCGCTCCACAGTTGCCAATTTCCTGCGGCTCCGACAATTGCCCGCGGCCATTCGGACAAGCATCCAGGAAGGCGACCTATCAATGGGTCATGCCCGAGCCCTGCTGGGCACAACAAACCCCACCCAGCAACTGGCGGCGTGGCGCTCGGTCGTTAAAAAGGGGTTGTCGGTCAGGGAAACCGAAGATCTTGTGCGCGCTTTGAAAGGCGAAAAGAAAAAACCGAAAGTGAGCAGGAAAAGCGCGGAAGACCATTATCTGCTCGGCCTGGCTGAGGAGCTCTCACGCCATTTTGGCACCAAGGTAACCATCAAACGACGCGGTTTCAAAGGCAAAGTTGAAATTGAATTTTATAGCAATGATGACCTGGATCGCCTGATCGCGCGTCTACAGCAGACCCGAACATAGTACGCCGTTCCCTGTGGTTGCGGCAAACACAATAAATGGTATTGGCGCTGGATATGGCCCTCCACATCATTATAGATGGATATAACCTTATCCGACAATCCGCATCTTTGAGCCGTCTGGACGAGCGGGACATCCTCCTGGGCCGCGAGGCGCTGGTGGACAAGTTGGCAGCTTATCGCAGGATCAAGCATCATCCGATAACGGTGGTCTTTGATGGTCAGAACAGTCCGGCTTTTTCCCAGCACCGCCGCCGTCAAAAAGGGATCGGGATACGATTTTCACCAAAGGGGACATCAGCCGATGAGGTGATCAAACGCATGGCATCCGATGAACGTGAAAAAGCATTGATCGTCAGTTCGGATCGGGACATCATCGATTATGCAGTCGCCTGCGGTGCGGCCACTATCAGTGCACAGCGATTTGAAACAAAAATCGAAATGGCGGGCCATTCGGACCGCCTTGATGACGACACCGAGGATAACAGAGGGTGGACACCAACCACGAAAAAAAAGGGACCTGCCCGCAGATTATCGAAAAAACAGCGACGCAACCGCATCAAAATAAAAAAACTGTGATATGAAAATCGTTATTGCCAAAACATCCGGATTTTGCATGGGCGTTCGCCGTGCGGTTGAAATGGTCCTCGATGCCCCCGATGATCACCCGCATCCGATCTCAACCTACGGCCCCCTGATCCACAACCCCCAGGTTTTGGAAATTTTAGAAGAAAAAGGCATATCCGCCTTTAATGAGCCACCGGCCGAGGGTTCCGGAACAGTGCTCATCCGGGCTCATGGTGTGCCGCCCGAAACAAAAGACCGACTCGCAGAAGTAGGATTTAAGGTTATTGATGCCACCTGCCCCCGAGTCATAAAGGTACAAACCATTATACGCAAGCATGCCAAGAAGGGGTATGCAACCATCATCGTTGGTGACCAGAACCATCCGGAAATTATCGGATTGCGCGGCTATGGCGGTGATAAAAGCTATGTGGTCAAAAACGTGGCCGAGCTGAAAGCCCTTCCCGCCTTCGAAAATGCCATCATCGTCGCCCAAACGACACTCAACACCCATTTATGGCAGACCGTTAAAAACTGGGCGACTGGCAACCACCCGCACTATAAGGTATTTGAAACTATTTGCGACTCTACCGAGCGCCGTCAGGCAGAGGTTCAACGATTGGCAGAATCAGTGGATGCGGTTATCGTAGTCGGTGGGCGCAGCAGTGGAAATACCAAAAGGCTGGTCGATATCGCCCGCCAGGCCGGAACGCCCGCTTTTCATATCGAAAATGAGGATGATCTTACCGATCTCGACCTTCAGGCGCTCGCAGACACCAACCAGATTGGTATTACCGCCGGTGCTTCAACGCCCAACTGGGTCATTAAAAAAATCTACCGCACGCTGGAAGCATTGCTTTTCAAACGCAAGCAGGGATGGCGGAGACTGGCATTTGAGTTTCAGCGCACTCTGCTGTTGACCAACGTATATGTCGCCGTCGGTGCGGGTGCTTTATGCTATGCCTTCAACAAACTGCAGGGGATTTATCAAACATTTCCCTATATTTTAATATCCATGCTCTATGTTCAATCCATGCATATCCTCAATCGCCTGACCGACACGCGGGCCGATCGATACAATGACCCCACCAGGGCAAAATTCTACGACCACAACAAATTGCCGCTGGCCATCTTGGCGGGGATTGCAGGTGGGACCGGATTGATTATCGCCTTCAGTATCGGGATATTTCCATTCATGGCCTTGCTGGTCATGAGCCTGCTGGGGCTTTCTTACAATCTGGAGATCATACCGCCGTGGCTGACCGGCGGCAAGTATCAAAGGTTAAGAGACATTCCCGGTTCAAAAACGCTTCTGATCGCGGTTGCCTGGGGCATTGTCACGGCCGTTCTGCCGCCCCTGTCCAAATCCGGCAGTCTGGATTGGATGAATGTGCTGATGGCGCTGTGGGCCATCGGCATTGTTTTTGTAAGAACGGCGTTTTTTGACATACTGGATATGCAGGGCGACCGCTTGGTGGGCAAAGAAACCATACCGATTTTGCTGGGGGAAAAACGCTCGATGCAGCTATTGAAAATTATTTTGGTCCTATTGACTGCGTCATTGGCCGGTTTGAGCGCCTTGGGTCTGACATCAAGCCTGGGATTTGCCCTGATTCTGTGTCCGGTTTTTATTGCGCTCATTATAGTGGCCTTTGAACGGGCCCAGATGTTTCCGGGGATTCGACTCGAATTTTTGCTTGAAACCCAATTTATTTTAGCCGGCCTGATTACGTTTGTGTGGGTAATGGCGAGTTGACTTCAGAAACCAAGAACGAGGACGACGACAATGCGAAGAAAAAAGCGTAGAATCGTACTCGTACTTGTACGCCCCTGCGTCCTCGATATTTTCTTTTATTTGGAGGATCGATCATTGAACGGTTTTGCGCCAGGATGAGCTTAGCGGATGTATCTCACTATGCTTTTTTGCAGTTATCGAGTCTATTGGTGGGCTCTTTTCACAATTTAAAAGCGGGCTCGTTTCCGGCCAAAAGCCGTCTGATGTTCGCATGATGACGCACAAATATGAGCAGTGCGGTCAAAGCGGCGGCGATCATTAAAACCAGGGAACCAGTGGCGACCCAGATGCTCACCGGCAGGGCGGCCGCGGCGCAGAGCGAACCCGCTGAAACCCGCCGGGACACAAGCAGCATAACGGCAAATAGGCCGAATGCCGCTAAAACAGCGGGCAGCGAAATCACCGCAAAGCATCCCGCTGCAGTCGCTACCCCCTTGCCACCGTCACGAAATTTAAGGTACACGGGAAAACAATGCCCAATAAAAGCAGCCAGCGCTGCGGCCGCCAGATATATATCGCCGGAACCATCAACAGCGCCAAAAGCTAAACGGGCCAGATAAACCGGTAAAGCGCCTTTGAAAACATCGCCGGCCAATGTCAACAAACCCGGCAGGATACCCACTTCCCGTGTGACATTGGTCGCCCCGATGTTGCCGCTGCCTTTCCGCCGGATATCCGCGCTCGCAAAAATGCGTGCCAGAATCAGCCCCCAGGGGATGGCGCCCAGCAGATAAGCCAATATGAGCAACCCGCTAAACTTCATGATTATCATGTACACGCCTTTAATAATTTGATATTCTTAAGGTATTGAACGATTCTGGCGGTTGCCGGCGCTGACGCTTCTGAAAAACAACTGGATGAGCGGCGGCAAAAACGGTGTTATGGCCGTTATTCCAGAGCTTATATATCTTAACACTCAAAATCAAGCACCGCCTACCCGAGGGCAAAGGAAACGACCCGACAGTTGACTATGGAGCCCATTCAGATACCCATCGAAGATGTTCTGGATCTGCATACGTTTCAACCCCGAGATATACCCGGTCTGTTAGATGCATATTTTTCAGAATGTATTAAAAAAGATATTTTTTCCGTTCGTATCATTCACGGCAAAGGCAAGGGTATTCAGAAAAGGCAGGTACATCGGATCCTGGATGAACATCCGTTGGTTCGTCGTTACAATGATGCGCCCCCGGAGGCCGGCGGCTGGGGGGCGACATTGGTAGCGTTACAGCGCTTGCCATAATCCTGTCTGAAGGGTGCCATCGCAGCAAAAGGGGTGTAAAAATACTCCGTGGATGCAGGGTACGTTTTTTGACGACCCATGGACACCGGCGCCAGGTGAAATCGGTTGAACGATTTTCAAGCCCGCTGATATTGGAATTTGCACCCGGATAATAATCGTATAAGATGAAGATCAGCTTACAGCGCAAAATAGATCGATATATCGGCGCATTTATCTGCCGGATTCTTTCGCTTTTCTACCGCAAAAGCCGGGATGAGGATGACGGGTTTCAGCCCAAAAAATTTCTGGTTATTTTACTCTCTGAGATGGGTAGTCTTGTTCTGGCCTACCCCATGTTCCGGCAAATAAAAAAGCGATATCCAGGCGCTGAATTATACGGTCTTTTATTCGATAAAAATAAAGAAATTCTGACGCTGCTGGATGTAACCCCGGAGAAAAACATTTTGACAGTCCGCGATACCACGTTCGGCGCTTTTGCCATTGATTGCCTGCGCGCGTTGAATCAAATTCGCAAACTTAAACTTGATGTTGCAATCGATTGTGAGCTGTTTGCCAGAATCAGCAGCATTATATCATTTCTGAGCGGAGCGAGGATTCGCGTCGGTTTCCATCCGTACACCCAGGAAGGACTGTATCGCGGCACTTTTATCAACCGCCCCGTTTTATTCAACCCCTATCATCATATTTCGCGCCAGTTTCTCAATCTGGTCTCAGCCATTGACTCGGCCAGCGCGCCAATGGTCAAGCAGGCAACGCGGCACAACAATTTGAAACCACCGGCGATCAAATTTACACCACCTGAAATTGAAGCCATGTCGAGACGTCTGCGAGCCGATTTTCCGGCCATAGACGGCAAAAAATTAATTCTCATCTACCCCGGCGGTGGAATATTGCCCATCAGGGCCTGGCCGCGCCATTACTACAGCCAAGTCGCAGGCGAATTAATAAAAAAAGGATGCGCGGTGGGCATCGTCGGTCTGGCGGCGGACAAAGCGCTGGCAGCTGCAATTTTAACAGATTGCAACCATCCAGCCTGCATCGATTTGACCGGATACACCCGAACCGTGCGAGAACTGATGCTCATCTTCCATCTTGCCAAGCTGTTGATTACCAACGATGGCGGCCCAGGTCAATTTGCCGCCTTGACACCCGTTCCAACGATTATATTTTACGGACCCGAAACCCCGGATCTTTATGGCCCGGTTGACGATAAAGCGACCTTGTTTTACAACCCCCTGCCCTGCTCACCGTGCCTTACCGCTTATAACCACCGCAACTCTCCGTGCGATGGCGACAATTTGTGTTTAAAGCAAATTCCACCGCGGCAGGTGCTAAAAAGTGCTTTGCAAATATTGGAAAGCGACCGGTCCGCCGGAGGGTAGAGAAACCAGGAGATAATTGCTATGTCGATATCCGCTTTGATCGGAATTGGTTTATTGCTCGTGTCCATATCTTTGTTCGTATACCAGATCATGATCGCATTCATGAATATGGGCGTATCCGACAAATTTAATTATGAAAACATTTGCCTTGCCGATCTTGTCGATCCTTCAACCTTAGAGCGGGTTGACGGGATCTCTTCAATCTACGTTCAAAGCGTCGCAGAAACCCTGCTGACAATGCCATTAGCGATTTTATTATTCGCCGGCGCTATTGTATTTTTTTTCTTACACGCTTTCACCAGCGAAAGGCGAATCCGCAAAGGCTGAAGAGCGTTGGCATCGGTTCTGTAGTCAGGCCATGCCGGCTGTCAAAGCTCTCAGGGCAGCCGGGCTGCCCGGGTAATGATGATGGGCTCAGCGGGCACATCCCGAAAGCGGCCACGCGTGACCGTCTTTACTTTAGAAATACGATCCACAACCTCCAGGCCTTCCACCACATGCCCGAATACCGCATACCCCCATCCCTGCTGGGTTTTGCCTTTGTGATTCAGGAAATCATTATTTTTGCTGTTGATGAAAAATTGGGCGCTGGCACTGTGCGGATTCGGCGTCCTAGCCATCGCAATGGTGCCGCGCTGGTTGGGCAGTCCGTTGTCGGCTTCATTGCGGATTGGGGCGCGCGTCTTTTTTTTGTGCATGTCGACTGTAAAACCACCCCCTTGAATCATGAAATTGGGGATCACGCGATGAAAGATGGTGTTGTTGTAAAATTCCGCGTCGATATACGCTAAAAAATTCTTAACGGTTTCCGGTGCCTTATCCGCATACAGCTCGAGCACTATGTTGCCTTTGGATGTTTCCAGAATCACTTTGGGGTTATCGCCGGCGGCCGCTGAAAAGGTGACAGACAACAAAAATAAAACTACGATCAATAACCGCTTCATAACACCTCCTGACAGCTAGAAAAATTTAATGGGGTAAACCCCATATACCAACAATAAGATCATATACGTTCATGTCATTTCATTCAAATCATTTTGGTCTCTAAAATCGATTGGCCACCATTTGGGACCGGCGGGCTTGAGTTCTCCGAACAAAATAGGGAGGCTGTTGCCAAAACTGAATTTTTGATTATTAAAAATTCGGAGTTCTTAATATTTGACCAATATAACAATAATGCGTAAGGTTGGGGGTCATGGGCTTAAAAGCGCTGTATGGCGGCCGCATTGTGATTGAGATGGCAGTTGAATCGATACAAAACCCGTCGGAATTTCACATCGGGTCGGTGTGGCACCTGATGGGGTCAGATGGGCCCAGCTGCCAGGGCTGCCGTCCAAAGGGTGACCGGCCGGGGGAGGCTTAAAGTGAAGAAAAAAAAACATCAGCCCGAAGCGATTATCGGTTGGAAGGAATGGATCGCGTTGCCGGAGCTGGGCATCCCGGCGATTAAGGCCAAGATCGACACGGGCGCCCGCACGTCAGCCATGCATGTTTTCGATCTGGAAGAATTTGAGGATAATGGCCGGTGGATGGTAAATTTCGGCATTCATCCGCTTCAGCGCCAAAAAGATGTATGCCGATATTGCCAAGCGCCGGTGCTCGAGCAACGCCGGGTCAAAGATTCAAGCGGCCATTCTGAAAAACGCTTCGTGATTCAAACCAGGGCCGTACTGGGAGAGATGAGCTGGCCGATCGACATTACGCTGACGAATCGAGACCTGATGCTGTTCAGAATGCTCCTTGGCCGCAAGGCCTTGGAGAACAAATTTTTGGTAAATCCAGACCGACCCTATCTAACCGGACGGTCATTGGCAAAAGCATACCAAAATGAGATCTCAAAAAAGGATAAAAAATGAAAATCGGCATACTATCCCGCAAGCCGGAGCTTTATTCCACCCGAAGCCTCGTTGAGGCCGCCAAAAATCGGAAGCACAACATCCAGATTATTAATCCGCTGCGATGCTATATGAATATTACTTCACATCATCCGGCCATTCATTACAACGGAGAACAATTAAAGGGTTTCGACGCGATTATCCCGCGCATCGGCGCTTCCATCACTTTTTACGGCACTTCGGTGGTGCGGCAATTTGAAATGATGGATGTCTTTTGCCTGAACGAATCGGTCGCCATCAGCCGATCGCGAGACAAGCTACGCAGTCTGCAATTGCTCGCTCGCAAGGGTATCGGCCTGCCGGTAACCGGCTTTGCCCATTCGACCCAATTTACGGATGATCTCATCAACCTGGTCGGCGGCTCTCCACTGGTGGTCAAGATGATCGAGGGCACCCAGGGTGTGGGTGTCGTCCTGGCCGAGACAAAAAAAGCGGCCCAGAGCGTCATTCAGGCTTTTCGGAGTTTAAAAGCCAATATCCTGGTGCAGGAGTTCATCCAGGAATCCAGCGGCACCGATATTCGGTGCCTGGTCATCGGAGATAAAGTTGTGGCCGCCATGATGCGCAGGGGGCCGGCAGGTGAATTCCGCTCCAACCTCCATCGCGGCGGAAACGCCGAGAAAGTGCGCATCACCCCGGAAGAGCGTTCAACAGCCGTCCGGGCCGCTAAAATCATGGGCCTCAGGGTCGCGGGGGTTGACATGCTCAGATCAAATCACGGGCCGGTCGTCATGGAAGTCAACTCCTCCCCCGGACTGGAGGGCATCGAGAAAACCACTCACGTAAATGTTGCGGGCTTGATTATCGAATACATCGAAAAAAACGCCGCACCCGGCAAAACCCGCACCAGGGGTAAAGGCTGATGCGGGCACCGTTATCATTAGCCGGCTCAAAGATAAAGCCCGGCCAACAGGTGACCATCCAGGTGCCGGTGGCCCGTCTGTACACCCACACGGAAATGACGATGCCGGTTCACGTCATTCACGGTTATAAAGAGGGCCCGCGGATGTTTATCAGTGCCGCCATTCACGGAGATGAGATCAACGGCACTGAGATCATCCGGCGGATGATGAAACTCAAAAGAATCAAAAAACTTAAGGGCACTCTGATCGCGATACCGGTGGTCAATGTTTACGGGTTTTTGCAGCAGTCGCGTTACTCGCCGGATCGCCGCGATCTCAATCGTTTTTTTCCGGGATCCGGAAAAGGCTCGCTGACCTCTCAGCTGGCCGATATATTTATGGATGAGATCGTTGCCAACAGCACGCACGGCATAGATTTGCACGCCGGCTCCAATCACCGCACCAACTTGCCGCAGATCCGCGCAACGGTAACGGACCCCCAGATCCTGCAAATGGCCGAAGCCTTCCGGGTTCCGGTGATCATCAATGCCAATATCCGCGACGGCTCGCTGCGACAGGCGGTCTCGGAAAAAAACATTCCTTTTCTGCTGTATGAGGCCGGCGAGGCACTGCGATTTGATGAAGTCGCCATCCGAGCCGGAATTCGCGGTATCCTCTCAGTTATGGAAGACCTTGGAATGCTCCGGCGCAGACGGACACGTAAAAAACCGATCGAGCCGCTGATCGCCGATGAGACGACCTGGATTCGCGCCCCGTCCTCGGGCATTTTGCACATGCATGTCCCGCTTGGCGCCAAAGTTGACCAAGACAATAAGATTGGAGAAATTGCCGATCCCTTCAGCAACCATGAGGAACCGATAAAATCTCCTGCATCCGGAATGGTCATCGGCCGCCTGAATCTGCCGCTCGTGCACCAGGGTGATGCAGTGATCAACATCGCCAAAATCGATCGCCTGGCCGGAATCGAACCCGTTATAGCGAATTTTGAAGAAGACGTTATCGGGAAGAGCTAAACATGCATTGAAAAAGGACAGCGATCCTTTTTCCCGGGTATTTTTTGGAGAAGATCATCGGCATCACTTGCGGCGCTCTTTCGCGTCGGGGTGAAACAATGAATAAACAACCGGAATCAGCACAAGGGTTATCAGTGTCGATGCGGTAAGACCTCCGACGACTGCACGTGCCAGTGGCGCCTGGGCATCGGATCCCTCGCCGATTCCCAAAGCCAATGGCAGCAAGCCAAGAATGGTGGTCAGTGTCGTCATCAGAATCGGGCGCAACCTGCGGCGACCGGCCTCAACCAGAGCCTCGTGAGAGCTCAGCCCATCGCGAACCAGGCGGCCGGTCTGGTCCACCAGGAGAATGGCGTTGTTGACCACGATCCCCCCCAGCATAATGCAGCCGATGTAGGATTGCACGTTCAAAGTTGTTGCCGTTATGAATAGCGTCACCAGCACGCCGACCGCCGCCACAGGAACCGAAAACATCACCACCAGCGGATCTCCAAATGACTCATACTGACAGGCCAGCACCATATAGACGAGCACCAGCGCCAGCACAAGTGAGATGACCAGTTCTCGAAAAGCCTTTTGCTGCTCCTCGAAATTGCCGGCCACTTTCAGATCATAGCCCACTGAGTGCGGAATTTGATCCAGCACGGCCTGAACATCAGCGGCCACCGATCCCAGATCGCGTCCGGCAACGTTGGCCCGCACCGTTACCATTCTCTGCTGATCTTTGCGATCGATCAGAATCGGACCGCGGCTCGGTTCGGTTTTTACAACATTGCGCAGGGCCACCTTTTCACCGGATGCGGTGCTCAGGGTTAGGTTGAGGATTTCGTTGAGGGAACGTTTCTCGGCATCCTTTAGCTGGACCAGAATGCGATATGAATTACCCCCCGACCGGTACTCGCCCGCCTTGGAACCGGCCACCGCGGTTTGCAGCAGCTGGGTGACATCGCGAACGCTCAGTCCGAGGTCGGCGGCCTTATCGCGGTTTACGCGAATTTCCTGTTGGGGGATGCCGGCTTCGAGACTCGTCAGCACGTCGGTGATACCCGGCACCTTGGCAATGCGCTTCGCAACGCTTCCGGCCAGAGCGTCAAGCGCAGCCAGGTCGTAGCCGCGGATTTCAACGGTCAGCCCCTCATCGCCGCCCAGAAGTCGTTCCAGTAAGAATTGTCCCTGTGGCGCGCGGACACGGATTTCCATGCCGGGAACACCACCTTCCAGACGGCGACGCAGATCTTGGGCGATTTGGGCATTGGAGCGCTTGCGCTCGGCGGCCGGCAGCAGAGACATTCGGATTTCGCCCTCTGAGCCCGCGTCTGCCCGCCAGCCGGAGGCACCCACACTGACCACCGATGCCACCGTCTCGGGCACGGCAGGTTGCACGATTTGCTCCATTACACGGGTCTGTCTATCGACCAGATCGAGCCGGGTGCCGATTTCCATTTTCCCGCTGACGCGAACTTCACCTTCATCACTGGGAGGCAAAAATTCGCTGCCGATCAGGGGCAACAACAGCAGGCTTGCGCCGAGCAGGGCAGCAGCCGCTAAAACTGTGAACAGACGATGGCCCAGGGCCCATCGCAACAATTGTAGGTAAGCATTTTGGAGATCCGCAAGGACAGTTCCGGCAGCCTTGGCCCAGCGGTTTTTCCCAATAGCGGTTTCGGTGACACCTGGGCCACTCGGGGTCAGGAGTTTGGAAGCCAGCATGGGCACCAGACTCAGTGCCAGCGTCAAAGAGCAGATCAGTGCAAAAATGATGACATAAGCCATCTCCTTGAAGAGAATGCCCGAGACACCCCGCACAAATACGAACGGTAGAAAAATGACCAAAGTGGTGATGGTACTGGCGATAATCGCCGGCCCGACCTCCCGGGCACCTTCTACTGATGCCTGCTCCGGCGCTTCGTGGTTCTCACCGCGGCGGCGAAAGATATTTTCAAGCACGACGATGGAGCTGTCGACCATCATACCCACCCCCAACGCCAGCCCGCCCAGTGTCATCAGATTGAGCGTGAAGCCTCCGAAATAAATTAACGCAAACGTGGTCACGATAGAGATTGGAATCGACAGCGAAATCACCAGCGTACTGCGGATGTTGCGCAGGAAAAACAGCAAAATCACGATGGCCAGCCCGCCCCCGTAAAGCACCGAGCGCGCAACGTTGGCGATTGAGCGCTCGATAAAGTTGCCCTGGTTGATGACCGGAACGATCTTTATCTGCGGAAAATCTTTATTGACTGCTTTGACCTCATCCAGGATGCGTTTGGACACTTCAACCGTATTGGCGTTGGCCTGTTTGCGAATCGCCACGCGCAGTCCGCGGCCGCCGTTGACGCGCACGATGCGCGTCAGCTTCTCATAAGTGTCTTTGACCTCGGCGATTTGACCGAGCGTCACGGCCGCACCGTCGCGCCGGACGATTACGGTGTCTCGAATCTCTTCGAGGTTGATAAACTCAGCCGGGGCGCGCAGCATGACCTCATAGCGCCCCTGCTCAATTTTGCCTGTCGGAAGGTCGAGATTGGCGTCTTCAATGGCGTCGAGCACCTGATCCAGCGGCAGACCGACGGCCTTGATCCGGTTCGGATCGAGTTCGATCCGGACCTCGCGCTTAAAGCCGCCCCAGGTGTCAACCTGTGCGACACCTGGAATACGGGCAAAGCGATAGCGAATTTGCACTTCAATCAGTTCGGTAAGCTCCACTGGGTCGAGCGTGCTGGAAATGCCCAGCAAAACGACCGGAAAACTGGCGATGTCAAATTTGCGGATTCGGGGCCTAACGATGTCATCGGGCAACTCGTTGATTTCGTCTTCGAGTTTGCCCTGAACGTCGATGGCCGCGGTATCGATATCCGTCCCCCAAACAAAGCTGACCCGAACCGTGCTTCGTCCCTCTGAGGATGATGATGTGATTTCCTCTACCCCGGGCACCGTGGCGACGATTTCTTCGATAATCTGCGTCACCAGCCGCTCCATAACCTCGGGACTGGCGCCCTCATAATTGGTCCGAATGGTCAGCGTCGGCAGCTCGACGTTGGGCAGCATGTCGATCTGCAGCCTGCTCAAAGACACGGCGCCCAGGATGACAAAGATCAACGTCACCATTGTAGTAAAAATCGGGCGTTTGACGCTGAAACTCGGCAGATTCATTGGGCATCGCCTTTTTCGAGTCCGCCGGCGGGCCCGCTGGTTCCGGCCGCAATTTCAATGCGCGAGCCGTCGTCTATCAATTGCTGTCCTAAGATGACAACCCGACCGGCTAGCCCCTTGCCGGCTACCTGCACCCGGCCGGACTCGCGGATGCCCACATCCACCGGATGCCAACCGACCGATCGACCATCCTCACTGACGATGAAAATACCACTGCGGTCATCACGAATGGTCAGCGCCTGCTCCGGGACGAGGGTGGCCTCCGCTACCTGGTCTAATACCACAGAGGCTCTGATGAACATACCGGGTTTAAGGCGATGCCGGGGATTGTCGATGATCATTTCAATTCGTGCCTGTCGGCTGGTTTTGCGGAAAACAGGGGCAATGCGATCAATGCGTCCTTGGAACTGTTCACCCGGATAGGCCTCGGTCGTGAGCGAAACGAGTTGCCCGGGTTTTAGACGTGCGTATTCTTTCTCGGTCACAAAAACCACTCCGACGATAGGTTGCAGTTCAACGATCAATATCAGCGGCGCATTGGCGGCCACGGTCTGGCCCTCGTCCACATAGCGCTCGGCAACGACCCGGTCATCGTCGCCGCCGGTCCATCCCGCCGTTACTTTGGTATAACCGAGCCGGATCTTGGCGGTTTCCAGCGATGATTCGGCCTTGGTCACCTCGGCTTCAGCGACTTTAAGTTGCGCCTGTTTGGCCAGTTGATCCTGCTTGGCAGCGTCGTATTCAGAATCAGATGCAACGCCGCGCTTTAAAAGTGAATCGGTTCGTTTAAACTCGCGAATGGCAATTTCAAGGGCGCTTCTGGCCTCTGACAGTTTCGCCCGCGCCACTTCCAGATCGGCCTGGGCCTGGGTGACCGCCTGGATATACTCGGCGTTATCCAGTTCGGCCACAATCTGGTTGCGCTCCACAGGGTCGGCGATATTGACCAACATCCGCTCCACACGGCCGCTGACTTTCGGCGCGACAACAAACTCTGCCAGGGCTTCCAACTCTCCGCTGAATGTCCGCCGCAAGGTAATCGGTCCGCGTTGAATCTGAGCGACTTCCACCGGAACCGATGGGGATGCCTTACCGCCTTTAGGCGAACTGTTGTGCTCATAAAATTGAGCAAAAATCACCCAGATGACACCCGCCGCTACGCCCATCGATAAAACCGTTAAAATAAAAATTTTAGGGCTGCCCGATTTCATGCTAAACTTGCCTTTCAATTTTCCTCAGATTGAAGTCACGGCAAAAATGTGCGCCGGATGACCATATTCGAAAAATAATGCATCTTTAGCATCGATATTGCAATGGAAAAATGATCGCTGAATCGAACTATATGTCGATGCCCCGATGCTGTTTTTGACCTTCAGATCGTGTTTCAAGCCGGATGTCATGGACAGAAAAGTTTTCTGTTGTCAGCGCGAGCCAAAACCATATAGTCTGACCAAAATGTGTTAAAAAAAGCCGAACTATCGAACCCGGCCGGCCGCTCACAGGCGAGGGCGGAAGGTGAAAGGAACGGATATGATGTTTGTAAGATTTGTATTTGGTCTGGGGAAGTTTTTGACCCTCTGCGGGGTGTTGCTGGCATTGGTGTCCTGTACGCTGGTCGAAAAAAGCATTGATCGCACGGCAGGCGGGCCGAATGTGCCTGCGGATACAGCCGTAGATTTGCGCCCGGAGCCCTCCACACCATCTGAAGAGATGGCTGCGCGAACGATGCCGCCGGGACCGTTGAAAGTAACGATCACCGAGGCCATTTTGCTATGCCTTGAAAACAACCGCTCGCTGGTGGTGCAAAGATTAAATCCTTCGATCCGGCAAACTGCCGAGGACCGGGAAAGAGCTGTTTTTGATCCGACAATTGGTGCGGAAATTACCGGCGGCAGGGTAAAAGGCGAACGGCTTGCCAGATCCGGTTCTGACACCGAGGATTTCAACACCACTGCGATCGACGGCGTCATTTCGCTGGAACAGTATTTTCCGACCGGCACAACGGTTGCCCTGGAGGCCAGCAGCGAAATGAATGACTCATCGCTTTATGATTCTGATTTTTATTCGACCCGTTTGGGCATGACCGTTACGCAGGCTCTGCTGCAAGGATACGGAACGGATGTGAATCTGGCTAGACTGAGGCAGTCACGTTTGGATACCCGGATGTCAGAATTTGAATTGCGAGGATTTACTGAATTTCTGGTGGCAGAGGTGGAGCGCACCTATTGGGACTATGCCCTGGCAACGCGGCAAATCGAAATCGTAGAAGAATCACTGAAGGTCGCCCGTCAGCAGCTCAATGAAACCAAACAATTGATCGACGTCGGCAGATTGGCAAAAGCTGAATTGGCGGCCGTTCAGGCTGAGGTCGCTGCGCAGGAGCAGGCGCTCATCGAAGCGCAGGCCAACAAGGAGTCGATTCGCCTGCAGTTGCTGCGGTTACTCAATCCCAAGGGGCCCGGAATCTGGCAGCGGAAAGTTGATCTAATCTATCAGCCGACGTTACCCGAAATCAAAATGGAAGACGTCGAATTGCATGTGGCCGTTGCGATACGCATGCGTCCGGTTTTGAACGAGGCTCGATTGGATATATTACGCGGTGATCTGGAGCTTATCAGAACCCAAAACGGTCTGCTGCCTTTAATGGATCTTTTCATCACACTCGGCAAAAGCGGGTATGCCGATTCCTTTGGCGAATCTGTTAGCAATATCAAAAAAGACAGTTATGACGCCCTGGCAGGCGTCAGGTTCGATTATCCAATTTTCAACCGGGATGCAAAGGCACTTCACCGCCGAGCGCAAATGACTCGAGAACAGGCGCAAAAAGCGCTGGAGAACCTTTCACAGCTTGTGGAAGTCGACGTCCGCACAGCCTACATCGAAGTTAACCGTAACAAGCGTCAAATTGCCGCTTCATCGGTCACCCGTATGTTCGATGAGGAAAAACTGCGGACCGAAACCGAAAAATTACGTGTGGGAAAATCAACCAGTTTTCTGGTGGCCCAGGCCCAGAGGGATCTATTGGTCAGCCGCATTGCTGAGGTGCGCGCCCTTGCCAATTACCTGAAGGCGCTGATCGATCTATACCAACAGGATGGATCGCTGCTCGAGCGCCGCCGAATTTCCGCCCCCGGACGAGAACCGGTCAAGCTTTCGCAGCCGCCGTCCAATGGGGATGGGGCCTCATAACGGTATTTATCCAAGAGCGCAAAAAGATGATTTCTAGGCAATTTTTGCAGCCTGTTTTTAACTGGATAATATTTTAACTATTTGAAATCAATATAAAAACTTTTTGGCACAGTATCTGCATTTCTGTCCCGACATACACGTATCGAATCCCACAGGAGGAATATGCCGTGCTCAGAAAATTGTTGCTGCCCGTCGGCCTGCTATTTTTTATCATCTTGTCGGAAAGCGTTATTGACGGTACCTCTATCATCATGAATCTCAAAAGCGTTTTGCTGGTGACAGCCGGTACGCTTTTAAGCGCATTTATCGCTTTTCCCCTGAAAACCTTCAAAGACCTCAGCAAAAGCCTCATGGTGGTTTTCAAGCAGCAAGAAACCGATGGCGAGTTGCTGATCAAACAACTGGAAAGGCTGGCGCTCATCTGGCGTCGTTCTGGTATTGTGGCGCTTGAAAAGGCGCGCAAAGGGGTTGAAAACGTTTTTCTGCAAAAGGGAATCGAACTGGTCGTAGACGGTTATGATCGATATGACATCCGCAATATCATGGAAAAAGACTATGAGCTTTACTTTTCCCGCAAAGAGTCGCAGGTCAATATTTTGAATACCCTCGCCAAACTGGCGCCGGTTTTCGGATTTGTGGGCACCATCCTGGGTTTGATCAATGTGCTCAACAGTATGGAAGACCCGGCCATGATCGGCAAAGGCATGGCGCTGGCATTGTTGACCACGTTGTACGGCATACTTCTGGCCAATTTTCTGTTTTTTCCGCTGTCAAAAAAATTATCCGAATACACCAAATCCGAAGCCACGGTTTTAAATATTATACTGGAGGGAATACTGGATATCGCCGATCAGAAAACGTCTAAGTCCATTTTCCATCGGTTGAATTCTTATCTTGACGTCAATCAGCTCAGCCGCATGCACAAGCAAATAAAGGAAAAGCCGCAGGTGCGACCGACACCCCAGATACAAGTGCAATGATAGTTGCCAAATGCGAGACAAACACATGGCAGAATCGAAAGAAAACACGCTTAAACGTCGGCTTGAGTTCTCCGAACAAAAAAGGGGGCTGCTGCAAAAGCGTCTATCGTCTTTCAGCGTCGAGGAAGATACAATCCTGTGGAGTTTTGTGGATCTCATCACTCTGCTGTTGATTCTGTTTATTTTGTTCTACTCGCATGCCATCACCCGCAAGGCGACCGCTGAAAACGACTCCGGCGTTGCATTCCAAACATCTGACACGCAACCCCAGGATGCATCCTTAGAGCAGCTGCGACGCCAGGTCACGCAGACCGTGCGTGCAAAAGACAAAAAAGACTTTGCCGTGCGCTGGGATCAAAAGCGGCTGGTGCTGGTGCTGGGTGAAAAAATAGCGTTTAATGTAGGCGACGCCAACCTGCTGCCGGATTTTCAACCCACATTAAAGCAGATTGCCGGATTCATTTCATCTCAAAAAGGATACAGAGTCGCTGTGGCCGGCCACACGGACGATGTGCCGATTAAAACCGAACGGTTTCCCACCAACTGGGAGCTTTCGGCCATCCGGGCTGTCAACGTCGCCAAGTTTTTAATTGACCACGGCATCAGGCCGCAGCGCGTTTGCATAGAAGGCTATTCAGCCTATCGCCCCCTGCAACCCAATCACAACGCTCAGAGCCGACAGGCCAATCGACGGGTTGAAATCACCTTAATCAAAGAAGATAATGAGAAAAGTAGGTCGTAACTAAATGAGGGGAGTTTTACCATCCAACCCCTGATAATAGCGGAATGAATTATCGGCAGCGACATCGTGCACTGTCTGAATGGTTTAGGGAGCGTTGCGAAAATACAGCGATAACCACAAAGCCGCCAATGGGCGCAAATTTGATTTTGTGTCTAACCCATTATGTTATGTTTGAATTCTGTTCTTTCGCTATGCTCCCTTAATCATGAGTTGGCAAGATGAAGCCGCTGATGATTCATTCCGCGATCGAAACGCTTTTTTGACAACGACTACAATAGAAGGCTCAGGTCATTAACGCTTGCAATGTCCATTACATTGCACAGCAAACCAGCTGCTAGGAATCCACCATTGCCTATAATTGAAACGCGTTGAGTGGAAAGTTTTGATAACAGCCCCTGCTTAAAGGACGGATTTTTTCATCACGGTACGATCATAGGCATCCAAAATATCTTTACGCGTTAAGACACCTAATATCTGCAGGCTATCATTCGGGGACACAACCGGCAGGATAGAAAAATCTTTCAAGGTGATTTTTTCCAGCGCATTGTAAATATTATCATCAGCCGAAACGGCAACCACATCCCGCGAGGCGAGGTCTTTGACGACCACCAGGTCTTGCAGGTCTGGATTAAAGAGGGCGCTATTATAATCAAGGAATGAAAGCACACCCGTCAATTCATTCTTGTCATTGACCATCGGGAAGCTGGTATATTTGGTATTGGACAGTTTAGCGGCGAATTCTTTCAGCTTTAAGCTCTCGGGTATCGTAACCACTTGCGGATTCATCACGTCTTTAACGGTGATCGACTTCAAAACATTGACTTCCCTGCCGGCTCTGATGTCTATTCCCCGTCTAATCAACTTAAATGTATAAATGGATTCTTTTAATAGTCTCCCGGCAATCAGACGGCTGATGATACACGTAATCATCAGGGGCAAAATTATTTTGTAGTCACCGGTCATTTCAAAAAGGATTAATATGGCACTTAACGGTCCATGCGTGGTTGCGGCGACAACCGCTCCCATACCGACGATGCTATAAGCTGCCGGGGGAGCGGTTACTGCGGGAAAGAAATAGTGAACAACCTCGCCAAAAAAACCCCCGGCCATAGACCCTAAAAAAAGGGAGGGTGCGAAGATACCGCCGGAGCCGCCTGAACCAATCGTGATGGTTGTGGCCAAAATTTTAGCGATAACCAACAGAAACATTAGCCACCATGACAGGTCCTGCATCAGCGATAGGTTAATGGCGCCGTAGCCGATCCCCAGAATCTGCGGAAAAAGAAGCCCCACCGCTCCCAAAACCAAGCCACCCAAAACAGCTTTAAGATATTCTGGAAATTTCAGGTAATCAAAGAAATCTTCGCCCCGGTAAAGCACGACAGTAAACGCCACGCCAATCAGGGCACAGAAAAGTCCCATGATGGCGTATAAGGGGAATTCAAACGCACTTACAAGTTTGTAGGCCGGCACACTAAATGCGGGCGTGTCTCCGAGGAAATGGCGTGAAATCGCCGTGGCTGTGACCGATGAGATGATCACCGGGCTGAAGGTAGCCGCGCTGAATTCTCCCAGAACGATCTCGAGGGCAAACATGGAACCGGCGATGGGGGCATTGAATGTTGCCGCTATTCCGGCAGCCGCTCCGCAACCGACAAGGGTCTTCATACGGTTCGCTGAGACCTTGAACATCTGTCCCAGCGTCGAGCCAACCGCAGATCCAATCTGAACAATCGGTCCTTCTCTTCCCACTGACCCGCCGGTACCGATACAGACGGCAGACACCAGGGTCTTTATGAAGACAACCCGTTTCCGGATAATCCCGTATTTCATGGCAACGGCTTCCATGACCTCGGGAACGCCGTGCCCTTTGGCTTCTCTTGCCAGGAAATAGACGATCGGCCCGACCACCAGCCCGCCGGCAGCCGGTATGCCGATCCTTAAATACCAGGGAACCGTGGAAACCAGATCCAGCAATTCACCGGTTGACCCATAGGAAATCGACTGGAAAAAGCCGATAAGATAGCGAAATCCAATTGCTCCGAAGCCGCCGGCCAGCCCCACAATAATACCCAATATGGCCATAATGGCCATTTCGTCAGATATTAAACGCGTAAACCGGGAATATGTCTGAGAGGGTCGGTCTTCCAATTTTTTAAAACAGCTTTCGTCAAACAATCAGAATTCGTGCAGATATGGAAGAGTAAATGAAAGCCAGGAACCGTTTATCTAAATGCCATTTGGATATCTTTCTGCATAGCATCAGACAGCAGGGTTTAGGTGCTATTTCATTGGCTTGTCCTTGTTTTTAGGAGTTGAATGCTGACTGTCTTCCTTGAATTTTTTTAGTTTTCGCCACAACGCTGCCCTGCTGATGCCCAACAGCTCCGTCGTTTTGGTTTTGTTTCCACCGGTTGCTTCTAAGACCTCGAGAATGTATTGCTTTTCCATCTCAGCCAAGGTCATGAATTTTTTATTGGCGCCTGCAGCGGTAACGTCATCCTGGCGAAACCGTCGCGGAAGATGTCTGACGCTAATGGTGTCAGCATCTGCGAGGATAACAGCGCGCTCGATGATGTGCTCAAGCTCACGTACATTACCCGGGAAATCATATGCCATAAAGGTAGTGATAACATCTTCTGAGATATATTCAACCGGTTTGTTCAATTCTTCGGCAAATTTATGGATAAAATAGCTGCACAGGGGGGCGATGTCGTCCTTGCGTTCTCTGAGGGGCGGGATCAACAATTCAAGAATATTCAAACGATAATACAACTCATCTTTAAATTTTCCTTCTTCGACCAGCTTGCCAAGGTCGAAGTGGCTGGACGCCATTATCCGAACATCAAACGGAAAATCATCAATACCATCCTGCAAGGATATTTTATTGCTATCGATTATCTTCAGCATTGAAAGCTGCATCTTGGGAGACAAATCCTCGATCTGATCCAGCAGAAAGGTACCGCCCGCATCCGAACCGAAACCGGTTCCTTCTTGTTGCATACGCTCGGTGCGGGGTCGGAAGAGCTCTTCGATGAGCAAGTCGTTGCTGAAACAGCCGCAGTTAACCGCCGTAAATCGGTTTTGCCTTCGGGGGCTCAGGTTGTGGATCATCCTGGCCGTTAATTCTTTACCCGTGCCGGTTTCGCCCCGTATGACCACGGGGCAATCCAGACCGGCCAAACGCTCGATATTTCTTCTGAGTTCCTGCATGGGCCGGGTTTCGCCGATGATCCTCAAATGTTCGGCCATTCTGGTCTGCGAAGACTTTTTACCGGCAGCATAGGAGACCGGGTTATCTTTTGCCTGCGCTGAATCATCCATCAGCTCATCGGGCGGCGGCTCGGAGCCCTCGAACTGATAAGCCCCGCCGGCGGTTGAAGGCATGGCGGATAAAGATGGATTGATGACGATAATGTTGCCGCTTTTGCTGCTCTTTCTGATAATCTCCCAGAAATCTTGCATGCGGTCCTTTTCGATGTAGGCGGCATTAAGGGCTTCGGTAGCCTGTTTTACCTTTTCGTTGCCATGGCCGGTCAGCAGGACTGTTTTTAGAGCGGGATTAATTTCCCTCAATTTGGTGATGGTCACCAGTCCGTCCATGCCTGGCATTTGGTAATCCACAATCGCCAGATCAATAGCGCCTTTTTGTGCGAACTCCAGCGCCTGCGGGCCGTTTGATGCTTTAAGGGGGTCAAAACCCAGCAGTTTTAAACGTTCTGCGATGGAATTCAAAAACTTTTGCTCATCATCGACCAGCAAAATTTTGGGAAGCGTACGGCTCATTTGGTTCTGTTATTTTTTCTTGGCTTTGTGCGACTCGATGCCCACGGCGTCATCCAGGTCACCACCGGTGGCCATTCCGGCTGCTGCCATTGTTCTTTCCAGACCCGACAGGGCCTTTCTTACAAAGCGCCAGAAATTACCCATGTCCTCTTTTTCAAAATAGGATGTGTTCAGCGCCTCGGTGGCTTCCATCAGCTTTTTATCGCCATGGCCGGTGAGCAGAACGGTTTGGATGTCCGCATCAATTTCCTTAAGCTTGGTGATCACGACCAGACCCTCCATATCGGGCATCCTCTGGTCGACGACTGCCATGTGGATTTTGGTGGTCTTGGTGATTTCGAGGGCCTCCTGGCCGTTCAGAGCCGAGTAAGGTTCGTATCCTTTCAGCCGTATCCGCTCCGCCAGTGTATTGAGGAATTTGGCGTTGTCGTCCACCAATAGGATATTGATATTTCCCAGCGGCAGATTCGACAAAAACGACCAGAATTTACTCATGTCCTGTTTGTCGAAATAGGACGAATTGAGGGCCTCGCTGGCTTCTTTGAGTTTTTCGCTTCCATGGCCCGTCAACAGGACCGTTTTGATTTCCGGAGCCATTTCCTTCAATTTCGTGATAACGATCAGGCCGTCCATATCAGGCATTCTTTGGTCGACCACTGCAACATGAAGAATCTGTTTTTTAGCGATGTCAAGTGCCTGCTGACCATTGGTAGCCGTAAAAACGTTAAATCCCTTCAGCTTTGTCCTTTCGGCGATGGAGTTCAGGAATTTTTGATTGTCATCGACCAGAAGGATATTTATTTTTTTTGCTTTCATTTTCCACCTTTCATTCATCCCGGATCGGGTGACTCGGATAATATCGTTTCAGTCATCAATGCCAGCTAACGATTTGATTGCCGCTGGGCGACTTCCTGAATTCGGCCGCGATGACCTTTAATGTCCACCGCCGCCGAAAATTCCGGATGCCGCCAGGGACAGCACGACGATTTCCAGTAAAGCGATCGTTGCATAAATCCAGTTTTTTTGACGCATGTATCCTCTGACCAATACCAGGTAACACAAGATAGTCATCAAGGCCAATAACACAAAACCGATATAGTTAATAAAATCCCCCTTGTTAAGCAAAGATAACCATCCCCATCCATGGGGTGAATGGGTAATTTCTAAATATTCATCGACGCCTTTGCCCCATACACCGGGGATAATAGTGATGTCGACATGGGGCGACAGGATGCCGGTCACATATATTAGGTACGTTGCGAAAAGTATAAAAATACCGACCCACACACCGATAATCAACAGGTTGGCATAGATGAATTGCTCGCGCGATGGTTTCAGGGCTTCATCATTTTGATTGCTCATAATACATAGCTCCAATTTAATCGTTATTCAGTTATCCCAGCAGCCCAATGCCGAATCCCTTGTCCATGGCTTTAAGTCCCGCAAATAAAAGCACGATAATAACCATATATCGAATCATTTTCGGCTTGGCGATGGCCAGTATCTTAACGCCGATCAGCGAGCCCAGCATCAAGCCGACAATGGAAGGAACACCGATCAGTGGAATGACACAGCCGCGGTTCATATATATCCAGGCTGCCGATGTATCGGTGATGGACAGTAAAAATTTGCTGGTTGCCACAGACACTTTCAAAGGAACGCCCATCAGAAGGTTGAGCACCGGTACATTCGCCCATCCCGCCCCGAGACCGAACATGCCAGCCAGAAGGCCGACCAGAATGAACAGGCACAGGCCCAGTAATGTCCGATGGGTTTTCCATTCGACGCTTTCGCGGGCGCCGTCATCCCAATAGGCCCCCTTCAACCCCAACGCCAGACCGATAGCATCCTGATTGGTGACCACCGGCTTTTCCGTATTCTTTGAAAAAAGCAACAGCAAGGCAATACCGACAATCGTCATCCCCAGACAGGCCTGGATGATGTTAGGGTTCAACGACGACAGGTATAGCCCCAGCATGGCGCCTATAATGGAGCAGGTGGATGCGACCAGCGCCACCGGCAGGGCAAGGCGTAAATTGGCCAAATTGCGCCGCAGCAATCCGGGGCCTGCTGCAAGCGCACCGGCCAGCGCGACCATAAGCCCGACGCCTCTCACAAAATCAATGTGGAAGGGGAAAAAGCCGCTGACCAGGGGAACATAAAGAACGCCCCCCCCGACACCGGCCATGACCGCCAAAATGCCCAGGATCAGGCAGAAAACAAATAGAATGATGGGCCAGAACCACCAGGGGTGGCCGTCAGCAGCGCCGGTTGTGGCATGCTCTGCTGCTGCGGCCAAGGTTGGGGAGCTCAGAAAGAAAATCACCAGGAATCCGAAAAAACAACTGACCGAGCACAATCGAGTGTTTCTCATTGAATCAACCTTTCAAAAAATTGTTTACAAATGAAACGAAATGATATATTGGCGTTCTTATAAAATACAATTTTTCAACAGTCAACAAAAATATGTAACAATATGAAACCTTATAATTTGTTAATTGTCGATGATGAAGAACGTTTCGCCAACATGCTGGCAAAACGCTTGACCTTAAGGGGCTACCAATGCGAGGTATGTTACAATGGACAGCAGGCGCTCGATCTGGTGGGTCGGAAAGAGTTCTTTCTCATCCTGCTTGATCTTCACCTGCCGGATATTTACGGTACTGAAGTACTCAGGCGCATCAGAGAGATCCATTCAACGACACCGGTCATTATTGTAACCGGGCATGGAACAGAAAAAGATCGAAAGGCGTGTATGCGCCTGGGTGCCTATGATTTTGTGCACAAACCATTGGGAATTGAAGCGCTAATGCGCATTTTGGAGGAGCTCAGGGAAACCTTGCCATGATTGACAGATTCCGCAAAGCTTTAGGGCTGGTTTGGCCCCAATTTTATCGCCGCGATACGGTTAACTTGTTGGAGCACTATTTCACGTTCAGCAATTATCGCAAAATCTGGGGGATCGGCATTATTACGCTGGTTGTCGCTGCCCTGTTGCCTCTGGTGGCCGCCACTTATATTCATTACCAGCTGATTAAACAATCAGTTGATTCGGAAATTATTCTGCGCGCTGAACGGGTGACATCCAACGCCAGGCGGGCGGTGACTTTTTTTCTGGAAGAGCATTTAAATGCATTGAGATTTACCCTCAATGAAATCAAATATGCGAGCCTGACAAATCCCGATCATCTCTCGGAGATCTTGAGGAATCTCAAGTTAGGATTCGGCGGGTTAACAGATCTTAGCGTGATCGATGATTCGGGTATTCAAATTGCTTATGCCGGGCCTTTTAAACTGGAAGGCAAAAATTACAGCAATCAACGCTGGTTCGTTGAGTGTCAGAGGCACAATCTTTATGTGAGTGAAATATTTCACGGGTATCGCAACCTGCCCCATATCATCGTTGCGGCGAAATCATTGCGACCCGATGGCTCTTTTTATGTTCTGCGCGCCACCCTGGAAACAAATCAGTTAATACAAACACTGTCTTCATACAAAACCGGTGGACATATGGATATTTTTCTCGTCAATCGATCCGGTCTGATCCAGACGCCTTCCAGATTCTATGGCGACGTGATGCAAAAGATGGCTCTGCCGGTACCGGATTATTCATATACGACACAGGCAGTTATGGTAAACGATGTTCAAAAGCAATCCGGTGTCATGGGCTTTGCGTTTATTCACACTCAAATTGCCGATACTCCCTTTATTCTTATGGTTGTCAAGCAAAAAGCCGAGATGACAAAAGTCTGGCGGCAATTTCGCACAAAGTTTAACTGGTTTGTCTTGTTCGACATTATCGCAATCTTGATCATCATACCGATTATGTGCACTTTTATCGTCAATACCCTTTATCTGGCAGACAAGGCCAAAGCTGAGACCCTGGCATTGGCGGAACAGAACTGCCAGCTGGCTTCAATCGGCCAGCTGGCCGCCGGCGTTGCCCATGAAATCAACAACCCTCTGGCCCTGATCAACGAAATCGCCGGGTATGTCAAAGATCTGTTTGCCCTCAAAGAAAAGTACCGCCAAGATGAGGAATTAATCGGCTACATCGATGACATTCTGGAAGCTGTTGAACGCTGCGGCACGATTACAAGGCAACTTCTTGGATTTTCTCGGAAATTTGATATCCGGATTCAAAAAGTGAATTTAAGCCAGGTTATTTCAGATGTTCTCGTTTTTCATAATAAAGAAGCGGACTATCGGAATATAAAGGTTTACGTGGACGTGCCGCAGGATATGCCTCCGATTGAAACCGACCGGGGCAAGCTTCAGCAGATTCTGCTGAATCTGATCAACAATGCTTTTCAGGCAATGGCAGACGGCTGCATCCTGGATATCCAGGCGTCCCCTGCAGGCTCTGATAAGGTACACATCACCATTGGTGATAACGGCTGCGGTATTTCTGAGGAGAATATGTCGAAAATTTTCGAAGCTTTTTATACCACAAAAGGAGACAACCAGGGAACCGGGTTAGGGCTTGCCATCACCTACGGTCTGGTCAAAAAGCTTCATGGAGACATTACGGTAAAAAGCAAACTTAATGAAGGGACGACCTTTACGATTACGCTACCAAATCAGATTCAAGAGGAGCTCATTGAAAATGAAGGTACTATTGGTAGATGACGAAGAAAAGTTCGCAACAATGCTGGCCAAAAGACTCGAATTGCGGGGTATCGACGCCGACTGTGTGCACTCCGGTGAAGATGCCATCATAAAGACGGGCAAAAGCAGTTACGATGTGGCCATTCTTGACGTTAAAATGCCGGGCATGGGGGGTATCGAACTGGAACGGCGGTTGAAAGCATTGGCGCCCGAAATGAAATTTATTTTTCTAACCGGCCATGGCTCCAAAGCCGACTTTGAGACCGGATCGGCGAAGGCGCGCTATCTGGCCAAGCCGATTCGAATCGAAGACTTGATTGCGATCTTAAAAGAAGTAGCCGAATAGAGCGACCGACTGCCGGTTAGCCGTTGCTCACCGGTCAAAGTGGCGAAAAAGCATGAGGTTTGCATGAAATTATCAAAATACCCTAATGTTGCGGTGGGGAGGGGGCAATGAACCATACAACCGATTTTGGAAACAACGATGACCTGACTTTTTTCGGCAAAGTGAATGCCAGCATTTCACATGAACTTAAAAACAGCATGGCCATCATTTCAGAAGCAGCGGGCCTTTTACAGGATTTGACGGAAATGTCGGTCAAGGGGCAAAAGATGGAGCCGGAAATGCTCAAATCCTGCAGCGATGACATTATCGAAGAAATTCAACGGAGCTTTACCATCATCAAACAGATGAATGTATTTTCTCATAGTGTAGACGACCCTGTCAGAACAGTGAATCTCTTAGACCTTATCAACCTGATGGCTGCGCTTTCCAAATTTTTAAGCTTTGCCAGCAAGATTCGGTTTGATCCGATTCCAGAGGAAGGATCGGTGGTTTTGACGTGCCCGTTCCGGCTACAAAATCTCATCTATCAGGCGCTCATTTTCGCATTTAAGTCGGTCGGCCCAAATGGCCAGATTGCGGTGGGGTTACAGCCGCAACCGAACGGCGCTGCACACATCACTTTTTCAGATCTTGGCGCCAGCAATAGCCGGTCTTTTACGACCGACAAAACAAAAATACTGGCAGCCTCGATCGGTGTCGATATTCGTGAGGACTCATCTTTGCAGAGTTTCAAACTGATCGTGCCTGAGAATTTCAAGGAGCGGCAACAGCCTTGACCCTGCCTTCAAGGGGATATGTTCCGGCACAGAAAATCGAAACAGGAATGCCGAAAACTCCTCCACAGGCTATCAACTCAAGATTTCATGAAACAAGGAGAATATCATGAGCGTTGAAAATAAAATCAAACTCCTTTTGGTTGATGACGAGGTTAAATTCCTGAAGTCGATCGCCCAAAGGCTTGAGCTAAAAAACTTTGATGTCACAACAGCATCGACCGGTCAGGAGGCGATTGACTCGGCTGAAAAAGGCCTTTTCGATGTGGCGGTCGTCGACTTTAAGATGCCCGGGATGGATGGCGCCCAGGTCCTGAAAACATTAAAAAAGAGCCACAAATATCTAGAAATCATCATGTTGACCGGCCACGCGACTATCGATTCTGCCGTCGAATGCACCAAACTGGGGGCATTTAAGTACCTTGAAAAACCTTTTGAATTTGAAAAGCTTGTTGAGGTGATACAAGAGGCCTATGAGGCCAGACTCAAAAAGAAATTCGAGCACGACCAGAAGCGCATTGAAGAAATTCAAAAACTTTCAATAAGCGCATCTCCCCTGGGGTTGCTAAGAGCCCTGGCTAAACTGGATGACGAGAAGAAATAAGTGCTCGATTGAAATCCTGACCTCATAAACGCTTGGCTATTGAATGCGGATTGAAATTATGGATGATCCACAACGCCCTCAGGTTGTCGCCACACCCCGGAATGTTCTACGGACAGCTGGATTAAAAGTCCCCCTGTCATCAACAATTTTTAACCTGATTTTTTAGTCAGAATCCGGTTTCTTCCACCGGTAAGGCAATTCCTGTATGGTGCCCGGCTGGGTCATGGTTCTTAAGGCTTCGAATGCATCCATGATGATTTGCCGCTGGCGTTTAACATTACCCGGCTCACCAAACATGCTGCCCCGCGCGAACTTGACAAGCAAAGCCCGGGGCGGTTTGATGTGAGCCATGCGTTCAGCTTCATTTCCCAGGGAGATGGTGACGATACCCGCTTCTTCCGCTGTTCGCTGAATCAGACCCACGGTCTGATGACACTTGGGTCAGACCGGCACCAGTAACATAACGTCGACCGCCGCCGCCTTGATCCGCGCAATGAAATCCGGCAGTGTTTTTGTCACCAGAGTCACTACGTCGTTGACATAGCTGAAGCTGTAAAGCGTATCCGGTACCCTGCCGATGATCCCCTCCTTTTCTAGTTCGGCAAAGCGGTGGACCGGGAAAATGATGTTGATGTCCTGCAGCGCCAGGCTGTGATCGTAATGGGCATGTGCAATGCCGATATCCTCCTGGCGGACGGTTTTGGGAATTTCCCGAAAAGACGGATCGCCGTGAATGGATTCAGTGTCAAAAGCCGGCTGGCTGTGCTTGAGATAGAGGCCACCGCTGGTAACCAGAGCAATGGTTTGTTTCGACGGCCGGCCCCGATAGGAAGTCCAGGGGATGTCGTCTGAAACTACTAGCGGATACTTTTTTATGATTTCCTGCATCTTGCCCGCTCGATAATCCGGCAGGCTTTCTTCCACCCACTTTTTATAGTTAATTTTGAACGAATCAAGATTGATTGGCATTAACTCTCCTTTTCAACGGTATTTTTTGATATTGACGCTGAGTTCCGATGCCAAGATAATGATAAATGGCGCAACAATCAACATCTGAGATAACCGCAATATCTGGCTAAAGAATGGCTATGGAACGGTGAAGTCGAAGAAAACTCACCGACCTTTCATTTAATTATACACGGGATACTGCGGTCGCTGTTGTTAAACTAGCGCTAATAATATATGATGCGTTTGAATGGGTTAAGCTGAATTCAAGGCTGATTTGGATTTCATCTGCATTCTATTTTGGGCATCCATGGCCGAGAGTATCCAGGAAATATTTAAACGCAAGCTCGTCCCGGTGCGTTTCGAACGCACCATGGGGCTTCTGGGCGCTACAACTTTGGGCATTGGAGCCCTTATGGGAGCCGGCATTTATGTGCTCATCGGGCTTGCGGCGGGTAAAGCCGGACCGGCCGTCTGGCTCTCCTACCTGATCTGCGGCTTGCTGAGCCTACTCTCCGTCTATGTTTTCGGAGAACTCTCCCGTAAAATACCAATCGCCGGCGGAGGATATGCCTTCGCTTACAACGCGCTCGGCAGTTTCTGGGGATTTATAACCGGCTGGCTCCTGGCACTGGGCAGTATCTTTGCATGCGCCATGTATGCGATGGGCTTTGGGTATTACGTCGGCCCACTGCTCCCGTTCGAGCTCCCGAATACAGCCTTGAAGGGGTTTGGTCTGATCATCATTGCCGTCCTCACGCTGCTCAATTGCCGCGGGACCAAAGGCGGCGATCGTATCCAGAAGATCCTAACCTGGGGCAATCTGGCGGTCCTCTTGATCCTCATTTTCTTGGCCGCACGCAACGCTGACATCGAAAACGTAAAACCGATGTTTCCGCAAGGGTTGGAGGGAATCGGCGGAGCGATTGCGATTATCTATGTCTCCTTTTTCGGCTATCAGCTCATTGCCAACACGGCTGAAGAAATCATCAATCCTGAAAAGACCGTACCGCGCGCCATGCTGCTGTCGATGATGGTAAGCCTGGCGTTTTATGTGGCAGTGGCGATCACCTCAGTGCTCGTGGTTCCCTGGGAAAATCTTGCTCAATCTAAGGCGCCATTGGTAGAGGTTGCTGTCAAGAGCCTTGGCCGCCGCGGATGGCTGCTCATCGCCGTCGGCGGGGTGCTGGCTTCAGCGGCTGCCCTCAACAGCACCCTGCTCTCTCAGGCTCGTCAGATCTTTGCCATGGGGAAAAATGGGTTCCTGCCGGCGCTGCTGGGGCGCATCCATGCGGTCAACCTGACCCCTCTGGCGGCCCTGGCTGCCGGAGGGATAGCCACTGCCGCCGCCCTGATTTTCGGCGATCTCACATTCATCGTTAAATCCGCCAATTTCTGCTTTCTATCGTCGCTTTTACCCGCTTCCTTTGCTTTGCGAAAACTGTATCAGACCACTGAAACGGACAAACTTCCCGGACGCTGGCAACGCTATATCCCCGAAGCATCCTGCTTGGCAAACCTGCTCCTGCTGATTACGCTGGATTGGGTGTCGATCATTTTCGGCCTGCAGCTGATGGGTGTCGGATTCCTTATCTATTTTTTTTATTCGCGTAAACGTGAAGTGCGCTCGCGCACCGGTATGAGTTTGGTGCTTTCCGAGCAGCAGAAATCCATGCATCTCAGCAATTTCAGGATTCTCGTGCCGATAGCCAACCCGCAAACGCAAGCTGCTCTTTTTGCCATTTCCGAATCTCTCCTTGCACAGCAAAGTGGTGAACTGGTGGTGCTGAACGTTGTTCGAGCTACCGAACAGGTCGACTTCCACTCGGCTCTATCGCAAGCTGAAGATTCGGTCTATCTGCTGGACGGAAGTACCCAGTTGCCCACCTCCGACCAGGTAACCGTCAGACCGGTGGTTCGGGTTTCGCGAAGCCTGCCGAAAGGCATCGTTCACGCCGCCGAGGAGGAAAATTGCAATCTGATCGTGATGGGTTATGCTGGCGAAGAAACCTCCGCATCCATCCAGCTGGTGGAAGAGGTGCTGAATAATGCCCGCACCGACATCATTCTCTTCAAGTTGAGAGGTGAATTTACTCCCAAACGTATCGGGGTCTCTTTGGGCGGAAGCAGCAATCTGAACCTGATTGTGAAGTTAGCCGGCGCCCTGGCAGATCGCTACAGCGGCCATATCACATTTATGAACATTTTGCCGGAAGATTACACTGCCGAACAGAAGGCACATTCGAGCAAAATCCTGATGGAGGCGATCAAACACCATGGCGCAAACGCCCTGTACCGGATTGAAGTCGCAAGCTCCGACAGGGCACTGGATTTCTTGGTCGAACGGTCTGCCGAATTTGATCTCCTCGTTGTGGGGGCCACCAAAGTCAAGTTTCTTGAAAAGGCGGCGGTGGGTCCTTTTTCATCCCAGATCGCCATGCGATCAGACTGTTCGGTAGCCATCGTCAGGGTCGCCTCGGCCGTCAAAAAAATCATGTCGATTTGATGCCCACCATGAATTGAGTCCGTTTTTGATCCCGCTTCAATAAAAATCAAGCACTTTATGATTATGGTTGGGGAAGCGAAATGAAATCAAATTTAGCCTTAATTATACCGCTTGTCATTAAATTTTTCCGAAAAAAGGTACCGGCATAAGTGTTGTCGCACATATTGGAGCTGTACGAATTATTGAAGTGCATGGTGCACAAAGCACCGGACAATTAATCACTGATTAAAACTGAAACGGCTGGCTGATCATCATCTGCACACCGACGCCTTCATCGGAATAGGCGCTGTCGATGCGGATGACGATGCCTTTAGCCGAGGCCCGAATGCCCAGACCGGCATCCCATTTCATGTCCGAATGCAGCCGCGAAAAACTCCACTCAGGGGCCACCCGCCCAACTTCCACAAAGGGCACGAACTGCAGCCACTTGATCCCCACATATTTCTGAATCCAGGACCAGCGATCAAAAGGGTTCCAATCGGGAATCAGGCGCAGCTCGGCCGCATAATAAACGGCGGCCTTATCGTTGAAACGCTGTGAGGGATAGCCGCGCATGCGCCAGAGTCCACCCAAAGTCGAGCCGGTATAAGCCGGCGGCCGGTTGGTTATCTCACCACCGGATTCATTTTCCCAGGTCGGCGAATAGGAAGTCCAGTAATCGAAGGCCACCACGCCCTGGCGCAGCCAGCTGCCCATCTTGAAAGGTATGTATGCGTCCAGCTCACCTTCCAGATTGGTCCATGAATCCGAGCTGTCAAACCAGCCGAAATCCCGCGATACTTTGCCCCGCAAGCCAAATCCCCTCGATGGGTTCGCGTAAAAATCACGGTTATCCCAAAACACCGAAAAATCAAGGCCGTTGGTCTTGGTCTTTTCATCGACATCATCGCCGTCGATCTGCTGGGAGCGGTAAAAGGGACGCAGCTCCAGGTAACTCCTGCCGCTTTTTAATGGATTAAAGGAGGCTCCGCCTTTGGGTTTGGATATCAGGAGTCCGTCTTTCATTTTATAGGTGGTGATGATTTCATCCCGGCCGTCACCGATGGGCAGCAGATATTTGAATTTGAACCTGAAAAAATTGTCCCAGCCGTCGCCTTTGACGTAGTTGTCCTCGTCGGAGTCGTTGCTGCCGGCGCGTTCATTCGGAAAATCAGGGTTGCCGTTGATATACGATTCACTATCACTGAAGTAACCCACCGAAACGACGGGATCCAAAAACAGGCGATCAATGAGCGGCATCTGAATATCGCGGCCCACTAGAAAGCCCATGCCCCCCTTGGTGCCGACGATGGCCGTCATCAGCAGGGTCGCCTGCTTCTGAAGACTTCCCACTTTCCCATAAACGTATCCGGCGGCAAATCCGAAATTTTCGTTGTAAAGCGCGTACGGCAGACTGAGGGTTTGGGGCGAGAATTTGCCGTCCGGGCCCACTGCAACGCCCTGTGCGTATGCCATATTGCAACAAATGAATAACAGAAAAATAATAACACCCCGAACCGTTTGTCGGTGCATCTTTCCTCCTCCTTCCCGATACCGTTTTCGAACGCGTCTAAAAAGTGATAACCAGCCCCAATACCATGATTTCAGAAAAGAAACAAATGGTTGAGGTTGTGAAAATTAATGAATTCAACCCAAAACAGTATATTTGTGATCACCTGCCAGCCCGGTGGCCTTCAAGGCCTTTGTCTTCTCGTCCGGCATCCATAATCGATTAAGCTGGAAAAGTTCAGGGTTCCGGCTTTAGACCGGATTGTCGGTGTGTGCCCCAACACCTCGTATGAAACTACATGAAATCAGAAGTGAACGGACGTTTGTTTCATTGGGCAAACGTAATTTCTCCACCAAAAAGTTTATTTTCCGATAAAATTGGCTATTGACTTTAATAATTATCGGGTTATTATTAAAATATGATTAAAAGAAAACTGTTTAATGAATTGGTGGACCATCTGCCGCAAAAGGAAATGAGTATTATCGTCGGTCCCCGACAGGCAGGCAAGACGACCCTGATGGAGATGCTGAAAGCACATCTGGAAAAAAACGGCGAGCGGACCCTGTTTCTAAATCTCGACGTCGAGTGGGACAGACCCCATTTTGAATCTCAAGCAGCTCTTCTAAAAAAAATCGAGTTGGAACTGGGTCAACAACAGCATGGTTATGTTTTTATCGATGAAATTCAACGCAAAGAAGATGCCGGCCTCTTTTTAAAAGGCCTCTTCGATCTTAACTTGCCGTTTAAATTCATTGTTTCCGGCTCCGGCAGTCTTGAACTAATGCAAAGAATCCATGAATCGCTTGTCGGTCGCAAACGTTTGTTTGAGCTGTCTACCATAACTTTCGAGGAATTTTTCAACCACCGCACAGATTACCGGTATGAACAAAACCCTGCCGATTTTCTGGCAATCGAAAAAGACAGAGCCCAACAGCTGTTGTCAGAATACATGCATTTCGGTGGATACCCCAGAATTGTCATGGAGGCCGAACAACGCGAAAAACGTCGTCTCATTGATGACATCTTTCGCAGTGTGCTCGAAAAGGATATTGCCTATCTTCTCAGACTTGACAAGCCTGATGTCTTTAGCGCTCTGATCAAGATTCTTGCCGGACAAGTCGGGCAGTTGATGAACTATTCTGAAATGGCCTCTGCTTTAAACGTGTCATTTGCAACCGTTAAAAAGTATCTATGGTATGCGCAAAAGATTTTTTTAATAGAGCTGATTACACCCTATGCGCGCAATATCAGAAAAGAAATCAGCAAATCACCGGTACCGTATTTCTGGGATTTGGGACTCAGAAACTATTCTCTGGGTCTTTTTGGGCACCTTGAAAGCCCCGTAGAAAAAGGATTTGTTTTTGAAAATCTGGTTTTTTTGCTGTTAAAAGAAAAAATTAGATTTACACCTACCAAGTTAAATTACTGGAGGACAAAGGATAAAGCCGAGGTGGATTTCGTAATCGAAGCCGGTAAAAAGCGCATTCCGGTGGAGGTTAAATATAAAGCGCTTAAAGGGGATAAGGTGCCGGTATCTTTACGCAGTTTCATCGACAAGTACACCCCTGAACACGCCTATATCGTTAACCTCGATTTAAACAAAACCCTTAAGATAAATAAAACAACGCTGGCCTTCTTGCCGTTTTATGAATTGCTCAGTCCATCGATTCGTAAATACGATGACGTATTTACTCACTCAGGACTTAGTGCTGAGTGAGCAATTATAATAAATTGGCCAATAATTATACGTCACTGTAATTGCGAATCGAAGCACTCAGTCAAACCGTAGTTCTATAAGCGTAAAAAGTTTTTAAAGCCGGACTTTACCTTCAGCTTCTAGTCTGGTTTCAAATTTTTCTCAACAAGGTTCAAAATATCGTGCCCGATTCGTTGGTTGGGGTGTCGTGTCACCATCTCCCGCGCAATGCTTTTGGCCTTCTGCAATTTGTTCCGCTTTAAGTAAAAATCAGCGAGCGCATAGAGATAATCCAAATTATCCGGCGCCAGTTCCTGCGCTTTAAGCAGGGACGCCTCGGCATCTGAATCCTTTTTCAGATGCTGCAACAACAACCCGAGGTTGTAATGGATCCGGGCCCTGTCGGGCATGCCTTCGGCCGCCTGTTTTAAATAATTGGCTGCCTCATCGAACTCTTTTTCTTCCGCCAGCAACAATCCCAGAGAGTATTGTACCTCGTGCAGTTCAGGTTGGGAGGCGGCGACTTCACGAAGCAGGGTCTCCGCTTTGTCATTTTCACCCCTCTGATTATAGAACATGGCGAGGTTGACTTTGGCTGGATAAAATAAATTGTCGATTTTGATGGCGGCCCGGTAGTTTTCAACGGCTTTTTGAGGCTGTTTAAGCGCAACATACAGATTTGCCAGATTATAGCGACCAAAGGCGAAATCAGCCGAATAGTTCATCGATTCCTGGTATTCTTCCAGAGAGGCCTGAAAGACCTTTTTCTGGTTGGGATCCAGTGCCGGATCGGAAACTTCAGTCATCCGCCTGGCCGCTTCGATGCGCACCGCTTTGACCGGGTCATAAAGCATGGATGTTAGCAATTGTGTCTGGCGTTTAGGATCATTAACATTTATGTGATCGACAGCCGTGCGCCGTATCAGGGCTTCATCATCCAGCAATGCCAGTT
>JASFNW010000035.1:0-36774 GCA_050116835.1 Desulfobacterales bacterium
CGGAAACTCTGCTTGCCCAAAAGCACAACTTCCGTCATGTTGGAGCGAGAGGTTAATTTTATTTTCCTGCAGTCCTTCACCGAGCCGCCGTTTTACGATTTTTGGACAAACTGTAAATCGATGAATGCTCAGATTCTGCGGGATAACAATCATTTGAGAGGAGGGTTGATCTTTGTGATCGCAAAGATATGGTCGCAGGACACACGCCATACAATTAAAAGCTGTGCCGGCGTTTTGATTATCGGGACAACGGTAGCCGCGGCAATGATGGTTATCCGCCTGGTCGGCGAGCCAAGGCTTCAGCGGTTCTTGAACAGATTAATTTCCTTTAAAGGTAACACTAAAGTGGAAAAACTGGCCGATAATACATTTGTTCCTGATAATCAGCCTTGAAATTATCGATATCGGACCTGTGGAAACGGACCTGCAGGCATATTTTCTCCTCCCTTAAAGGGCAGTGGTTCACTGCCCTTTTTTTTGTTAATGCCGCATCAAAACCCACCAAATTTAGCATATATGGATGTTGATCATTTTATCTCATTACTCGATGGGTTTCATTATAGAAGCATCATTATTTCGCGTCGAATTTAGTTGCTTGGAAACCGGGTAGCTGATGAATTCGGTCAGGCATTCGTCCTCCAGAATTTTTTTTAAATCCGCTATATCTTGATTGGCCGGATTCAACCAGTGGCTGTAGAATTCGGGCTTTAGAATTGCCGGCATGCGATGATGAATGTCGCGGACCGAGGGGCTGGCTTCAGTCGTTATGATGGTGCACGACCGGTAGGGCGTTTGCGGTTCGTTTTTGCGCCAGGTTTCCCACAGACCGGCAAATGCAAACGGCTTTTTATCGGGCAGCGTAATCAACATGGGTTGTTTCTGTCCTTTGGGGCCTTTCCATTCGTAAAAGCCATCGGCAACAATCAGGCACCTGCGCTTCGTAAAGGCATTTTTAAAGGAAGGTTTTACAGCAACGGTTTCAGCACGGGCATTGATCATGCGGTTTCCGATGGACGGGTCTTTGGCCCAAAACGGCACCAGCCCCCAGTGGAATCTATCCAGCCAGTTTTCTCCCTGATGATAATAAATTGCCAGAATCTCCTGTGTCGGCGCCACATTAAAGTTGGCCGTCACATCGCAATTGGCACGGTCAATTGGAAAGAATTCTTTGAGTTCATCCAGTTGGCGGTATCCCACAAATCGGCCGCACATTCGGTGGTCCCTCCCGGGCTTTCCGGATGAGAAGTGATTTCGAAAATTCTAATAATAAAGCGACAAAATTTACGAATGCCTAAAATGCCTACGCCGGCGCCATGACCTGTACGCTGACCTTCTTGACATACGCTGCAACTGCATCGCGGTATGATTGCATATGAGGCGTTTTAAGATGCGCGACAAGGTGTTCAAGACTTTCCCAGGCCTCGACAATGATCACGACATCCTCGCGAATGGCCTTCTGGAACGGTAAGCCGGAATCGACGTCAACGGCCGGGGCATATTCTAAACAACCGGCTTCGGCCCTGACGTTCGGCACGTTTTCTTTTAAGATCTTCAGATAGCGCTCTTTCGTATTGGGCTGCAGTTCAATGGTGGCAATGACATGTATCATACACATGGTCCTTCTTATAATATGTAAAAATTCGTTTATAAAAATTCAATATAAAATTAGCGACTTGCACCGAAACAGCCGATAAACTATTGGATGTCAAAGCACTTATCTATCGGAAGTGATCCCTGAGAAAAGACCCTATCGATTTCATGATGGTGTGCCTCGCTCTGTGCGTCTTGTTTTTCGGATGCAGCGCCACCGAGTCGGGGAAAACTGCTGCTCGCAAGCGGTATCCGGATCGTTTCATGCAACGCACGGTGACGGATTATCAGGGCAAGCCTGCCGCCAAACCGATCTTAACCGATTTTGCCGATTTCTCAAAGCGGCCGGATTCGGATTTCGATCACCTGGAGCCCCTGGAAACGCGTAAACTGATCAACCGGGCCTTCAGGGCCCATGACAATCCCTCACATTCCATCGCCAGCATTCTTCTTCAAATTCGCTACCTGGACCAAGAATACACCTTCAATATCCGCCTCTACCATGCCAGATAACAGCACGATTTTGCGGCACCTTTGATCGGTGTCAATTCTAAATGAGAATTCCTGCGGTCTTGCTGGAATCTGTTGAATCTCTGCGTATCAAAATTTGACGTTCCACCAAGAAAATGGAACAATATCCGTTAAACTTTGGAAGTATAAAAACTTTATATTTTGCCATAGGGCTCCCGCAGCTCTGTGCGGGATTTCACATCTACCTTTATGGAGATTATGGTGTTCAAAAGTGGCGGTTTGGTAGATAGATTTTAGATCGGTTCTAACAGTTTTGGATGAACCAATCAATAAGTTGACGCGCAATACTGATCCTAGGCGGGATTTTGGGCAGGTTGTCTTTTTTAAACCAGGCGGCATCGATGATTTCGAAACCATCAAGAGTGATATCGCCGCCCGCATATTCGGCTGTAAAGGCAATCATCAATGAATCCGGAAACGGCCAGGGCTGGCTGCCGAAGTAGCGGATATTTTTTACCGCTATTCCGACTTCTTCGCGGATCTCCCTTTTGACACATTGCTCCAGGGTTTCGCCCGGTTCCACAAAACCGGCCAGAACGCTGTAAAACGGCAATTTAAACCGTTTATTGCGACCCAGCAAAATTTTATTATCTTTTAAAACAGCCACAATGACAGCCGGTGATAGACGGGGATAATTTGTCAGGCCGCATTGGGGACAAATTTTGGCCCGCTCCTCGGTTTTAAACTCGGTGGGTTCTCCACAGCTGCCACAAAATTGGTGTAGTTGATTCCAGTTGACCAACTGGTTTGCGCGACCGGCGATCCAGATCAAATTTTCTTCCAATTTGCCGAATAATGCCCGCAAGTCTCTGAATTCGAGATCCATCTTCTTTTGGTTGTCGCCGGTGATTTCGGCTGCGTAACAGGGGCGGCCGTCCAGAGTGCCCAGATACTGTTTGTGAAAAACGGCGGGTTGATAGGGCTCTAGATCCGATGTCTCAGGGATGGTGCAGCTGTCGTTCCGAATTTTTATCAGCAGCCGGCCGCGGTCGTATATGAACCAGAGGGCACTTGCCGCTTCCTTCGATGGGGGTCGAAAATCAGGAATAAAGGTCATTTTGAAAATCTATTCGGTTTTGGTTTGCATTGATTCCCTTATGCGGCGCGGTAGCTTGGGATTAAAGTTGGTGGCCAGATAATCCTGAAAATCCGCCAAGGCTTTGATGCGACCTTCCTGGAACTTGGTTTCATTGGGATCAGCGGAACCATCATCCATGGCAGCCCGCGCGTCTGCAATCCTTTGATCAATCAATTTGTATATGTCTAATAAGTATATATAAGCCATTTTAAATTTCGAAATTTAAAATTGGCTTGCAAAGCCGATTTTAGAAATATTTTTGGGTTTTCAGATCCACCTTCTCAGCCAGATAGTCGCGCATCTGCTGCCATTCCGCTAACTGGCCCTCATAAAATTTTTGTGAAGGCTTATCATTTCGTTCTTGGGCCTCAGTTTTTTGGTTTTCAGCGGAAACGATTTTTTCACTGATATAGTTGTGTATCTGGATCAGGTACTCGTTGGCCATATTTTTTCCTCGGACACGAACCCGAATTTTTAAGTCAATACAAAGATACCCTGCTTGTAAAGATTCTTACAAAAACCTTAGCGTTTTAACGGGGTGTTCTTGGAAGTAAAAATGAAGCTATTTCTACTTTTGGACAATTTTTTCGGCAATTGCCTGAAATCGGGCGGCTTCGTTTTTATTTCCCAGGGCAGCATAAATGCGGCTGACCTTTTCATAATATTCGGGAGCCTTGGCAGGGACCTCCTGTGCCAGGGCAAGATAAAGCTCAAGGATATCATTGTTCAGCATGCCGGAATCATAACAAAGATCGGCGTAGCGTTCCTTGATAAACGGGTCGATGCGTGCACGACAGCTGCGGCATTGGGCCATCATCTCTCGGTATAAATTACGGGCGTTGGCCAGCTCATTGAGGGCCTCATGGGTTCTGGCGAGCGCCCGGGCAATGCGCTCATCCCAACCATATTGCTTTAAAAATGCTTTATAAAATGCCTTGGCTTCCCTGTATTTTCCCCCGCGAAACAGGGATTCTCCTTTTAAAAGATAGACCGCCACAGATTCGGTTAGCTCAGCAGGCACCTGGTCCAGGAGGGCCTGAGCACGGTCAAATTCGTTTTTTTCCCAAAAGATTTCACACAGAAGCTGGTAGGCGGGTAGGGTCTGCGGTTGATTATTTAACACCGTTTCGAGTAATTGCTGCGCCTCTGAATATCTGTCCAGGTTTAGATAGGCTGTAGCCAGCTCCAGCGGGATAAAACTATCGTCTGCCGGATTTTCCGACATGGCCCGGTTCAGGTAGTCGGCTGCATTGGAAAAATCTCCCCGGTTTAATGCCAAATAGCCCCTTTTAAAATTTGCGCCGTAGCTCAGGTAGGCTTTTTGAACCGCATCGGGCAATGCGCCGCACAATGCGCCAAAGGTTTCGTCTTCCGCTTCGCCCAGTTGCGGCGCGTCCGATTCGTCAGTTTCAGACGCGAGGTCATCATCTTCAAAGGGTGGTGCATCCTTTTCCGGTATCGATTCTGCAATGTTTTTATTCATCTGGAAATCGAGGAGTTTTTGCTTTTCTTCAAGTTCGGATTGAAGTGCTGGATCTTGGGTCAGCTCAAGAGCCAGAAGATATAACTCCCGCGCATCGTCATAAAAGCCGGCATCGAGCATGTCGTCGGCACTGCGTTTATGGCCGCGAGCAAGCGCTTCGCTTGCCGAGACTATTTTGTTCTGCAGCCTGGTCTTAAAATCAGGGTCCGGGGCCTCAGTGCGCTCTAATTTTTGCAGGGCGCGTTCATATTCGATTTTGGCCTTGCCCCAGAGATCGGCTGCAAACAGCTCATCGCCCTCATTTTCATGTGACAGAGGTGATTTGCCTGAAAATTTTTTAAAAAAGGACTTCATATTTAGCTTGCACCCTTTGTTGTTATAAGTCCTAAAGGTTATCAGAAAATTATTTCAACAGGATCGCTAAAACTAGCAGGGCACACGGGGCTCTCGAAGTGGTTTGGGATAATAAACTAGATGTTAATCCTATCGTTTCTAGTAACTATGAAAAAAACTAGTGTAGCTGCTATCACAAATTTAAGTCGTTGAATTTACTTTAAAATTAAATAAAGTGGGACCGGGATAGATGCGGGGCTCGATTTTCATTTTTTTGAGGGTGCCTCTTACCGGCCGGGCACGATAATCCGGGAATCCGGCTTTTCAATACGATTCCCTTGCTGTTCCTGATATTTTTTGGCTTCTTCAGCGAGTCGATCCATAGCGGTTTTCATGGCATCCGGAAATTTTTTTATCGCCTGTTGCAGATCTTTGGCCTGAATGACGGCTTGCAACGGCAAAGGGCCGCCGGGGGTCATCAAAGACGTGTGCGCGACGAAGACGGATTTGCGGGTTTTGTCCACGGAACCATCGGACTTGACGGGTGTCATGCGCTTGATCATGCCCACTTTAAGATCGGTAAAGGTTTCCTCTTTATAAAGATTGCCGCGGTCCAGCTTCATGTCGGTCAATTGCTGTTGTTCTTCGGCCATTATCATCTCTCCTTAAAGGATTTTATGTGGGGTCCATTATCGGACTAAAATAAGAGGGCAGGGTAGCAGATCAAGACACATAACGCAATGGTTTTGGGGTCTGCGCCAGCGGTCAATTGACGCCACAGGCTCAAACCCGCAACAGTCCTTTTACAGCTTCGTACAAAATGCATACGGGTTGCCAGCGGGAGATTCGAGCCTTAATATTATTTTTGTATCAATTTATACAAGAAAACCATGGTCAATCACCGAGGTAAACATGCCAAACACGCAAACGAAAATAACCCGACGGGATTTTATGGCCCTGGCCGGCGGTAGTCTGGTTTCCATCGGTCTGCCGGGTTTGTTTGTGAAACTCACTGATGCCGAAAACCAAGCCTGGGCTGCCGATCTGAGACCGGACGGGCGTCCCCGTATTCCGCCGGGGCAGCATGCGGTCAAAGCTCTGGTGCCCATGGGAGGTGCGGCCGGGCCCGGCAACATCGACGAATGGCAGCTGAAAATCAGTGGCCAGGTTAAACAACCGCAAACTATCGATTTTCGAAGTTTGATGGGCTTAAGTCAGGTAAATCTGACCTGTGATGTGCACTGTGTAACCGGATGGACGTTGCTGGATTCCAAATGGACCGGTATTCGCATCACGGAAATCATGCGAAAGGCTGGCGTCATGAGCAGCGCACAATATGTTATCCTCGAAGGACATGCCGGGTACTCGAGCAATATTCCGCTCAACGAAGCCGTCAAGGAAAATGTCATTCTGGCGCATCAATTTTTTGGAAAACGGCTGTCCAGGCCCCACGGTGCGCCCGTGCGTGCACTGATCCCGGATCGCTACTTTTATAAAAGTGTGAAATGGATCGTAGGGATCCGGTTTACCGAGGCGGATGATCCCGGATATTATGAAAGCAGGGGTTATTCCAATACGGCGGATCCGTGGAAAGAAGAGCGCTTCGAATAAAACGCCATATTTTGTCCGATGGCTGCGTTGCGGGCAGCGACAGGGAGCCCCTTTTTCCCCAGTCGCTGCATAAAATACTCATCGAATCGCGCCTTTTGAACACCTTAATTTACATAAACTTAGATGTGAAATCCCGCACATTGTTGCGGGGGCCCGCAAACAAAATCTGGAGTTTTATTACAATTCATTGTCTTTACCCCTCAGGATCGAGTCCTTTATCTGCCTTCACCAGTTTGCCGATGGTCAATCCCTGGACGATGATGGAAAAAACCACAATCATATAAGTAACCGCCAGAATGGCTTCTCGGTTTGAACCGGCTGGCAAAGACAGGGCCAGCGCCACCGATATGCCGCCGCGCAAACCGCCCCAGGTCATGATTTTAATGACATGCGGGCTGAAGGTGCGAAAGCGTTTGAGGATCACCACGGGAGCGCCCACACAGATAAAACGCACAACCAGCAGAAGCGGAATGAGGATGATTCCGGCCAAAAAATAGGACCGATTGAAGGTCAGAATCAAAACCTCCAGGCCGATCATGACAAACAGAACAGCATTCAGGATCTCATCAACCAGTTCCCAGAATTTGTCGAGATGATCGCGGACCTCTTCGGACATGGCCAGCATCCGGCCATGATTGCCGATCAGCAGCCCGGCCACTACAATGGCAATCGGCCCGGATAGGTGCAACGTATCGGCAAGCGCAAATCCACCAGTTACCAGAGCCAGGGTAATCAGAATTTCAACCTGGTAGTTTTCCACACTTTTCAACATCCAATAGGCAACACCCCCGATGATCAGTCCAAAAATCAGGCCGCCGAGCGCCTCCTTTATAAACAGAGCTGTCACAGACGTTACGGAGACGGCCTGGGTGCCGGTGGCGATCTGCAGGATGACCAGAAAGACCACCACCGCAACCCCGTCGTTAAACAGGGATTCGCCGGTAATTTTTGTTTCGAGGCTTGCAGGCACTCCGGCCTTTTTCAAAATACCCATGACCGCGATGGGATCAGTCGGTGAAATCAGAGCTCCGAACAACAGGCAGTAAATAAACTGCAAATCGATACCCAGCCAGCCCAGTACCCACCAGCTGGCCAATCCGATAATAAAGGTGGATCCGATTACACCCAGCGTGGCGAGCGTGCTGATGATATATTTTTGCCGCGACAGGTCCACCAGGTTGACATGCAGGGCTCCGGCAAACAGCAAAAAGCTGAGCATTCCGTGCAGCAGGGTTTCATCGAAGTCAATGCTTTTCAGTAAGATGCGGGCGTCATCTTCGAGCCCAAATCCGAGCGTTCCCAATGCGATCAACCCGAGCGAAACCAGGAGAGAAATTATCATAATCCCGATGGTCGTTGGTAACCGGATAAAACGATGATTGATGTAACTGAAACCCGCTGAGAGGGTTATCAGAATTGCCAGTATGTTGAAGAGTTTCATATCGGTCTCTTTTCGGGCGGTCTAAGGATAAATGTCATACCGAAAGCACGACGATTCATCCGGTTTTAAATTCAACCGCTTGACAATCATTGAATGGCTGGCGAGCCACGAAGTGCTATGATGTTTGTGTTTGACGGTGTTCTTTTTGCGCATGGTCTTTTTCCTCAAAAACATCAATGAATCTTAATTTAAAATGAATGTCAATCCACTTGCTTTTAGTTCTGCAGATATTATCTTAGGCTTTCCCTGATATGACACTACACCTTGTCAGCAATACATGAAAGGAGATCAAACCATGGCCCGACGAGTCGTTATTGATTCTGATGAATGCATCGGCTGTGAGAGCTGCGTTGAACTTTGCGCCGAAGTTTTTACATTTAATGAAGAAGAGGAAAAAGCAGAAGTCATCCTACCTGAAGGCGGTCCGGAAGATTGCATTGAAGAGGCAATCGAGACGTGTCCGGTGGAGTGCATTTCCTGGGAGGACTCCGACTAAAACGCGTTTGTAAACACCCATCTTTCGGCCCAGGGCGGTGTTAAAATTGGATTCAAAATACTCGCGTACTTGCGTGTACGCTCCGCTTTTGAATCCAATTTTGCCTTGCCCTGAACCAAAATCTAAGCGTTTACAAACACGTTTAATTACTCATACCTAACATTTCATTCTAATCTTCCGCCTTTTGAGCACCTTAAAATAATAAAATTAGACGCGAAATCCCGCAGCATGCTGCGGGAGCTCTCAGGCAAAATCTAACGGTTCTGCCATCCGTTTAACCGTCAAATTCACCGATCAGTTTTACTTCTCTTTCCAGCTTAACTCCGAACCGCTGCCAGACTCTGTTTTCGATTTTGCGAATCAGACCCAGAACGTCGGTCGCTCTGGCATTTTCCGTATTAAGAATAAATCCGGCGTGCTTGGAACTGATCATGGCACCCCCGATACGCTCGCCCTTCAAGCCGGCTTCTTCGATCAGCGCACCCGCGTAATACCCTGGCGGGCGTTTGAAAACACTACCGCAGGAAGGATAGTCTAGAGGTTGCTTTTTAGCGCGCAAAGCCAGAACATCATTCATGCGCTGCCTGAGCGTTGCAGCCTCGGTTTGCTCAAAGCGGAATATTGCGGATGTCAGGACCACCTGCTCCAGATCCGGAACCTGGCGGTAGCCGAAATTTATGTCTTGGCGTTTTGCCACAAATGGCGTGCCATCTAAACGAAAGCCTTTGACCTGGAGGGCAGTTTGCGCAATTTCCTGACCGAAAGCGCCGGCATTCATGCGCAAGGCTCCGCCGACACTGCCGGGGATGCCTGCCATAAGCTCCATACCTCCGAAGCCGTTGTCGACGGCATGCCCGATGAGATCCAGCAGAGGGGTTCCCGCCCAAACTGTGGCAATCGGTCCCTCAAAATTCCAGCCGCTCATGTTAGAACCCAGATAAAGTGTTACTCCCGGCCAACCATAGTCTGAAACCAGCAAATTGGAACCCAGACCCATGATAAACAGCGGTATGGCATCAGCATGGACAATTGCCAGCACTTCTCCGACACCGGCTTCGGTTCTGGGTGCAATCCATACCGCCGTGGGCCCACCGATTTTGTAGCTGGTGTAAGGTGCCAGGACTTCATTCATTCTGACCTCGACGGCCTCCACCTGTGCCAGACGATCGGTTATCTGCGCTGCTTCCAGGTTTTTGTGCTTCTGCACGCTATTCTCCCTCCACCCATGAAAGCACCAGTTCGATTTGCAGGCTGGATTCAGGGGCTGAACGGTCGTGCGTTGCTGTATGCTGTCTCAGCTGTTGGATCAGTTGTAGAATCCGGTGACCGCTGGCATACCCATGCCGAGCCAGATAACACCCGATGACCGTACCGGTGCGGCCAACGCCACCCAGGCAATGAACGTAAACGGGCTGGCCGGCTGTAATTTTTTGATCCATCCTGTCTAAAATACGGGTCATCTCAAAACGGGTAGGAATACCCATATCTTTTATGGGCAATCGATCAAATGACACCGCACAGCCCAGTTTGCGGGCAAGTTTTCGTGTTTGGGCTTCATAGGGAATTACCGGTTTGCCGTACCAGCGTGTTTCATCGCTCTGCATCAGATTGATAAAATGGCGAATACCGCATTGCAGCAGCGCGTTTAACTGGAAATGACCCTCCCGGCCCAGTGCCGTTCCCGGATAATAACCGGCCATCAGCTGGTCGGGTACGACCCAGTAGGCTTGATCAAATGGCGCTCGTATATTTAAATCGATCTTCGAAGATGGTTTGGACACCATGTCGCCCATGTATTCCTGATATGGGTTTAAAGAAATGTGATGCATTTGTTAAATCACAAAACCCTCTGGAAAGCAATTTTGGCCGCCGCGTTTGGCATGACTTGATTTATTTTTTCAAGATCTTAGGTTGTGTGTCGGTAAGGAACGGATCCTCAATAAAATGCAATTCTACCAAACGAGAGGCTGAAATGATTGATCAATATGCCACCGGCAGCCACATGACCATAAAGGGAACCCGCTACCACAAGGATCTTAAGATTATCCGCGGAGAGGTTATCGGGAACTGGTGGCGACAGCAGGGGCATCGTCTGGCTACCGATGATATTGATGATATCCTGGATGCCAAGCCAAAAATTTTGGTTATCGGCACCGGATATGCCGGAAACATGCGCGTGCCGGAAGCCGTTCGACAAACCCTGGAAAACCGTCAGATCAAAGTCATTGCCCAGACAACTGCCGATGCCACCACGACCTTTAATCGTTTGGTGGATGAGGGGAAGGATGTGGCCGGCGCCTTCCACCTAACCTGTTAAATAAAACCTTATATCTATTTATTTTATTAAAGCTTCTCTTCTACCCGAACCCAGAATAGTGCCATAAAATCACTCAAGTTTTCGGTGTGACTGCCGATATTTTCTCTTGAGCGTGGGGGGACTCTAAAAAAGGAGGATGCTATGGAGGCTCAAGATTTTTTACGAGTCATCAACGAGCTGGAGTTCATTCTGGATGACATTGACGAAATTAGCGGACAGCTGGATTTGACCAAGACCGAAAACAACAAAATGTTTCGGGCGATCAGCAGCATCGAAAAATCAAAACAAATTTTAGTAGATCTTTTTCCCAACATAAAATCATTAGAATATCATATCCGCGAGGATCTAACAGCCGAATTAACGGAGAGTTAATCTCGGCCCAAGATTTCCAGGGGGGATCAGGGACGCTGGCAGAAGTGGCTAGCCGGTAGCAATCATGAAGACACGGGTCATGCGATTACAGATTCCGGGGTACCCTTTGTTTGTGGCCTCGGTAAACAAGTTTTTCAAGGATGACTGTGTGTCGCTGTCTTTGTCGGTGTCATTTGTTTTTCTGCTTTCCATCATTCCATTTAGCACTCTCAGCATAGTGATTTTCGATCTTGTGAAGGGATTTTTCATAACCAATGCTGCCTGGGCCGGCAATATTTCGGAAATTCTGGCCGAAGAGATCAACCATATCATCCCGTTTGTATCAAAGAGTTGGATTAAGTCCCATGTGATTGACCCGGATGCTTACAGATCCTTTAAGGCCATTAATTTTTTAATGCTGCCGCTCATCAGCGGTCTTTTTATCAAATCGCTTGAAACGTCCTACCGCAAAATATTCCAGCTGCCGTCACGCCATCTGGTTTTTGGCCAGGCGTTTTATGTCATCATCAGCGTCTTTGCCGGTCTGCTTTTCTTTATGTCCAATTTCATCTGGATTATTTTGTCTACGGTGGGGTCTCATGTTCTGAGTGCAATAAACAATACCCCATATGTGAATCAGATCTATCAACTGGCGATGCCGATTTTGACTTCCCACCGGCTCAACCTGTTATCTTCTGTGGTTCTGATCGTCTTTTTTCTGGTTACCATTAAGCTTTTTTTGAATGTTAAAATACGGTTTCGGTACCGTCTGTTTTCCGCAATTGTTTTCTGCCTGTTGTGGCTGATTGCCCGCCAACTCTTTAGTCTGTACATCAGTCGCATCACTGAAGTCAGTGTGTTATACGGGTCTTTGAGTTCGGTGATTCTTATTCTCATGTGGATTTTTTATTCAGCCCTCGCATTGCTATTTTCTGTCGAATTGCTGTACAATCTTCATTGCGGGCATTATCATTATCGGCAGTGGTAGACGGCAAAGCGCAGAATGCATGGAGCGCAGTGCAGATCAGTTGCCGTGCAATCCCTCTGCTTTCCAACCTTTTGCCCTATGCGCTATGCCCCATGCATTGTTAGCGACCCCTTCCGATCAATTGAAATTTTACCGTTGATTCTCAGATAATTCTGACTATTTTACCTGTGTTGAACGCTATAAATTAACCCGCGCACAAAATTCGATGGAGGTATAAAATGAGCGAGCCGATTCGAATCTCACCCAATAAAGCCCGGCAAAAAGTTTCTTCCGGACAGGCGCTGCTTGTTTGTGCCTATGATGATCCCGAAAAATTTAAGAAGAATCATCTAGCAGGGGCGCTGTCATTTTCTGAACTGTTGGCAAAATTGCCGGCGTTGGATAAAAACCAGGAAATTATTTTCTACTGCGCTTGACCTAAAGAAGCGAGTGCCGTCGGTCAGGCGGAAAAAATGATAAAAGATGGCTACACCGCTGTAAAAGTTCTCGAAGGAGGCGTAGGGGCCTGGAAAGCGGCCGGTTATCCGCTGGTTTAATCACATCGTATTTAACCTTAATCACTCGAATATAAAGAAAATATTGACATACAGGCCCGCCCGGTTTACAAGGTAGTCCACCCTGCTGTAAATTTCTCTGAGAAAGGATTTTTACATGTCGCTACTGTTGCGCAATGCTGTTTGGACGCTGTGCCTGTTTATCCTGGTTGGCTGTGCCGCGCACGGTTTGCCGCGCTGGAGAAATTTTCAAGGCGATTTAACCGGTAATGGCTACCTTGCGGTGAAAAGCGGTTTTGCGGTCTCTTCCGCTTGGACTTCAAACCCCTATAACATCACGACCTCTTCACCGGTCATTGGCGTTGATTCCGACGGCCGCGAGGTGATTTATTTCGGCACGGTGGACGGCGAACTGGTGGCGCTTAATTCAGAGAATGGCAAGGAGCGCTGGCGTCGATCCTTTGCTTCCGGATCAAAGGCGACAGCCATCATATCATCACCTGCAATTGCTACAAACGGCAACATCTATATCGTCGCCAATCAGCGAGGTGCGGACGGTCGAATAAGAAGTATCCTCCATAAAGTTGACGAATTTAGCAGGATCCGCTGGTCATATGCCATTCGTGATGACGGGTTTACATCCGGTGCTCCTAAAATCCTGGTCTGGGGCGAAGACACGCTCGTATTTATCTACGTGACGGTATTCGTTAATGGAAATCCGCAGGGAGCGCTTCTGGCACTGCGCGACAGGGATAAGGCAGTTGAGTTGCTTGATCGTGAATCCCTGGGAACCTGTCAGTGGGGCAGTACCGAATTGCAGGCCCGCAGTGAAGATGTGGTCAATTCCCTTGCAGCGTTATGGGATTTTACTTCTGTATTTACGCCTGAGACCGCCAATGGCGGCAAACAAATTCCGGATATATTCGTTGACCCCACAGTGGCTGTATTTACAGGTCGAAACTTACCGTTGATTGCGATTGCAGATAATCTTTGCAACGTGGGTGCTTTTGAATGGGATGATGAACTCATCAGTGTTTGGCGAGAATTTCACCCCTATGAAAAACATTCCTCTACAGTTCTCCTGCCCAATGGTTCAATGGTCTTTGGACGGCAAGACGGCTCCGTGCTGGCCCATGATATGGAAACCGGCATAAAAATTTGGTCATATAATGCCGGCCGTCCGGTTCTGGCGACACCAGCAGCCACCGATTCTTACCTTTTTGTCGTCGCTAAGGATTATATTATCGTACTGGATCAACAGGATGGGAACCTCGTCAACGATGCGAGGTCGCAATTTCGTTTGCCGCGTCAAACCTATGCCTCACCGGCGGCAACCCAAAATCGTGTATATGTTTCAACCAGCGCTATGATGACCTTCAGCTACGATCTGTCAACCCGCAGCCAGGATACAAATTTTCACGGAAACGGTCTGGCATCCATTGCCCTGGGCAACAACGGTGCCATATATGCCGTTGCGGCTGACGGAAAAATTCACAAATACCTGGGCCCAAAGTAAAGCAAGCAGAAACTAACAAAGAAGATCGAAAACGCGTACAAGGACGAATCCAACGATTAGCAGTATTTGTCGATTTCGTCTTCGTTTTTAGACGCTAAAATATCTCGGCGACAAATACTAAGGCCCGCCGCTTTGACCCCGCTTATATCTAATCCGAGCTTTGCGATACTTCTCCGTTTCTTCCGGCGTTAAATTTTGCTGATGGGCACAGCTTAAAAAAAGGATCAGAGAGGCAATCAGCAGCGCAATAAGCTTTTTCAAGGTTTAGATGCCTTTTGGTTCTTTTGTGAATTTCCGGTGCTATTTTTCGGCAACGCTTTCATTAATTCCTGCCAGTCATTGACGGTCTGCCCATTCTGCGTTTTATCAAAACTAAACCGTTTTTCAACATGGTCGGCGGCTGCTTCGATGACCCCGGCTGCACCGATGATGGCATAAAGTTGAATGCCTTTCTCTTTGAGAGCGCTCAGCGTTTGAGCCCCCTTCCAGCGCAATACGGGTGCATCCGGAAATTTCATCTCATCCAACCAGGTTCGCGCCATACGCACTCCGGTATTTCGGCTCAGGTAGATCACGCGGTATTTTTTAAGCATCTCTTCGACCGCTTGGCGACCGGCAGCGGCAGCGATATCAGAGATGAGCGCATCTTTTAAGCCGCCTTCGATCTCAATAAGAATCGCCTTTTCACTTTTTTTCACTATCAAAACGATCCCATTACCGCTTTCTCCGTTTGAAGTGGCCCGCACCTTAATGATGCCGGCGCGCTGCGGTATGTATTTTCGGTATCCGTAACCATCACCGCCGGTTAAATTTTTACCCAGGGATTCCTCATCCAGAAAAAATTCAACCAGGCGGCCGCCGTCGGCAAAAATTCTGCCCTTGGTCAACACTTTTAGATAAACAGGCGTGTTGACGGTTGTCACCCGATCGTAAACGATCACGGCACCGAGGCTGCGGGTGGACGGCAACACCAGCCAGCCGCATAAGGTCAAAGCAACCAGGTATTTGGTTTTTATGGAAACCATCATTTTCGTTATCTTGACACTATGGGCTCGTTTTTTTAGAATATAACGATATACAATCAAATGACTTTAAATTAACGTTGAATCTATCCCCACATCCTTATCATGACCGACTGGGCAGAGCCAAGCGATTTTAAAGAATGGGGCAAAAGAATGTTTGCCCTGCGCTCTCTTTTGATTTTTACCCTGATCTGCGCCGTTTTTATTTTGGAGCTCCGATTTGATTGGATCGAACGGTTTTTAGGATCCTATCTGATTACCACGAATTCAGAACGACCCGAATCCGGCTCTATCTGGGAAAAAAGCCATCAAACCCGCACAGCCCAGCGAACCCTGGAACAAATCATAACCGACCGTCAGGCATTGCAGCGTGAAGCCCGCAGCGCAGCCTCTTTTACTCAGATCGCCGCCAGTGTTACGCCCGAAAACGGGGTTATGCTGTCAGCCGATCATTTCCGCCAGCTTTACGTGCGTCTGGCACCCACGATCGCCCGGGAAATTATTGCGCCGCTTGATTTGCTGACATTTGTCAGCAAAGGGCAGTGGCGGCGGACGTATTTCGAAAAATCCGGCAGCGGTTTAACGGTTTATTTGCTGGACGGCGACAATCGCGTCCTGCGGCAACTCGAACTGAACTCGGTGCTGCTGTCCCAATTGCAGCGCGGTGAAGTGCCCCTTGCGGAATCATTGGATGAGCTACCGAATTTTCGAAATCGTATCTATACGGCTGATCAATTTTTTGAATCCCTTGAATCTTTTCACGAAGAAGCCCGTCACAGTATGCTGCCGCATCCTGAATTGTTGCTGGCGGCACCCGGCCAAATTGTGCGTGTTGGCATTTCGGATGAAACCCAGGCCGGCTTCATCGAACTGGGTTTTGAATTCTTTGCCAATAACGAGCGTCGGGTTTTAGTCGTTCAGGGCCAGGAATGGGCGGTCTGGCGGCTGCGGGCACATCTTGAAGGCCTGCATCAGGACGAGGCACCCGACCAGCCCGAAGAACGAAAACAGCATTGGACACGTTAATGAATATGTTTGCCGTATGGATGCGCCGGTGCAGTACCTTTCTATATCTGGCGCTCGCGCTGGCAGGTTTGGGCGCTTTGCTGTCGGCGGGGTTGTTTTTCATTGCGTTGCGCGATTTGCCACGGGTGCCGGATCCCCTCGGACGTATTATCGAAACGCCCCCGACGGAAATTTTTGCTTCCACCGGTGAAAGGTTGATGATCATCGGCGGAAGGGAAGTCGTTCCCCTTAATCGGATTTCGCCTAAGTTTATTCAGGCGGTGATTGCCACCGAAGATCACCGGTTCTGGGAGCATCACGGCCTTGATAAGCTACGTACGCTGAAAGCCTTGTGGGTAACACTTTTCGAGCAGGGAAAAATACAGGGGGCGTCAACGATTACCCAGCAGCTTGCCAAAAACCTGTTCTTCAGTTACCGGCGAACCTATATGCGCAAGTTTCGCGAGCTGTTGGTGGCGCTGCAAATTGAAACCCAATACAGCAAGCGTGAAATTTTAGAAGCCTATTTGAATCAAATACCCTTTGGCGTCGGGGCTTATGGAATTGAGCAGGCGGCTCGATCCTTTTTCGGCAAACCGGCCCTGGAACTCAATCTGGCTGAAGCAGCGCTGCTGGCCGGTCTGCCCAAATCGCCCACCCGTTATAACCCCTACCGCTATTTTGATCGGGCCCAAAAAAGACAGCAGCTGGTGCTGGCGCGCATGGTTGCTGTCGGCTACATTACGGCCGAAGAAGCAGAAGCAGCTGCGCAGGCCCATCTGCAACTGGCACCCCTTACAGCCGGCACACCCAGGGGCAGCTACTTTCTGGATCTGGTTTTACATGACCTCGAAGCGCGTTACGGCCCGGAAGTGGTTTACCATGGCGGGCTAAAAGTCAGCACCACTTTGGATCCCCAGCAGCAGGCCTGGGCCATTGAATCCTTGCAAAGGGGGCTGCTAAAGCTCGACCAACTGTTGGGGATTGCCGACGCAGATAAACCGCGCTCCACCCAATCTGTTTTGCATCCGCAGGGTGCGCTGGTGGCTGTTGAAGGTACCTCTGGTGCCGTCAAAGCCATGGTCGGGGGAAGAGATTATTCTGAAACCGAATTTAACCGTGCTGTCGAAAATAACCGCCTGCCCGGATCCGGTTTTAAGCCCTTTCTGTATTATGCGGCATTCGAAAAACTAAAATTGATGCCGACCAGTGTTTTCGTGGACAAGCCCATAACCATTCCGGTCGTCGGTGCTCCCGACTGGCAACCCAAAAATTTCGGGCGTGAATACGAGGGACCTATGATCTTAAAGCAGGCTCTTGTGGAGAGTGTGAATGCCATCGCGGCGCAATTGGTTGAACGCGTCGGGCCCGAAGCAGTGATCGATGTGGCCCGTCGCTGTGGAATTACCAGTCCACTGTCACCCGTTTATTCTCTTGCACTGGGTACTTCCGGCGTGAGTCCGCTGGAGATGGCGGCGGCCTTTTCCACATTTGCAACCGGCGGCGTTCAGCACGAACCGTTCTGGATCCGGCGGGTGGAGGACCCCCTGGGCCGGGTGCTGGAGGAGCATATCGTTCGTGGTCAGCGCTCATTGGATGCTAGCATTGTCTATCAGGTTGTTGATATGATGCGCGGCGTTTTGGCCAGCGGCACCGGACGGGTTATCCGGAGGCTGGGTTTCGATCTGCCGGCAGCCGGTAAAACCGGCACCACCGATGATTATCGCGATGCCTGGTTTACCGGGTTCACGCCGACGTTAAGCGTTAGCGTTTGGGTGGGTTATGATCGCGGTATCCGCATGCGCGATATAAACGGAGTCGGCATTACGGGCGGTCGGGGAGCGGCGCCTATCTGGGCGGATTTCATGATCAAGGCCACGAGCGGGGAACCGGCCCGGGAATTCGTCATCCCATCCGATATCCACTTTGCAACCGTGGATCCGATTAACGGGGCAATTGCAGGTCCGTGGGTGAAAAATAAGGTAAAAGTAGCCTTGCGGGCGGGGCAGACGGCTTCGAATGTACCGGTTCAACCCACCGAAACGGTGACGGGCAGATCCGCAACAGAGATCATGGATGAAGCCACCCTGCAAAAGGGAGACGAACCCGCCCCAAAGACGGTCGGTCGACCTTTTGTTGAATCTTCAGACAAGTCTGCGATTAAGGAGGAAGATTTACCACCGGAATAAAATAGGCTGAGCGTTTCAAATTTTAGAAAAGTTATAGTATTCTATTTGAAGGTTGCGGATGGACGGCAAAACACCAAATACCAAACACGAAACACCAAACCATGTTTGCTTTTTTTAAACATATTGCCGCGCGACTGTGGCTGACGGTTTTTCTCGGCGGTGCCGCCAGCCTCTGGGTGCTGCCTTCCTTTCAGGACCGAATCGGGCTTGCATGGACACCCTTACCGGTCATGCTCATTATGGTTGTGGTGTTTGTTCTGATCGGCTGGATTTCCAACCGGTGGGGGCTGAGCACCGTACAACACCTGATACAAGAAGCCGGCATTTTTGAAAGAGATGGCATGATGGCTGAGGCTGAAAACCGGTTTCAGTGCGCTTTGGCCGTTTTCGACAGTTTTCTGATTTCTCCGGTGACCAAAAAGCAAAAGGCGGTACCATTAAGGGCGCGTATTGCCCGTTTCTACCTGGCTCGCGCCAGCAAAAGCGATGCCGCTGAGAGATTCCTGGAATCTTACCTGTACACCAATCCGCGAGATGAGGAAGTTGCCGAAAGCTGGATTGCGCATGCCGATAATCGCGGCGGTCTGAGAGAAGAGCACCAGGAACTGGTCTACCGAATCGGCCGTGCGCAACCCCAAAATGCCGCCATCCAAGCGATATTGGCCCGTTATTATCTGATGCTGGAAAGAACTGACTTTCCGGCGTTGCAAACCTACCGGCGAGCACTGGGGTCCAAAGAAAAGATATCGGCCGAATTCCTCAATGATCTGGCAGCGCTTTTCCTGCAGGAAAGACGGGCGGATGAGTGGGCCCTGGAGATTTATATTCAAGCGATTGAACACAGTGACCAGCGGTCTGCTATTTTAAGGGGCATTGCAGCTGGTGTGCGCTGGATTTCACCTGGCAAGCGCAACAAACCACTGTTGCAACAGGCCTATGCACACCTGGAAGGCTTGGATGCGGTTGACATAAAGAAAATGAGCGCTGGCTTCAACCCCCCGGTTCAGCCTTCTGATAAAGGTGCTGTGCCGCAAGCCCTGCCAAAGCGGCCATCATTTTTTAAATCAGCCGGGGCTGTGCTGCAGACCTTTTATGAGGATGTCATGGCCGCACCGATATGGGTTTTACAGTTGATTCGCCGGTCCTTGCAATCAACGCAGTCCAGAAGAGTGCTGGCGGGCGTTCTGCTCACGGTTTTGGCAGCAGCCGTCATTGCCCTGGTGATCAACACGGTTTCGCATTTGATTAAGGTTGAGAAGCCGGTCGTCCAGAAAGTTGAAAAAGCCCCCGAAGTTATCACCGACCCGTTTACCCTGCAGGTGGCGGCATATCTCAAACCGGCCTATGCAAAAAAATATGTCGAACAGCTTAAAAAACAGGGTTTGGATGCATATTGGCGAGAAGCCATCAGCGCCAATAAAAAATGGTACCAAGTGCGGATTTCTCATTTTGCGGATAAAAAATCCGCCCGGGACTTCGGCGTATCGCTCAAGGCTGAAGGGATCATCGATGATTATTATGTGGCGAATTATGTTGCGCCTTCAAAATAGGTTTAAGGTGTCCCGCCGTCGCAACAAAGGCTATGGCGGGCAGACAGGTGACAGGAATTTTAGCTCCGGGCTTCTCGCTGCTCGCTTTTGGCAAGGAGCGTGGAATACGTTGCCAGCAGCCGATGCATTGAGCCATTGAACTTTTAAACTGTGAACTCTAAATCTTAGTTTAAGTTCGGATCCTGCTTGCGCACATAGGCCAGCAGCTTTTGAGCCATGGGGGATTCAACTTCAACGTCCTCATAGGTGATCGGCACGTTGTTCAGATACTGCATAATTAAGGCATCACCATTTTTGAATCCATGCGGCAATATGCCGCCAAAGAAAAATCCCATTTTCTCGATTTGTGCTGTGGTGGCGGCAGTTAAGGGATCGGACAGGTTCAAGAAAAGATTTATAATTTCGATTTTTTTGAGGCACAGCTCGCGGACTTCAGTTTTAAGCGCTGCAATGAATTTTTTCCCGTAAGCCTCAACGATTATACGGGCATACCGCATCGATCCGATCAGCTTAATTTTGAATTCAGCATGCGATGATGGATTGCTGTGCTCCTGTGAGGTTGTGTTTTCTATCCCAATTGCAACGCCCAGCTCCTGGTACAGCGCTGCAAGCATGTCTCTGTGATGCGCCGGCGCATAAACAGTCTGAGATGGCGCCACCGGTGGCTGCAGATACAAAAACTGCACCAGCATGCTCACCCGCTGAGAAACTTCAGCGTTCATTCCTTTAAAAACAGTATCCGGCGGTATTAATCCCAGCCTCAAACCGCAGTCCTTAAACTCAAATCCATGCATCGTATGTTGGGATACCGTGTGATTGGTAACCGCCTCGCCGAAGGCACCTTTGATACCACGGCTGCGTGCCTTGTCCAGCAGATGACGGGTGATATTGCGAAAACATCCCATCGACCGGTAGTTGGGTTTGACCACGCCCTGGGCCATTTCAACGATTTGCGGATTTTGATCCCAGATCTGAAATACGCCGTATCCGGCTATTTCTGAATCGTCGGCAATCGCAACGGCCGGGTAAACACGACCGCTGTCATTCATGGCGATTATTTTTTCCGGATAGTAGACATAATCGTGGGGATAGGTATAGCCATAGGTTTTGTATATGGTTTTGGATACCTCGGCAGCATCTTTCGCTTCCAGTCGTCGCACATGGCATTTGAATGCCCCGGGTTTCCTGGCAATCGGCACATCAGCAGGATCGTAAGGCTCGAGATCGCAGGCAGCGTAATAGTCGGAAATATCCTTGTTTTTCAAGTGCTTGATTAACACCAGCTCTTTACCGTCCGGGCCCAGATTGTTGAGTTGAATTTCATCTAGATATTCTTCCAACCGGAAAAAGGGTTCGGACATGCCGGGTTGACCGCCAGCTGAGCTTTCAGCGCCGAAGGGCAATCCTTTATCCCGCAAGCTCACCATTAAGCCCTCGGGGATGCGTTCGCAGGTGATTTCCAGGGTGCTGTTTTCGGCAGGTTCAAAGGAGTAATTGAGCAATTCGGTAATGGCGCTGATGATACCGTTTTCAAGGGCTTTTAGGTCCGCAGCTTCCAACCCGATCGCTCGGGCGATTTCAGACACATAGATGGCGGCTGCGGTAGCATACTTGGGATCATTGGGAATTCGAATACTGGAATATTCACATTTTGATACCACCTTTCACCTCCGAAATCCTCAAGAGTTCAACGATTAACCATTAGTTGCCACAAGATCATCAGAGTAGATGTATGGGGTGCGGAGAGAATGGCTGCTGAATCGTTCCGGAGCAAAACCGGCTCACATCCGAGAATAACAACCCCCCCTGGAACAGATTCGCAGGAGGGATGCAATTAAACACAGAGAATGAAGCGATGGATGGGCTGCTTTCACATTTGGGTCAGCTGGTCTGATGTTGAGGTTTCGTGAACACCGGCGGCTGCCCGGCATTCGATGTGTTAACCGGTTTTTTTAGGTTCTTTTTTGGCGCTCTCAGAGGTCTTCTTACCTGCGCCTTTCTGCGTTGATGAATATCCGTCCGCATACCATCCACCACCCACCAACTTAAAGGAGCAGGCAGACATGATTTTTTTAGCCCGTCGGTTGCAATGGGGGCACTTGATGTGTTTTGTATCCATTGGAACCAGACTTTCCGTTACGATACCTTCCGGGCACTGAAACTCATAAAACGGCATTTAAAACCTCCTGAATCCAAACTCAGTATCTAGCAGCAAAGAAGCTAAGACCCACTTTTGATGGTAACTTAGGTATTTTCTGGGTGTTGTCAAGACTCTGGGTGTCACAAAAAAAAATAATATTAGCCTATATTGAGGCCGGCGTCAATCCAAAAAAAATGGCCACCAACGGGATCTAAGGCCGCGCCTGTATAATTCAGGCTGATATTAACAATTTATCCCTTGACATGCGCATCAGGCGCTATATATAGAAATTACAAATATTTTCAATTACTAAGAGCCGAAATGCGCCTTTATTTTTCATCTATTTAATAACTTCGGATAATTAACATCCCAGGACGTTCAATTACAAAATAGAAGATTTATTTGATGAAATTAAATTTCCTGATTATCTTAAGGGAATATTTGGCGGAATGACCCCAAAAAAAATGATCGGCATTGTAACATTTAATGATTTTAGACAGGCCATTTTTGATGAGCTTCTCAAAGATCCGGTTGTTGCCAAAGATATAGCATCCACCGATCTGGGGACCGTCTCTCTGGATGATAATCTATATGCGGCTCTGGAGAAGATCAGCTTAAAAGATTTTGCCGTATTACCTGTTGTGTCCGCGCAAGATCTTTCCCGTCTGGAGGGCGTGATCAGTCGCCGGGACATTATCGGGGCATACAATAAAGCGGTTCTAAAAAAATCACTCTTCAAGTAAAAAGGGCATAGATTAAGTGGGAAAATCCGGGAAGAAAGAAATACCCTGCCACGGGAACCGGTGAAATGGAAACCATGGAGATTTTGCAGACACCTTTGCTTCGCGAGCGTTCCCGCGACAAAGACGGCCGCAGCGTGCCGGAATCGGCTGAAAAAGAAGCGCCGGAACAAGCACCCGATGAAGAGGAATACATTCTTTGTCGCCAGTGCCGGCAGGCCATTACCCGGCCGGCAGAACGAATCACCGTCCAGGGGTCGCACCAGCACACCTTCGCCAATCCCCATGGCATTGTTTTTGAAATCGGTTGTTTCAAAGCCGCCCAGGGTTGCGGGTATGCCGGATTGCCTTCAACCGAATTCACCTGGTTTTCCGGCTATGCCTGGCGCGTCAGTTTTTGTGCCATGTGCCTGACCCATCTGGGGTGGATTTTTATTGCCGACAGCGGTGACAGTTTTTATGGATTTATTTTGGACCGGCTTATTCAACCCGAATAATGCCTGAATTTTGCATGAAAATAGATGAAAATTTTTAAAAAAATAGATTGGATAATAGTCTTTTTTATTTTTCACCCATTTTCACCCTTCGGGCGATCGGAGGCTTCCATCTGCTGTGTTATTAAGGACGAGGTATAGTGCACTATTACCTCGTCCTTAAGTGCCTTGCATATGAAAGCCTCCGACCCGTGCAAAATTCAATCAAAAACTGAAATTTGGATGAAAATTCAAATCTGCAATGAGGTTCAAAATGGGGGAAATTAAAAGCACCTTAGACCTGGTCATGGAAAAAACCAAGAATCTGAATCTGAGTGACGCGGAAAAACAGAATCAAAAAAACAAAGAAATTGAAAGCCGCCTGCGCGGCCTGGTGCAGAAATATCAAGATGGGCTGATCTCTATGGAGCAATTTATAGCAGAATACGAGACACTGCGTAAGGATCACACCATCACGGGAAACCAAAATGTGCAACTGCTTAAGGTCGTCTGCTCTAAGATAGTACTCGGCAAAGACAATCAGGCGCTATTGAGCCTGCTGTCCCGATTTGCCGATTCCGACATAGAGGGGCTTACCTCCGTATTGCAGGATTTTAATACGGCTATACAAGCGGCTGCTGAAGCGCAAAACCAAATTGTAAAGGATAGGCTTGCCAGCGAACATTTAATCACCGGGTCAGCGGTGGTGCCCAACCTGCAACGCGATGAAGACTGGCACAAGATGGTCGCAGATATACGCGCAAAGTTCGATGAACTGCTGCGTCAAGCGAAAATAAAATTGCTTGCCGTGTAATCGCTATCAATATGCTCCACGCAACAGGAAAAATGCTGGCATTTGTTTGGAATCTCATGCCTGCCCTCAATTGGATACCGGTCTCAAATGATTGCCCTTTTTACTTCTCATCGTCATCCAGGTTCGCCAGTGCCCGTAACAATCCTAAGGGGGATTGGCGGAACGATAGCTTTTGTATCTTTTCCATATGCGCTTTATTATGTTCGAATTTCTTTTTAAGCCTTGCCTCGTAAGCTTCCTTGATGACTTCGACCAGTTTTTCAAAATCATACGGTTTTTCCAGGTATTTGAATGCCCCCAGTTTCGTACATTCCACCGCTGAATCGATGGTGGCATGGCCGGTCAGCATTATGATTTCAAGATAATTATGCCTTTCTTTCAGTAATTTCAGTACCTGGGCACCATCCATTCCAGGCATTTGAAAGTCCACCAGCGCCACATCGAAAAGATCTTTCTCAGCGGAGGCTATTGCGTGATTGCCATTTGAGGCTGTAACAACATCAAATCCCTTTAACGCCAATCGCTCGGAAATCGCCTTTAAAAAATCAATCTCGTCATCAACCAAAAGGATTTTTATTTTTTTTTGATGACTCATGGCTTCCTCCTCTGGCCTTTTGCCTCTGTCTTTTACTGCCTATATGTACCCGAACCAATATTCTTCGATGCGCTTAAAATTGGAGCTGACGTCGCGGGCACCGGAAACAATGTCGCCGTGTCCCGGCAGCAGCAGTTCGACATCCAGTAATGACATCCGCTTTATGCTTTCTTTAATTTGGGCACCGTCGCCGCCGGGTAAATCGGTACGCCCGAGCCCGTCTTTGAAAACCAGGTCGCCGGTAAACAGCGCTTTTTGCATTGGCCAATACAGGCATACCGAGCCGGGCGAATGGCCGGGCGTATGATAAATTTGTAACTCAAGACCAGCTAATGAAAGGGTTCCCGCCTGCAGGAAAAAATCAGGTGCGTTGGCCTCGATATCGATTCCGTAGGCTACGGACATGCCTTTACCGGCAGTCAGGGCCCACCGCCATTCGATCTTGCTCAGGGCAAACAGAGTTGAATTTTTTCTAAAAAGCTGAACAGCTTCCAGATGATCCGGGTGTGCGTGGGTGCAGATGACCAGATCGATATCGTCTGTCTTCAGGCCCAGATCCTTTAATCCCAATTCAACATGGTCAAACAGGGCGCGGTGGCCCGGGTCGATGAGCACGCGGGTGGGCCCATCAATAAAAAAAGCATTACAATTGTTGGCGCTCGGCGACTGCCACACGAATGCATAAAGATTATTGATGATCTGCATCTGATTTTCCCTCATCCCATAAGTTTTGTATTCAATTAACCGGTCGGTCCTTTTCGTTTTCAGGGATAAATTAGGGCCGCTCAATCGTCATTTTTCATATTCGATGCTTAACATTCAGCCTGTTGACATCGAATCATAAATTTGACGCGCAAGATCCAAACAATTTGACTTTTTGTAATCGGCTGCCGGGGCAGCTTGTCGGCATATTTTTTATAACTATTTAAAAAAACTAAAATAATTTTGATTAACAGATATTAGCAAAAAATTTGCATCTTTATCAAGGATACACCTTCACCTCTAAGTATTAGAATATTCCAATCGAACGATACAAGGGAGCAGGGATCATGAAAAAGATTTTGCTATTGTCTGAATATTGATGTCGACGTCTATTTAGGGGGTGTGACGCTCACCGGAGTCGTCAGCACGACGTATCAGCGGGACCGGGCCCTTGAATTGTCCCGCAGCACCGAAGGCACCGTCAAGGTTATCAATAATATCAAGGTCCGTTGACCGCTCTTGATTTCTCATTAGCCGCAGACTCACGCAGACCAGCGCAGACTTTTTGTCCGGGCGACCTGCCCGGACAAAATCTGTCATCGCTTCGCGATACATCTATCAACTAGTTTTGAGTTTATTTATCCTAATCTACTATCGTGTTCCAGAAATAATTTACAGAAAAGAGGCGGCCATGTCATTTTCTGAAAGGCGCTATGAATTCAAAACAATATGACAAGTTATTTCTGGGACACGATACTAGCACCCAATCTACCGCAGAACTTAAATCAGCAGCCAGTAGCCAGCAACAAGAAGCCAGTGGTCAAAGGTTGAACCCCTGAACGCTGAACCATTAGATATTATTTTCCACCTCCTTAAGTATTGATTGCAGCACCGTTCCGGCTTTATCTCGAATCAGCACATCGCACAGATTATCGCAGGGGGTTTCTGACAGGTTGACAATTGCCAGAAAGGCATTGTTTTGTCGGGCGTACACCGGCATATGGGCAGCCGGCTGCACCAGCAGGGTAGATCCCACAACCAGGAAAAAATCGCAGCTGCTGGAAATCGCGGCGGCTTTTTCAACTTCGTTGGCAGGCATGGCCTGTCCGAATGAAATGGTATCGGGCTTTAAATAGCCGCCGCATTCACATTCCGGAGCCGCATCGCCGGATTGTAAGCGCTTCCACGTGTCGGCGGTGGACGTGATTTTACGGCAGCTCATACAGCGAATGCGCCGGGTGTTGCCGTGCAGCTCGATTATATTATCCTCTATAATCCCGGCCGCCTGATGAAGGCCATCCACGTTCTGGGTGATGACCGCCGTCACCAGGCCCAATTGATAAAGTCTGGCGATTGCTGCGTGACCGTCATTCGGCTGTGCCTGCCGGATACCCTGATAGAGCTCTTGCCATCGCCGCCAGTATTCCTGCCGGGATTGGCGCGAGCTCATAAATTCATCGAAATAGACCGGCCGGAATTTGTCCCAGATGCCGCCCTGGCTGCGATAATCCGGTATTCCGCTTTCAGTGGATATACCGGCACCTGTAAATACGATGTTTTTTCCACCCGCTCTAATTTTTCGGGCGATGCGAGCGATTTTAGTGTTCATTTTCAATGATAATCAGATTGTCATGCTTCTTTGAACTCCGAGACCAATTGTTGCAGGGAAGCTTTGGCATCGCCGAAAAGCATACGTGTGTTGGGCTTCACAAAAAGCGGGTTGTCCACACCGGCGAAACCGGCCGCCATAGAGCGTTTAAGGACGATGACCGTTTTGGCCTGATCGGCATTGATTACCGGCATACCATAGATCGGACTGGATGGGATCTCTCTGGCGGCCGGGTTGACCACATCGTTAGCCCCGATGACGACACAAACGTCAACGGTGTCCATAGTCGGGTTAACATCATCCATCTCTGCCAGTTGATCGTAAAGCACATTGGCTTCAGCCAGCAGGACATTCATATGACCCGGCATGCGACCAGCAACCGGGTGAATGGCGTAACGCACCTCGGCGCCGTTTTCCTCCAGAATATCGCCCATTTCTTTGACGACGTGCTGGGCCTGGGCAACCGCCATTCCGTAGCCTGGGACAAATACAACCGAGCGCGCGGCTTCCAGCACAAAATAGGCATCGGCCGGAGAAATGGGAGCCGGTTCGCCCTGCACTTGATCGGCGCCGCCTTTGCTGACCGTCGATTGCAAACCGCCAAAAAGGACATTGGCAAGGGAACGGTTCATGGCCTTGCACATGATGCCGGTTAAAATCAATCCGCTTGCGCCGACCAGTGCGCCGGCGACGATAAGCACGTTGTTTAAAATGATGAAGCCGGCGGCGCTGGCGGCCAGGCCGGAATAACTGTTGAGCAGGGCGATGACCACTGGCATGTCGGCACCGCCGATGGGGATGACACCCAGTATCCCTAAAAACAGTGCCAGGCAGATGATGGCGATCAAAAGCGGATAGGCATACGAGGCCGTCGGGTTCCACGCAAACAGGAGACCGCAGAGGAATATGGAGACGATAATCACTGCATTGACGAACTTCTGGCCTTTAAAAAAGATGGGTCGGCCCGAGATGCGCTCGGCCAGTTTGCCGTAGGCCACCAAACTGCCCGAAAAAGCCACACCGCCAATCAGCACTGCCAGCACGATCGCAGCGACAACGAAACGATTGGCGTCGGGGGAACTATGATAGTTTTCCCAGCCGACCAGGAGGCTGGCCAGTCCCCCGAAACCGTTCAGAATTGCCACCATCTGCGGCATGGACGTCATTTTTACGGTACGGGCGGCGATCACGCCGATCAGCGCACCAATGATCATGCCGGAGATGACAAGCGTATACGACAGACAGCATTCGAGCAATGCCGCCACAACGGCAACGAGCATACCCAGAGCGGACACCATATTTCCCTGCCGAGCACGCTCCGGCCGGCCGAGCATCTTGATGCCGATGATAAAGAGCATTGATGCCAGGATATAGCTGAAATCAATTAAAACCGCGCTGTAATTCGTCATTTCTGCTCCTGGTCTTTGCGTTTAAACATGGCAAGCATGCGATTGGTTACCAAATATCCGCCGACTACATTGATGGTGGCCAGAATCAGGGCGATGGTCCCAACGATGGCGGCAAAAGTATCGGCACCGGTTCCGGCTGCCGTCAGTGCCCCTACAATAGTAATGCCCGAAATGGCATTGGTTCCGGACATTAGAGGCGTGTGCAATTGAGACGGCACTTTGGTGATGAGTTCCACGCCAAGAAAGATGGCCAGGATAAACACGAAGATTAATAGGCCTATGGACATCGTTTGTCTCCCTATGAATTTAACATTTCGGATTTGTTTCGGATTTTGTATTTTGCTGATACCTAAAAATTAATCGGACGGACTCACCTGAGCGAAATGATCCACAATCATCTGGTTAACCACTTTACCCTGATGGGTGATCACACACCCCTGTATAATCTCATCTTCAAAGTCCAGCATAAAGCGCTTTTCTTCGGCATTCCAGAACTCATCGACCAGCGCATGCATGTTGGCTGAAAACATCTGGCTGGCGTTAACCGCTACTTTGCCAGGTAGATTGGCCATTCCGATGATTCGCACACCATCGACGTCAACCTCTTGATCGGGCTGTGAGCCGGCGATATTACCCCCGCTTTCTACCGCAAGGTCTACCAGTACCGATCCTCTGGTCATACCCGCAACCATGTCGGCAGTAATAATGAGCGGTGCTTTTCTGCCGAATAACTGCGCAGTGGTAATCACTACGTCAGAAGCCGCGCAGACTTTGGCCATCCCCTCGCGTTGTTTTTGCAACTGTTCTTCGGTCAGCGCTTTGGCATATCCGTCTTTTGTCTGGCCGGTTTCTCCCAGGTCAATTTTTACAAATCGTGCGCCCAGTGATTTGACCTGCTCTTCAACCACCGGCCGCGTGTCAAAGGCGTCAACCCGTGCACCCAGGCGTTTGGCGGTTGCAATGGCTTGCAGGCCGGCCACGCCGACACCGACCACAAAAACTTTGGCCGGCTGTATGGTTCCGGCCGGCGTCATCATCATCGGAAATATTTTAGCGATGCGTTCGGCGGCAATGATGACTGCCGCATATCCGGCCAGATTGGATTGGGAGCTCAAGACATCCATTTTCTGGGCCCGGGTAATTCGCGGGATCATCTCCATGCTGATGGCCGTCACCCTTTTTTGACGGAAGGATTCGATCAAATCCCGTTCGCTGAACGGATCCATCAGGCTCACATAAATGCTTTCCTCTTTTAACAGGGCAACATCTTCCAGGGTCGGTTTGCGGATTTGAAGCACCATGTCGGCGCCCTGATACAATCGACTACGATCCGTATTAATTGACGCGCCGGCTTTCTGATAGTCTTCATCGGTGAAGTTCAACATCTTACCCATACCGGATTCCACGGAGATATGCGCTCCTTTTTCGACCAGCCGGGCAACATGCGCGGGAAGCAGGGCAACCCGGTTTTCAGCAGGATGCGTTTCGCTGAGCACGACAATATTCATCGCCTATCCTTTCCATGTAACCTTCAGATATAAAAATGGGGCCAGACGCAGCAGCAAAATATGAGAAAACGTAAGACTTCTTTTCTTCTCCGTCAATAACACGATGATGCTTAACGGAAGAACTTGGCACGGGACTTAGATTTACTGGACCGGGCAGATCTTAATTGTCTGCACTGGGGCCGGCGGTCTTTTTGTGTTTATAACATTCACAAGGGCATGACCAGCAAATAGCGATCCGGACGCATCATGCAGCGCTATCCTTTAACCGCTTAAATGTGTCAAGGGCTTGCCTGCGGGTATTTTCAATGGTCCCTGAATTATCAATAACCAGGGTGGCCTGTTGTTTTTTTTCCTCTATCGACATTTGAGATTGAACCCGGGCAAGTGCATCGGCTTCTGAGATGCGATCTCTTTGCATCAGGCGCTGGATCTGGATGTCCTGCGGTGCGTAGACCACAATAATTTCGCTTAAATTGTTGTGCATGCCGGCCTCAATCAGCAACGGGACATCCAGAACGACCACGGCATTCGGATGGGTTTTTTGGGTCTGTTTAATTTGGCGGTTTACTTCTTCATTGACATGCGGGTGAACGATGCGGTTGAGCAGCTGCTTTTTATGGGGATCATTAAAAATGATGTTGCCCAGCATGTTGCGGTTGATCTCACCATCCGGTAGCAGGATCTCAGTGCCAAACTGAGCGACAATTTCGCGGTAGGCCGGCAGTCCTTTTTTGACCACCGCCCGAGCGATGCGGTCTGCGTCAATGATAATGGCGCCCGCCTTCTTAAACATCGCGGATACCGTTGATTTTCCGGTGGCAATTCCGCCGGTGAGCCCGATCAGCCGCACGGATAATCTCCTAATTAAAATATACCACACGCCATGTGCACCCTATATGTGAGGCATAACACTCTATGCTGTCATAATAAACGGCCGGTCGTTATTGTCAACATCGAACTGCCGGGCGGCACCTGCACACCTGCAGACTGTCCAATGCTTGCATTTGAGCGGTCGTGCATTACCATAGAGAATAGATAGGACGCAATGTCCAAATTTTAAATGAAAAACAACCGTTACTGCGGTGAATTAATGGAGGTGATAGCTATGGCCGACGAAAAGTTCAAGATGGCCGCAGAGGTGTGTTCATATGTGGATGATGAGCGCAAGCATCTAAATCTGGAAATCTGTCTTCCGGGAGTCGACAAAAAGGACATCAATCTTAAGATGCTTGAAGACAGTTTCAGCCTGAGAGCGCCCCGCAAAGACTTTGACTATGTCACCACAGCCGCTTTCTGCTGTCCGGTGAACGCCGAGGACGCCAGCGCAAAGTTTGAAAACGGGGTCTTAAAGGTCACGGTACCGTTTAAAGATCCAATGCAGGATGCGCATCAGGTCGCCATTCACTGACGGGCAGCATTAACCCTGTATGCTTCAACCCAAAATTAAGCAGTGTCTCTATAGGCGCTGCTTTTTTTATAATCAGGTTTCATCGGTTGCGGTTCGCGGGTGGTCTGATTTCGCGAGGGCGGGATCGAAATGTCAGACATGACGTTTTCCGGCCTAATCCGGCATGCCTAAAAGATTCAGCGGTTCGACAACGATGGAATTCTGAAGATCTTTGAACCTTGGCCCCCCCAACCCGTCCCGAGAACTGTCAATTACCATCAATATTGCTCGAATGCTGCAGTTGATTTGGCCTCTCTCCTGATACCCAAAATGTCATTTCTGACCGCTCAATTGTATGTGTCGCCATAATATCACATCTCATATCCCACTATGTAGGAATATATTGTAACCTATCAATATTGTTTGTAAACAAACAAATATTTTTTGTAAAAAAACCATTGACTTTGATGGTTTTCTTGACTATGTTTAGCTCTTTCTTGACTATTAGAGTCAAGATACTTCTCGATCAAAATAGTCGAGAAACATCCTGCCCGAATAATCGGAAATAAGGGCCATGGCCATAACGCCAAAGAAAAACCAGTATGCGTTGCGGGCGATTTTTGAACTTGCCAAACACTTGGGGCAAGGTCCCAAAAAGATATCTGAAATCGCCAAGGCTCAGGCTATACCGACGCGCTTTTTGGAAGTCATCCTTGCACAGCTTAAAAGCAGCGGATGGGTTGATTCTAAACGCGGTTTTTACGGCGGCTATTTTCTAAAACGCTCCCCCAAAGAGATAAGTGTGGGTGATATTCTGCGGTTCATGCAAGGGTCCAGCAAACCGGCTGAATGTGTCGCCTGCATATCCAAGGGGGATTGTCCCTTTGACGGAAAGTGTGCTTTTGCGGCGATGTGGAATAAAGTCGACAGAGCCATGTTCAAAATCTATGATGAAACAACCATCCACGATTTGCTCAACGTGGAAAAGAAGATAAAATTCCAATAAGATTCAGTATAATGAGCGGAAAATTTGATTTTAATTACATTGACGAAGGATCTTGGAGATGAAAATCGGCAAATTACGGCTAAGTCAGACCAGCATCCCATTGATCGTATTTGCTTTCTCAATTTGCCTGACGTGTTCCGGAAATTTTGGGGCCAAAGGCCCGCCTGAATCAGAAATGCAGAAGCGGGCCGATATTATCCGTATCGATTCCATGCAACAGTTCGGTGGGCTGGAGCGGCCGGCGGTGACTTTTTTACACCAGAAACACACCGAGGCGATTGAAAAGAAAAACAAGGATTGCAAGACCTGTCATCTAACCGAAAAAGACAGCCTGGTATTCAAATATATGCGGCTCGAAGATACCACTCGGCAGGAAGTGATGGATACCTACCATGCCAATTGCATTGCCTGCCATCAACAAACGGCGGATGCAAAGGAAAAAAGCGGTCCGGTGACGTGCGGTGAGTGCCATCAGGAGCGAGCCGACCTTGTGTCCATATGGCAGCCCATCGGCATGGACCGTTCTCTGCACTACCGTCATTCAAAGGCGCAGGACAAGAAGTGTGAACGCTGCCATCACGAATTTGATGAGGTGACCAAAAAGCTATTTTATGCCAAGGGAAAAGAGGGCACCTGCCGCTATTGCCATAAAGAGGCCACCGAAGAAAACCGAATTTCAATGCGGGAAGCCTTCCATCTGGAGTGTATCAATTGCCATCGCCAGACACTGGCCAAATTCAATGATGCCGGCCCGATAACCTGTGGTGGCTGCCATGATCCGGCCCAGCAAAAGCTAATTGAAAAACTCAAAGTCGTCCCGCGCATGCAGCGGAACCAGCCGGACACAGTTTTTGTCCGTACCAGCAAGTCGAAAATTGTTGATCCCGAGCAGAAAACGCGCATGAAAATGGTGCCGTTCAATCATAAGTCCCATGAAGAATACAATGATACCTGCCGGGTGTGCCATCATGCAAATTTAAATGCCTGTGTCCAGTGCCACCCGTTGCAAGGCACCAAAGAAGGCAATTATGTCAACCTCGAGTCTTCAATGCACCGTCTCGATGTGAATATGAGTTGTTTGGGCTGCCATGAAATCAACCAGCGTTCTCCGGAGTGCGCCGGCTGTCATGTCAGGATTGCCAAAACCCGGCAACAGGATCCCTCAGCCTGCCAGGCCTGTCATATGGCCGATGTGGACCAGGTGGCCGAGAGTCTCCAGTATACTGATGAGAAAGAACTGGCCGCCCGGTATCTGAATGCCCGCGAACCCTTAAGTGCGATGTACCCGGCCTCGGATATACCTGAAACGGTCGAAATCAAGGCCTTGATGAATCAATACGAACCGGTCAAGTTGCCGCATCGTAAAATTATCCAGACGCTGTCCAGCAACACCAAAGACAGCAAGCTGGTGGCCTATTTTCACACTGACAAAAACACACTCTGCCAGGCATGCCACCATCACAGCCCGCCGGCCCTGAAACCGCCCAACTGCGCCAGCTGCCACGGACGACCTTTTGACGAGCGTGATTTAACCAAGCCGGGATTGAAGGCGGCTTACCATCGTCAGTGTATGGATTGCCACGATGCCATGGGGCTTGAAAAACCGGTGGCAACAAATTGTGTGGCGTGTCACCCTAAAAAAAGCTAATTTTAACCAAAGACAGCTGGAGACAGTAGTTTGGATTATAATAAACCACGAAAGCGCGAAAGGATCAAAACACGAAAAAGAAAAATATCGTGCTTTCCAGATTTCGTGTTTTCGTGGTCAGAAGTAGCTATGCAAAATTCAGGATAACTTTCCTTTTTGATAAACGAATCGAAAGCGGAAGAGGAAATTATGTCGATCACACGCAGAAAGTTTTTAGGCTGGTTGGGTGCTGCAATTGCCGGCACGACCGGGGCAAAAACCGCCAATGCGGCCTCAAACAAGCATTTTAGTGGATACGCGAACAGCATGGGTGTATTATTTGATAATACGCGCTGCATTGGATGCCGCAAATGCGAAGAAGGCTGCAACAAGGTCAACGAACTGCCTGCTCCGGAGCGGCCGTTTGACGATCTTTCCGTTCTGGATACCAAACGGCGCACCGATGCCAAAGCCTATACCATCGTCAATCGTTTTGATGATATTCGCAACACCTATGTCAAAGGGCCGCTGTATCGCAAGGTCCAATGCAATCATTGCCTTGAGCCGGCCTGTGCGTCGGCATGCTTCGTGCATGCCTTTACCAAAACCCGGAAGGGAGCGGTGATCTACGATGCGTCGGTTTGCGTGGGCTGTCGCTATTGCATGATTGCCTGTCCCTTTGAAATCCCAACCTACGAATACGACAGCGCCTTTGCACCCCGGGTGATGAAATGCACCATGTGCTCTCCGCGGATAGAGAAGGGCCTGCTGCCCGGATGTGTGGAAGCCTGCCCCACCGAGGCGCTGACTTACGGCAAGCGGACCGACTTGTTGAAAGTTGCCCGGATGAGAATTGCCAAATATCCGGATCGCTATGTGAATCATATCTATGGTGAAAATGAAATGGGCGGCACGAGTTGGCTGTATTTGTCGGCCGTGCCGTTCAAAGAAGTCGACATGCGCGAAGACCTGGGGGTCACCCCGGCCCCGAAACTGACTGCCGGCGCGCTCAGCGCCGTGCCGATTGTTGTCGGGCTCTGGCCGGTGTTGCTGACCGGCATTTATGCCATTTCGAAGCGCAAAGAAAAAATTGCAACCAAAGAAATGAACCTGGCCGTTGCAGCAGCGGTTGAGCAAGCCAACGCCGAGGCCAAAGCCAAACAGAAGGCCGAAATCGAAGCGCTTAACAAAATGAAACAAAAAGAGATCGATAATGCGGTCAAAAAGGCGCTTGAAGAAGCTGCCAAGCCAAAAGCGGGAGGCGATGCACAGCCTGATAAAGCGGAAAAGAAGCCAAGTGAGGAGGGTTCCTGATGTCTGATGATGCCGCAACAACCGGCAAGCCCTTGTTTACGCCTTTTAATGTGATTGCCGGAATTATTGTTGTCCTGGGACTAATCGTTACGGTCATACGGTTTACCGTCGGTCTGGATGCGGTTACTAATTTGTCCGACTACAATCCCTGGGGGATATGGATCGGTTTTGACCTGCTGGTGGGGGTGGCCCTGGCCGCCGGCGGCTACGTTACCTCGGCGGCGGTTTATCTTTTCGGCATGAAAAAATACCATTCGGCCGTGCGCCCGGCCATTCTGACCGGTTTTCTGGGATATGCCCTGGTCGTGATTGCGCTAAACTATGACGTGGGCCGGCCATGGCGGCTGCCGTATCCGTTTTTCGTGCAGCAGGGGACCACTTCGTTGTTGTTTGAAGTGGCGGCCTGTGTCGCCCTTTACCTCACGGTGCTGTTTATTGAATTTTCACCGGCGGCCATGGAATGGCTGGGCCTGAAACGAGCCCGTAAGATAGTCGTGCGGTTGACGATTCTGTTGACCATTTTCGGTGTGGTGCTTTCTACCCTGCACCAATCCTCTCTGGGCGCTTTATTTTTAATCGCACCGGCCAAACTTCATCCGCTCTGGTATTCGCCCTACCTGCCGGTATTTTTCTTTATATCCAGTATCATTGCCGGATTGTCGATGGTGATTTTCGAAAGTACGCTTTCGCACCGATATTTTGCCCATAAAATGGACGAGGCCCATTTAAAGGAAAAAAATGCCATTGCGCTCGGTTTCGGCAAAGCCGCCTCGATGGTGCTGGCCGGCTATTTTATTATCAAAGTCATCGGCATTTCAGAAGGCAATAACTGGCATTTACTGGGAACCCATTATGGGCTCTGGTTTCTGGTCGAATTGTTGGGATTTGTGGCGCTACCCTGTTTTCTGTATGCCGTCGGCGTGCGTGACAAAAACATAAAGCTCATAAAATGGACGGCGGCCTGGACCGTTTTGGGTCTGGTCGTCAATCGCTTAAATGTCTCTCTGGTCGCATTTAACTGGCATCTGCCGGCCAGCGAACGTTATTTCCCACATTGGATGGAAATCGTTATAACGCTTTTTCTGGTGACCTTAGGCATTTTGGCTTTTCGGTTTATCGTTACCCGGATGCCGATACTGTATTCGCACCCGGATTATGAAGACCACTAAAAGGTATCCATCACGAATGTGTTTTAACCCGTAATTCGTTAGCGGACAAATTTGAGGATGAGACAAGATGGAAGAGAGTATACATACATTGCAGGAATACTTGTTTCACACTGAAACGATCACCTACATATTAATCGTTGGCGCGCTGCTGGGGTTTACCTTTTTTTATTTGTTTCTGAGCCAGCGGGACGATGATGGAGAATGAAATCTATCTCAAAAACGCGTCGAAGTGCCCAGAGCCGCAATATTTAAAATTACTTGGCTATTTAGTGGATAAAGGAGTCAG
>JASFNW010000036.1:0-34992 GCA_050116835.1 Desulfobacterales bacterium
ATCGGTAAAACAGCCAACGGGCTCCAGATGAATACAATTGCTGTTAGCGGCGGGATAAATCTGAAACCATCTCACCCAACTTCACGATTCCCTTTTCCATAACGTCTGTAAAGGGCGTGCCGCAGCCTATCTGGATGAAATTCTTGAACTGCCGCGAGTTTGAACAGACCTCTCCGGGAATGATGGCAATATGATTTTCCAGGGCCTTGCGGTATACCTGCAAGCCGTCGACCTGAGCGGGAAGTTCCACCCACAGCAAGGTCCCCCCTTCGGGTATGGCCAAGCGGGTACGGGGTGGAAAATGTTTTTTAATGGCAAAAGCGGTTCTAACGACTTGTTTTTTCAAGGAGTGTCTCAGCCGCCGGACGAAACGCTCGAAAGCCCCCTCCGCCAAGTATTGTGATATCAGGTATTGATCTAAAGTTGACGTCGAAACCGTCGTTGCCGCTTTTAAATTCTGAACCTTTTCCATATTTCGTCTTCCGGGAATCACCCAACCGATTCGCAATCCCGGTGCCAGTGTCTTTGTAAAGGAAGAGCATGTCATCACACGGTCTTGTGCATCATATGATTTTAAGGGCATCGGTCGTTTGCGCCCAAAATGCAATTCAGAGCTAATATCATCTTCAATCACCGTAACGTCATATTGATTGATTAATTGAATCAGTCTGATCTTATGATCGTCGGGCATCAGGGCGCCCAGAGGATTGTGAAAATTCGGTATCAGCAGACAAGCTTTGATGGTGTTGCGGCGAAAGATTTTTTCCAGTTCGACTAAATCGACTCCATATCTTGGATCCGCCGGCACTTCCATCACCATGAGCCCCAGTTCTTGAAGCAACTGCAAATAACCGAAATTCGTCGGAGTTTCAACCGCGATGGTATCCCCCGGCCGCGCAATGGCCAGCAGGGACAGGGCCACAGCTTCCATGCAACCGTTGGTAATAATGATATCTTCAGGAGCGATGCCTTCCAAAATTCCCACTGTTCGCAAAGCAATTTGGCGGCGAAGTTCAGCATACCCCTCCGAAGGAGAGTATGAAATCATGGATTTTAATTCAATATGAGAAAGGTTTTTCAATATTCTGGAAAAGTGCTTAAACGGCATCAGGTTCGCATCAACAACCGTTGAGCCCAGAGGCAAAAGATAGGGATTGCTGATGGCCGATATGACCGAATTTATTATGGATGACAATCTGACTTTTTTGGGCGGAAAAGATTCTTTGTTAAATCGAGGGATTTTTAAGTTTTGCAGGACGACGGGATTGACATAATAGCCGGATTTGGGCCGGGCCTCAACCAGCCCCATGGATTCCAGTTCTAAGTAGGCATGATAGATGGTGGAAATGCTCAGGTTGGATTGCTTGCGCAGTTTGCGGATTGAGGGCAGCCGCTCGCCGGGGTGGTAAGTCCCACTCAAAATTTTTTGTTCAATTTCTTCGGCCAGATGTCGATAACGAAAAATTCTTTTGGTTGGATCCATTTCTTACTCCGTAAATACCGTTTGTACCCGGGCCACAGGGTAGTATCCATTCGGGGTAAACTGGCAGTGATAATTTTAAAATGACGGTCAAACTGTTATGCATATTTTTTTAATTATCTGTATCTGTTTTTACCTTAACACAACCGTTACGATGGCTGCAACTCATATCAAACACCTGAATTTTATTTCACTAAGGGGGTAAATCCAATGAAAACACATGAAAAAAAATCAGATGATCGAGTGGGCAGCTTCACGGTCAAAAGTGGACTGGCACAGATGCTCAAAGGCGGCGTCATTATGGATGTGGTATCCGTCGAGCATGCTGTCATTGCCGAGGAAGCGGGTGCAGTGGCCGTTATGGCCCTGGAGCGCGTTCCGGCAGATATCCGCAACCATGGCGGTGTGGCGCGCATGTCCGATCCGGCATTGATCAAGGACATTATGCAAGCGGTCAGCATACCGGTGATGGCTAAATGTCGCATTGGTCATTTTGTAGAGGCTCAGATTTTAGAGGCCATCGGCGTCGACTATGTCGACGAAAGCGAGGTGCTCACCCCGGCCGATGAGCGCCACCATATCGACAAGCATCCCTTTACGATTCCGTTTGTCTGCGGATGCCGGGATTTGGGCGAGGCGCTGCGCCGCATCGGCGAAGGGGCCGCCATGATCCGGACCAAAGGCGAGGCTGGAACCGGCGATATTGTCGAGGCCGTGCGTCATGCCCGCACGGTACTGGGCGCCATCCGTGAATTAAAAGCCAAACCGGATGATGAGCTAATGGCCTATGCCAGGGATATCGGCGCCCCCTATGAAGTGGTCAAACAAACTAAAGAAATGGGACGCTTGCCGGTGGTCAATTTTGCGGCCGGTGGCATTGCCACGCCGGCGGATGCCGCCTTGATGATGCAAATCGGCGTGGATGGCGTATTTGTGGGCTCCGGTATTTTTAAATCATCCGATCCGGCCCACCGGGCAAAGGCGATTGTTGAAGCCACTACCCACTACCAGGATCCGAAAATCCTGGCTGACATCAGTCAAAATCTGGGGGAGCCCATGGTCGGTATCAGTGTGAGCACATTGGCCGAAGGCGAAACCCTGGCCGACCGCGGTTGGTAAGAATGGATTGACGGTTTTTCACCCCAAAGGCACAACGTCCACAAATAAAATCATAAAAGATAAAGCGATAATCCACCTTATTAACCGGCTCGCTGCCGTATAACGGTGATTTTCGGCGGGCTCAACGGATAAACTGAACAATGAAAATCGGCATTCTGGCACTCCAGGGCGCATTTAAAGAACACATTCATATGCTGCGGCAGCTTGATGTGGAAACTGTCGAGGTGCGCTTGCCGGAAGAATTAAAACACCTGGATGGGCTCATCATACCCGGGGGTGAAAGCACCACTATCGGTAAATTGGCCGTCATGTATCAGCTGATGGGCCCTTTGCGCCAGTTTGCCGGCGAAAGACCGGTTTGGGGCACCTGCGCCGGAATGATTTTTATGGCCAAAGCGATTGGAATGGATCAGCCCCTTTTGGGGGTCATGGATATTGTGGTTGAACGCAATGCTTTTGGCCGGCAAAAAGACAGTTTTCAAGAGGATGTTTACCTTGAGGCTATTAAAAATAAAGATTCCCGTCCGTTTCCGGGAATATTTATTCGGTCGCCCCGGCTGGTTGAAACAAAAGGCCAGGCGGTCCCGATTGCCCGCCTGGCAAACGGCACTCCGGTGGCGGCAGTTGAAAAAAAGCTCTTAGCGACGTCATTTCACCCCGAACTGACGCGTGATCTTCGGTTCCACCGATATTTTTTAGACCTAATTTGACCGTCATCATCTTACTTTTACCCCTGAGCACGGATGATCATCATTCCGCCGATGGCTTCGGCCACAACGGATTCACCCGCCGGATTGGTGCATCATTGTATATCCAAAAGTCCCTTGATCTGCCTGCGCAAAACGACGCTAAACAACAGCCGGCTGCCCAGCGGCACGGGCTTGCGGCAGCGCACTTTCAGCCGGGCGGTCATCGCATCATGTTCCATATAAAGGACAACCAGCCCATCATTTCATCAAACCGCCATCAACGGATCGAAAATTTAAAAAAAACTAAACCATTTCTTTTGTTTAGCCGAAGATAGTCATAGGGCTAAAAGCGTCATTGCGGTTGATTTTTACCATTTTGCCCCTTTCCATCACCATTTTGCAATATGCGGGCAAAATGGTTGTCGAAATCAGCCCGACAATAAGCAAAAGAGGAAAAGATAATGTCTGGAATGCTGTATAATGTTGACTTCTCAGGCCGCATTATTCCGGGTTGGGAGCTGGAGGAAGTCAAATCCAATCTGGCAAAACTTTTAAAAGCAGATGAAGAGACGATTTATAAATTGTTTTCGGGCAAGCGGATTGTGATCAGGAAAAATATCGATCATCAAACCGCTCTGAAGATCAACAACGTTTTTAAAGATGCCGGTGCCGATTGCATCATCAGTCCGATAGAAAGCAGTCGCGGGACCGCACCGCCGCCGCTGCCCGCGCAAACCGCCCAGATGGATGTGGCCGCGCCCGTTGCGCCGACTCGGACCGAGACGGCGGTTCAACCATCACCGGCCGCTGCCGCACATCCGAGGCCGACGGCAACCGGCACCGGTCCCGGCAGATTCTGGTATGCCGTTGCAGCATTGCTTTTTCTGGTTCCGATGATTGCCGGCGGGATGACCTTGTTCAACACCCTGAACGCCTATTTGAGCACCGAAACCCGCTTGATGGTGCCAGGTGAAACCGATATTCAGATCGATAATCCCGGAACCTATGTCTTTTTTTATGAAACCGCTGCGTATAGCGCATTCAATATGGCCAATTATCGCCTGGGACAGGATTTTGACATCTATCTGATGGATCTGGCCACCGGAAAGGAATTGGCGCTGCAGCCGGTTGAAATCCCTTATACCGAAGAGAATGGCAGCACGGTTCTGCAAGCCATCGCCCAAGCCAAGTTGGACACCCTCGGCTCCTATGGAATCACGGTTGACGGTCAAATTCCAGGCAGTGACAACCTCCTGGTACGCCGTTTTGAACTATGGGAAATGGTCCGCAGCGTTGTATGGGCTGGCGCACTGATGCTTATGGGGTTTCTGATCGGTCCCATCGTGGGGCTGGTGGTTCTGGTCAAGCGTCAGAAACACACCCGCACCCAGGTAAATGCTTCGCTGAGTGAAGACCAGGAAAATAACTGGGCCATGTGGGCCCATATCAGCACGTTTTGTTCCATGATCGTGCCGCTGGGCAATTTTATCGCCCCCTTTGTCGTCTGGCAATTAAAGAAAAATGAATCCGAATTCGTTGCCGATCAGGCCAAAGAGGCGCTTAACTTTCAGATCTCGCTTTTTATCTACATGCTAATATCAGCCATTTTGATTCTGGTGATTATCGGTTTCTTTCTGATCATCGGTCTGGCGCTGTTCGGCGTCATTATCGTCATCGTCGCCGGCGTCAAAGCCAATCAGGGTGAATATTACCGCTATCCGATGTGCCTGCGACTGATTCCGCAAAAAAAATACCCGAGCCGCTAATCCATCGGGGGCCGCCAACTTGTTCAATGTTGCGTTGTAAAAAAAGGACCGCGTGATACCCGGTCTAAAAGACCTTTACGACGATCCCGTGGGCTGGATCGAAACGGTGGGCGATAACGCTGATTTGTATCAGCTCGGTCTTGAAATGCAAAAAACAAACGGCCGTTGGCGGGTTCGCAAAGCCCGGTTGGAGACCTTTAAAGGCACCGGTTTTAGCAAATGCAACCCTCATGACCGGCTGGCAAAAATGGGTTGAAAGGCGTGCACGCCTGACTGCATTTAGGCGTTGCATTCTTGACTCCGCAAATGTTTTGTGGGTAAATAACCATTAGATTCAACGAGCCCTGAACCATACGTAACCCCGCATAAGAAGATCTAAAATCATTCGCCCGGAGGGATCAACGATGGCCTGATGTAAACACCCCGTATCACATTTTGATAGCGGGGTGTTTATTTTCACAAGCATCAGCCCACCGGACCGTGGCGTGCGAATTGTCGTCTCTAATTTATAAAGAACACAAAGGTGGTGATCTTGACGACCGACACCCGCTCATACCGGCGCTGGCATACGCGCTCATTTTACCTGTGGCTGTCAATTGTACTGGTATCGAACGCGTTTCTTTTGGGGTGGCCGAACTTTAGTGCGGTTGCTGGCAGCTGCAAGTCGAACGAACGGCTATTTGAAGCAGCGATTCCCAAGGAAGGCCCCGCTGAACCGGGAAACCGGGAAAAATTGGCTAAGGGGAAATTTTTGGTGGCCAGCCGCCAGCTAAACGATCCCAATTTTAGCGAGACAGTGGTACTGTTGATCGAATACGGGCCGGAAGGGGCCATGGGATTAGTGATCAATCGTCCATCAAATGTTCCGCTGTCGACCGTGTTTCCCGACGAAAAGGCGCTCAAACAACGCAAGGACACGGTCTTTGTCGGCGGGCCGGTGGCCATCCATCAGATGCTGATGCTCATCCGATCAAACCAGATACCGGAGGCATCGACGCCCGTCATCGATAACGTCTATATGAGTGCAAGCTGGAAGGTGCTGGAGGGGATCCTCAAAAAGGAAAGCGCCGAGCAGCAGTTTCGCCTGTATGCAGGCTATGCCGGCTGGGCGCCCAGTCAGCTCGATTTTGAGCGCACCCGGGGCGACTGGTATGTATTAAAAGCTGACGCGGATAGTATTTTTACCCTCGATCCCAAGGCACTCTGGCAGGACCTGATTCGACGGGCAACCATAAAATGGGTGCATCTGGAGCAAAGCGCCTCGGAATCCAACTAAGACCGGGAAGGCATGCATATGAAACTATTGATCATCGGGGCCACCCGTGGTATCGGCCGAAATTTAGTTGAACAGGCCTTGGCTGAGGGCCATTTTGTCAAGGCATTGGTGCGAGATCCCGAGCGGTTGCCGGTTCGCCACGACCGGCTGGATCTGATCACGGGTGATATCCGCGACAAAGAAGCTGTCGGGCATGCTGTTGCAGATCAGCAGGCCGTATGTATCACCATTGGAGTCAATCCAACCCGCAAGCCGGTTAGCGTATTTTCTGAGGGTACCCAAAACGTTATCGCAGCCATGACGGGCGGAGCACCAGGCTTTCTGATCTGTGTTACCGGAATCGGCGCCGGCGACAGTAAACATCATGGCGGTTTTCTCTATGATAGAATCTTTAATCCGCTATTGCTGAAAACCATTTATGCGGACAAAGATCGCCAGGAAGCACTGGTACGCCAATCAAAGCTGGAATGGGTCATCGTGCGCCCGGGGTTTCTGACCAATGGTCCGCTAACCGGAACCTATCGGGCACTGACCGAACTTGAAGGTGTCAAAGCCGGAAAAATATCACGCGCGGATGTGGCCCATTTCATATTAACCGAATTTAAATCAAAACATTATCTAGCAAAAACACCCCTTTTGACATATTAAAGGAGACAGGCGCGATGAATCTTAACGGTCATAACGCGTTGATAACCGGGGCGGGACAGGGGATCGGCCGGGCCTGTGCGGAGGTCTTGGCCGCAAAGGGTGCGGATATGGTCTTATTGGACAAAAATCCCAAGTCGCTTTCAGCCACAGCCCAAAACATCAAGGCAGCGGGCAGGCGGGTTTTCTCCCGGTCGTTGGATCTGACGGACATTCCAGCGCTTCAAAAGGCCGTCGAGGAAGCTAAGCATGAAAAGCGCATCGATATTCTAGTAAACAATGCCGGTTATGACCGACCGGGAACAACAGCCAAAATTAGCAGTGGCGATTTTTTAGATGTTCTCGGTATCCATCTGGTTGTTCCGTTTGTGCTGATACAGCTGCTGCTGCCGGATATGCGCGCCGCCGGTTGGGGTCGGGTGATCAATGTCTCCTCGATTTATGCCCTGACCGGGGCCAAAGCCGAAGTGGCCTATTCGACGGCAAAGGCCGGGGTGATCGGCCTGACCAAATCGGTGGCCAAAGAAGCCGGCCCGGATAGGGTCACCGTCAATGCAGTCCTGCCGGGGTTGACCCGCACACCCACCATTGAAAAATTTATGGCCGACAAATACAAGCAGCCCATTGTTGATCAGACCCCTTTGGACCGCATGGGCGAAGCTGAAGAAATTGCCAGCGTGGTGGCCTTTCTGGCTTCGGACGATGCTTCATTTATTACCGCAGCTGCAATACCCGTTTCCGGCGGTTGGGGAATTTAGAAGCGGTCAAATTTTCATCGATCGCTTGCTTAAATGCAATAGCGGCGTTTGATGACAATGGATTAAAGTTGTTTGAACGTCCGATAATATCTGAGGACGCGTTGAACATACTCTTCAGTTTCTCTATAGGGAGGGATTCTTTTATAGCGGTCGACGGCGGTGGGTCCGGCATTGTAGGCCGCCAGAGATAGAGCCAGTTTGCCGTTAAAACGCTTGTAGAGCTGTTGAAAATAGCGAGCTCCGGCCCGGATATTTTGCCAGGGATCAAATGGGTTTTGTAGATCCAGCATTTTAAAGTTTTCAGGCATGATCTGCATCAACCCCATGGCGCCTTTTTTGGAGACGGCCCGCGGGTTAAAGTCCGATTCGGCTTTAATCATGGCTTTTATGAGGCGCGAGTCGACTCCGGTTTGTGCTGATGCATCCGAGATAAACCGATCATATTTATCGGTGGCGTAGAACTTTCTGGAAAGCGCTGTTCTTTCTTTAAGATAGAGTTTGTATTCGTGGGTATTTGAAGTCGGCGTGTTGGTAAAATGCATCACCCCGTTTACATCGATGTAGCGGTAAATATCCGCATGGACCGATGATGCCGGCGCAAACAAGAGCAGAAGCGTGCCCCAGACCCCAATAAGGTAAAAATGAATTCTCCGTCCGCCCATAAAACCTCGAGAACCTATTCGAATCTAACCGGCGCCCTGTTGTATTAACAGTCCCCCTTGGCGCATGCTCACTTTTTCTGTGATTAATTTTACAATACTTTTTTCTTAAACTCAAGGGGTTGTTGATAATATATAATAATTTTAATAAGTTATTATTAAGCCACTTCATATTGTGAGGACCAAAATTGCAGATAAAAACTCTGAAACGCATTCCCGCGCGGTCATTTTCCTCATTTAAAAAATATCGACAAATTTTTAGGAAATCTTGAGTGAAAAATCAGTATCATGAGGCCTGGGGCAGGGGGAGTGGGGCGAACTTCCTGGCATAGGGCAAGGAGCATGGAGCACGGCGTAATAGATGCACGTAATAGACCGGATATTGTGCTGGTGCGCTATGTGCCTTGCTCTATGCGCTCTGCCGGCTAAAACAGTTTTAATTGTTTTTGATGCTTCTTTTTCTTCTTCGCGGATTTTTTCTGCGGCGTTTCGTCTTTTTTGATGCGGCTTTTAATATCGGCCAGAAATGGAGAAGGCCGGCGGGTCAACAGTTTTCCATATACGCTGCGTTTTTTAGCCCGGGTCAGGTATAATTGCTGCATGGCCCGGGTCATGGCCACATAAAACAGCCGACGTTCTTCGCCCGGGTCGGCCTGTCTGCTGCTAGCGTGGTTTAAAGGAATCACATCGTCTTCACAACCGGCGATAAACACCACCGGAAATTCCAGACCTTTGGCCGCATGCATGGTCATCAACGCGACCTTTTCCGCGCGTGATGAGTAAACATCGGTGTCGGTGTGCAGCGACGCTGTCGTTAAAAATGCGGCCATGTCTGTATCGTAATCTTCGGCCAAGGTTAAGAGATTGTCGAATGCTTCCCGGGATTGTCGGGCAGTACCCATAATGGCAGCGAGCTGCGGGATGCGGGATAGGTGCTGTAATTTTTCGGCGATATTCATACCGATCGTCTCGTTTTTGATGCCGGCCAGCGTTTCGCCAAAATCGATGAGTTTTTGCTGTTGAACACGGTTCAGACCCGGGACCGGAAAACGTCTGGCATTGTCTAAACCTTTTTGCTGAGAGAATTTTTTGGAATAACACCAGGATTTAAATTGATCGGAGCCATTTTTATTCAGGCCGACGGCATACAGCGAAAGGCAGTTGTTTAAATCCAGATCGCTGCCGTATCCCTCCACGACGCTTAACAATGACATCAGTTCAGCCAGGCCCCAGCGTTCAAGCCAATTTTTGCGGCTGGCAACCTGAAAGGGAACGCCCTCTTGCAAAAACACCTCGGCAATAATGTTGAGCTGACGATGGGTGCGAACCAGAACGGCAAAATCAGCATAGCTGCGGGCAGAAACGAGATTGGCATCAGCCACCTGGCCAGTGTCGATGGAATGAAATCCGGAACCGCCCACTTGCTGACCGATGGTATTGGCGATGGCCCGGGCTTCAGATTTGCCGCTGGCCAACTCCAGGATTTTGATGGATTTAACACCATCAATCGTGGAGTACGTCCGGGCATCACCGGAATATAACCGGTGATCCTGAATGATCTGATAAGATGCATCCAGAATGGTTTCTGTCGATCGATAGTTTCGGGTTAATTCGATAACGGTTGTATTGGGATAATCATTCACAAAGCGGGTAAAATACCGAACGTCCGATCCTCTGAACCCGTAAATGGATTGATCCGGGTCACCGATGGCACATAAATTTTGTTTGGCGGTATCCGAGGGAACCAATGCCCTTACGATGCGATACTGTCCGTGATTTAAGTCCTGATATTCATCTACAAAAATATGCGCAAATTGGCGCCGGTATTTTTTACAGATCTTTGGATCGTTTTCCAGCAGCCGCACAACTTTGAAAATCAGATCTTCATAATCATAAAGCCCCTGAATGCATAACAGGTTCTGATAGCTGTGATACACTTCCGCCAGAGCCCGGTCATCAGCGCTGAGATGTTCCGCCGGTGCTAGGTCGTCCGGGTCCAGTATCTGCTGTTTGGCCGCAATAATTCGGTCGCCTAATTGCCGCGGCTTTAAGGAGACCTCAACCCCAAAACCCCGGACCCTGTCGACCGCCTCATCGATTAATTTTTTGCGATCTTCTTCATCAATGATACCGAATGGCTCTTTTGAATTAAGCTCGCTTAATATTTTATGGCACAGGGCGTGAAATGTAGCCGTCAGAGGCAGTTGATGTCCGTCACCCAGAAGCGTGCGCAGGCGCTGTTGCATTTCCTCGGCCGCTTTACGGGTAAACGTCACTGCCAGTATCTGTTCGGGGGCAACACCTTTGTTTATGATAAAGTGAGCGATTCTCATTGTCAGCGTCAGAGTTTTACCGGTGCCGGGCCCGGCAACAATCAGCAGGGGACCTTCAGGATGCTCTACTGCCCGCCGCTGCTCGTCATTCAGTTGCTGAAAATGGATTTGCGGCGAGGTGCGGTTTAATTTAACATCACAGGAATCGTCCGCCGCTTTTCGTGGTACTTTAGAAGTAAAAGGAGGATCGTCGGTAACCGAGACGGACGCCTGGGACTCGCTAAGCGCAAACAAAGATGGTTGGCCCAGAAGCGCTGCCCGTTCCTGATCCTTAAAAATTTGAATCCGTCCATATTGCCCGTCAAATCCGGGAACGACATTGATTTCCTGCTGACGCATGCGTGCGATAGCCTCAGCCAGCAGGGGTATACCGGCCTGCTCGATTGCACCGGTCGTCAGATGGTGTAGAATGTTAAATTCCGAACCCAGTTTATTCAGAGCACCTTGATACGCCCGGGTAACTTTTTTGGATTTGGGACCCACCTGCATTACCTCAGCCAGAATATCCGCCAGTTGAATAATGCTGTGGTAGGGCGCATGCCGGGGTGATTTGCGGCCTTCATCATGATCTGCCAGTTCTTCAACACGATGCAATACCCCCAGTGTCAGGGGTTTGCCGCAAACCGGGCATAGTCTATTATGTTTGAGTGTTGTCGCGGGCCAGAAGGAAACGTTGCAGGCGCGATGACCATCGATGTGATATTTGCCCTCTTCAGGGTAAAACTCCAGTGTACCCAGAAATTCTTCAGGATCACCGGTTTTCAGTGCTGATTTTATGGCCGCATAGGAAAGTTCTGTATTGAACAAATTGGCTTCGCGCCCTAAATTGAAGGGTGAATGTGCATCCGAGTTGGACACCAGAGTGAAATGATCCAGTGATGATACGCGCCAGTTCATCGCCGGGTCAGAAGACAGACCGGTTTCCACCGCAAAGATATGCGGGGTTAAATCTTCAAAGCACTCGGCAACTGAATCAAATCCGGATTTTGATCCCAATACCGAAAACCATGGGGTCCAGATGTGGGCCGGAATTAAAAATGCTTCATCAGAAGTCTCAAGCACCAGCTCAAGCAGATCCCGGGCATCTAAACCCAAGATGGGCCGGCCGTCTGATCGAATGTTGCCGATTTTATCCAGACGGTTTTTGAACCGCCGGGCAACATCGACGTCCGGTGCAAACACAAGATTATGATTTTTACGCGTTTTATCGTTCTTTTTGTATATGTTGCTGATTTCAGTAACCAGCAAGAAACGCACCGGACCGCGACAGACTTCCGGTACCTGAAGGTCGCAAATCCGCGCCAGTTCTTTTTTGAGTTTAAATAAACCAGGTTCAGCGGCCACCAATTTATCTGAAATTTCTTCAAACCAGGCCGGGTACGTAAAGTCACCGGTTCCCACAACCGTAACGCCTTTTAACTGGGCGGCAATGTATAAATTTTCCAGATCAAGATTTTTCGCGGTCGCCCTAGAGTATTTGGAATGAACGTGTAAATCGGTAATAAATTTCATTGAAACTTCTCAATCGAAATGGTGGGGGGGTTGCCTTTTACCGCGCCGAATACCATAAACAATAATCCGGCAAAACAGGCTTACGCGCCAAACTGCTAATCGGTACTTTATAGCATTTTTGCGATCCTTTTTTAACCCTAAATTTAGCTTGTCTGTTTTTAGCAAACACGCTATATATTAATGATATTATATAGTGTATACTATATATTGTGTTTTACCGCTTTCCGCCTGAGCGACGGCGAATGTTTTTGAAAACCAGCGCCTTTTTCGACAAATCTTTTTCGTCAGCAGCTTATAAGGCATAAAAATGAGTTTATTGTCCAGCTCGGTTTCCATAACGCGTTACTTGGTTCAGGGAAAACTTAAAAATCCCATTTTGGAAACGATCGCGACCGGGCTTAAAAAAAATATAATTTCAGAAATAGATGATCCGACATCGGATAAAGCGATCGGCTGGACATCTTGTCAAAAGCCCTACCAGCCGGATTTCGGCGGGTCTTCCTTCGTATATGGAAATTATCTGGTATTCTCATTGCGAATTGACCGTAAAACCGTGCCTGCCAAACTGGTAAAAAAACACATGGTCATCGAAACAGAAAGGCGGTTGGCCGAAAGCGGCCGACCCTATCTGTCCCGTAGCGAAAGAGAGCGCGTTCGGGACCAGGTCATGGATCACCTATACACAACAGTTCCGGCAACACCCAATATATATGACATTATCTGGAATTATGAAGACGCCATTTTATGGTTCTTTTCCAACCTCAAGGCCACCAACGAGGATTTGGAGATGCTTTTTTCGCGGTCATTTGATTTAACGCCGATTCGCATGATTCCTTATACGGCGGCACATTATGCCGCTGACCTAAAAAACACTGAAAAAGATATGCTTCTTGAGCTGAGCCGAACCCCTTTTACAGGATAAAGAATCAATAACATGTTGGATGTTGCTGTTGCATACAACCGATTTAAATTTTTGGGTGAAGAATTTTTAACTTGGTTGTGGTTCGCGCTTGATCAGAACCCAACTCTTCTGCGCAAGGCTGATCCGGATTTAACGTCATTGGAAATCGGTAACCGGATTGTTCTTGAAAAACGGCATAAAAAGGCGATCGAACGCATTACCATAAAGGGTGAGAACGCCGGACTCGAAGAAGCGATGCTGGCCTTACAAAAAGGCGCTCTGGTGGCTGAACTAAATTTAGTATACCGATCCAACGAACAAAAATGGCAATTCACAATAAAGGCTGAAAGCCTCAATTTGAGTAGTGTGAAAACACCTAAAATTGCCAGGCCGGAAAGCCCTGAAGACATGGAAAGCGCTATTTTAGAAAAAATCTTTCTTTACGATAAGATCTTGCAATTTTTAGAAAAATTATATAATATCTTTATCAAATATCGTCTGTCGGATCACTGGCAAAAACGCGATGTCATCTTGATTAAAAAGTGGAGTCGGTCCTATTTTTAGGCTATAAAAATCATCTCTAAATATTCGATTTTAACTTTATTATTTAGCGCATTCATTTTTTGATTTTGTTAACATATTTATGAAGATAAACTGTTTACCGACGGTTGAAAAATGAACAGTTATCAACATTTGAATATTTCCGATTACAAAGAGTCCTTTATTGGGATTCAATACCATGGATTGTCATCAATAATTTTTCAAATTTTATTCATTAATTCAAATCTTTAAAAAGTTATTGGTTTTATAGACAGACTATATCTATTTTTATATTTTTATTATAAGATATAATAAGGAATATATTATGAAAGCAACAATCAAGAAAGGCGATTTACTGCCTGTTTTATCAAAGGTACAGGGATTAACGGGTCGCCGAACGAATTTGGCGATCACTACCAATGTACTGGTCAAAACAGCCAATAAAGGACTGGTTATATCAGCCACAGATCTCGAAACCGGTTTCGAGGGTTTTTATCCGGCCAAAGTCGAAAAAGAAGGAGTTATTGCCATAAATGCCAGAAAATTCTATGAAATTGTAAGGGATTTTCCCACGGAAAATATTTTGTTAAATGAAGTTGAAAATAACTGGATAGAAATTGGCAATAAAAATATTGAATATCATATCGTTGGATTGAATCCGGACGATTTTCCGGAAATTCCTAAAATAGAGGATATCGAATTTTTCGAGATTGACTCCACTCAACTAAACAAAATGATTGAATGTGCCGTGGTCGTCAGCGGCGCAACCGATGATAAGCGGGCTCATATTACCGGTGTTTATGCCGAGCGAATTCAGGACGAAAAAAACAAATTATTTCGGTTTGTTTCCACCGATGGCAGTCGCCTTTCAACAGTTGAAACCGTATTTGAAAAAGATGCCGCTCTTTCCGCCGGAGACAATGTCATTATTCCTAAAAAAGGACTTATTGAAGTCAGCAAGTTTCTGGATTCCGAAGGGCCGGTAAAAATCGGCATCAAAGACAACAATTTTATTGTTCAAAAGGATTCGGAAACCCTGATTATTTTACTGTTGGAAGGCGATTTTCCCGAATACGGCGATATTATCGTCAAAAAAGGCGGCCATTCCATTCTGATGGACCGTCAACCCTTTTTAATGATGCTCAAACGCATGTCTATTTTAAGCTCCGAAGACTATAAGGGTGTCATATTTAATTTTGGAAAGAACCAACTGGTGATTACCTCGACTAATCCTGATATCGGGGAATCAAAGGAAGATATGGAGGTTAAATATGAAGGGGATTCGATTACCGTAATGTTTAATCCCAAATTTTTTATTGAAACCCTGAATGTGATTGATGAAGATAAGGTCATTTTGAATATTATCGATGAGGAAAAACCCTGTCTTATCGAAAGCGAAAAAGATAAAACCTATTTAAGTGTAATCATGCCGATGAGAATATGAAAAAAAATCTTAAAACAAATAATTATACCGAAGATGATATTAAAGTACTGGAAGGCCTGGAAGCTGTCCGCAAAAGGCCGGCAATGTACATTGGAAACGTGGATGTCGCCGGTTTGCATCATCTGGTTTACGAAGTTGTGGACAACAGTATTGACGAGGCCATGGCCGGCTATTGCGCCCAGATCAACGTCACCATCCATGATGACAACAGTATCAGCGTGCTCGACAACGGCCGGGGAATACCGGTCGGTATTCACAAAAAAGAAAAAATACCGGCCGTTGAAGTCGTCATGACGAAACTGCACGCCGGCGGCAAATTTGACAATCATTCGTATAAAGTTTCAGGCGGCTTGCATGGTGTTGGCGTTTCGGTGGTCAATGCCCTGTCCAGTTTTCTGGAAGTTGAAATTTACTCCGGTGGCAAATGCTATTACCAGTCATACGAAAGAGGCAAAAAGACCTGTGAGTTAACCCAAAAAGGAAAAAGCCGTAAACAGGGCACCATGGTACATTTTGTACCGGATCCGGAAATTTTTGACATAACCGAATTCAGTTATGATGTCCTAGTGCGCCGTTTAAAGGAACTGGCGTTTTTAAACAAGGGTCTAAAAATCGTCATCGAAGATGAACGCAGCGACACCAAAGAAGAATTTTACCAAAAAGGCGGTATTATCGATTTTGTGAAATATATCAATCGTCGTCATAACGCCCTTCACAAAAAACCGATTTTTATGGAAGGCACCAAAAACGACATTCAGATTGAGGTCGCCATCCAGTATAACGATACTTACACAGAAAAGATTTTTTCGTTTGCCAACAATATCCACACCACCGAAGGCGGTTTTCATTTAATTGGATTTAAAGCCGGATTAACGCGTACCATCAACCAATATGCCTCCAATGGAAATTTGCCCAAGAATTTGCAAGCCAAAATCACCGGCGACGATGTAAGGGAGGGATTGACTGCCGTTATCAGTGTGCGTATTACCAATCCGCAATTTGAGGGTCAAACCAAAACCAAACTCGGAAACAGTGAAGTCAAAGGAATTGTCGAATCTCTGGTCAATGAGAAATTAAGTACCTTTTTTGAAGAGAATCCATCGGTTGCCAAAAAGATCATCGCCAAAGGCGTCGATGCGGCCCGAGCTCGCGATGCAGCCAAGCGGGCGCGCGATCTGGCCCGTAGTAAAGGTGCCCTGGTCGATGCCACCCTGCCCGGCAAACTGGCGGAATGTCAATCGTCAGATCCTGCAGAGCGGGAACTGTTTATCGTCGAGGGAGATTCTGCCGGCGGCTCTGCCAAACAGGCCCGGGATCGCAAGTTTCAGGCGGTTTTACCGTTGAAAGGCAAAATTTTAAATGTTGAAAAAGCGCGTTTTGATAAAATATTGCGCAGTGAGGAAATAAAAAATATCATCACGGCGCTGGGGACCGGCGTTGGCAAAGAAGAATACAATATCGATAAAATTAAATATCACAAAGTGATTATCATGACGGACGCGGACGTTGATGGTTCCCATATCCGCACGCTTTTACTCACCTTTTTTTACCGGCAGATGCCCGAGATGGTCGAAAAAGGTTATCTTTTCATCGCCCAACCGCCTTTGTTTAAAATTGGCAAGGGAAAAAAGAGCGAAAACTATCTAAACAGTGAGGCTGAGTTAAACGATTTTGTTCTTAAAAAAATCTGCAACAATCGCGAGCTGTCATTTAAAAAAGGCAAACAAAAAATATCCGGTCACCATCTGTTTATGTTTATTGCCAGCATAGCAGAGTATTCTTCAGTTTTGGATCACCTTCAAAACCGCGGTATACCGGCACAACTTGTCGAACTGCTGATCAGAGAAAATGTTGCCAATAAAAGCTTTTTACAAGATGAAAAACGCATGTCTCAATTGCGCGAGAAATTGATTCAAAAAGGCTATGATGTCGATGAATTGAGTTTCAGTGAAGAACGGAAGGTCTTTGAAATGACGGTAAACGGGCAGACCCCCCAAGAAGAGGATCTGTTATCCGAATTGATCAACAGGCCAAGCGCTTCTGTAAAAATCGGTCGCGGCTTGATTTACTCCAACGATTACCAGCATAGCCTGAACCTAAATAAGAATATCGGCAAACATGATTTACCGCCGTTTACGGTTAGCAACATCGATAAAGATAAGCAGACAGAGCCCCAGACGGCAAAAGACAAAACGGAATTGCTGCATATTTTTATGCGCGACGGCAAAAAAGGCATCACGATTCAGCGTTACAAAGGTCTGGGCGAAATGAACCCGGAACAGCTGTGGGAAACCACCATGAATCCCGAAAAACGCAATCTCATGCAGGTTAAAGTCGAAGATGTCGTCGATACCGATGAAATTTTTACCATTCTGATGGGTGAAGCTGTTGAGCCCCGCCGAGAGTTTATTCAGAGTAATGCCCTGGAAGTCAGCACACTGGATATCTAACTTTGGTTAACCACAGACGCGACATTACATAAAATGTAGGCTCGCGACCAACACCTCAAGGCTTCTGGCAGCCGGCCACGGGCTCCTTGCAGCCGGCGTTCAGTTATTGATGAATAGCTCATGGCCAGTAGCCAGCGGCCGAAATACGCTAGTAATCCATAATAGAAAGAAAAAAATGGATATCCACAGCATTAACGCCCGAGATTTGCCGGACGTATGGTTTCAGGCGGTGCATGATATTCTCGACCATGGCAAGCGTTTTGTCATTGATCGGGGTTCATATGAAGGCCAGACCCGGCTGGAATATGATTATTTTATGGGCCACGTTAAATATCCCGGAACGCAACCTCTGATTCCGGATATTCCGCCGGCCTGCGGCATACCCAACCCGGTGGAGCACGACTATATTTATGGCGGTCCCGGATATGATCGGGCCTATATCGAGTATCTGATGTCGGCGCGCAAAGAACCCGGTGAGTCCTATACCTATGGAGAGCGCCTGACGCGCGTTCCGCTATCGGGCGACAAGCTTCACTGGTGGCAGACGTCCAATTCTGAAATTATTGATAAACGCGAAGTTGACGGTAAAATTGTTTTCGAGGATGAAGGCCAGCTGTATTTGAATCAGATCGAATGGGTGATTGACACCTATCGTAAGTTTGGCGAGCGCAATAATCAACTGGTGCTTCAAATTGCACATCCTTCGGATCTAACCTTACTGGATCCCCCTTGCCTGAGGTCGATTGACACCCGTATTCAGAATAACAGTCTTAACTTTTTTGTGTATTTTCGTTCCTGGGATTTATGGAACGGCTTTCCCGCCAACCTGGCTGCCATTCAAAATCTAAAAGAATACATGGCAGCCGAAATCGGCGTTGAGGACGGTCAGATGGTTGTCGCAAGTAAAGGATTACACCTTTATGGTTATGCGGAGGATCTGGCCAAGCTACGCTGTCTAAGAACCTAAGCGCGCATTGAGGTTCATTATGTCAATGTCAGGCCTAGACCATTTATACTCAAAAAGTGCCTGCTGTGCGGTGCCGTCGGCCATCCGTGAAATAAACAAACTGGTCGATTCACCGGGTATGAAATCATTGGCCGGCGGTTGGCCGGATCCGGCTGTTTTTCCAGGTCAAGAGATCATTCGCATTACCGACGAGCTGCTTAAAAATAAGGCGGACAAGGCCCTGCAATACGGCGCAACCGAGGGGGTGACAGAGTTGCGTCAGGAACTCGCCCGACTGGCTAAAGATCGCTATGGCATTGCATGCAATTTAAATCACATTGTCATTACAGCCGGTTCGGCCCAGGGGATGGATCTGGCCTGCCGGGTGATCGTCAACCCTGATGACCTCGTTTTTGTGGGCCTGCCGACCTATTTTGGGGGAACCGGTGCCGTTATGGCCGCCTGCGGCGAACTCCAGGGAGTGGCCGTTGATGACCGGGGACTGAATACCCAACAACTGGAAAATCAGTTGCAACGGTTAAAGAAAAAAGGTCGGCGGGCTAAAGGCGTATATGTCATACCCAATTTCCAGAACCCGACCGGAACCACATTATCACTTGAGCGCCGCCGGCATCTTGTCGAGCTGGCGGAGCGCTATGATCTGGTCATTTTAGAAGATGATCCATATGGTGATTTAAAATTTGAGGGTGACCCGCTTCCTGCGATTATTTCTCTGGATACGTATGGTCGGGTTGTGCATATGCGCTCGATGTCCAAAACATTTGCTCCAGGCTTACGCGTGGCCTGGACCATCGGTCCTCCTGAGATGATTCGTAAAATGGTGGTGATCAAACAATTTGTCGATGTTGCCACAAACAGTTTGGCCCAGTATATTTTATTGGAATTTATCCGTAGCGGGTTATGGGCAAAGCGCGTTCAGCTGAACAATGAACACTATAAGCGTAAACGGGACTTTATGCTTGCGCAATTGGCGGCCCATTTTCCCGAACAGGTTCGATGGAATCGACCTGAAGGCGGTTTTTTTATATTTGTTCAATTGCCCCCAAAACTTGATGCTTCAAAGCTTTTGAATGAAGCCATCAAGCATAATGTGGCCTTTGTGGCCGGTGAACCCTTTTTCATAGACGGCAGCGGAACCCACACTTTTCGACTGTCCTATTCCCAGTCCAGTGAAGCTGTAATTGAATCAGCGGTGGCCGAATTGGGGAAATTGATCAAAAGGAGGCTAAAATAATATGCGCTAAAGTAAAGAGTTGAATTATCATTAAAGTCCTTCGGTTCTTTGCGGAGAGTATAAGATTTGCATCGTATTGCGGTCGATGATTTTAAATGCCACCAGATCCATTTTTTCATGGACCAGATAACCGAAAAGCTGTTCATCGGGTCCGATGATTTCGAGAAAACCGGATCTCGCTCCCAGCCAAACACTGATAAAATTGTCCGTGCTCTGGGTGTTTTGCCGCAAAATTTCTGTCCAAGCCTTTTGATTTTCCCCCCTTGTCCAGCGACCGCTGACCTTCAAGGTATTGTTGTCATCTATCGGGTCGAATAAAACGGCATGTTGCGGAATATAGTAAATAATGTATTGAGAGCGGTTGTTTTCCAATTGTTGCTGGATCCTTTGCTGATCTGCGGCCCGCAAACTGTTGAATCGCGGCCCGGATTCGGTAACACACGAAACCGTTAAAAAACCCACAAGCACCAGCAGTGCGCTCCATATCAGACGCATGTCTCAGCTCCTTTATCGTCGTTGTCCAAAAAACGTTCCGAACTTCTGCACGCAGGATATAGCTTTTAGCAAAATTGAAGGGTTCCGACAAGAAAAAGCAGATTCGGGCACGCCGGCGCAACGGTTGGATCTTGAAGGGTGAAGCGCCAATTGAACCCGTCAGGTAATGGGCCCGGCGACTTTTTTTAATTCAACACCGTCGATGATCATGAACCAGTCGTCGCCTTCCAGGTATGGCGGCTGGTTCACATTGAAAGTTGTTGTAAAAAACAGCACTCCGACGATAAAGTCATCTCCCTTGAAGTTTTTCAAAGGGCCGGAGATTTTTGTTGATCGTTTTCCCTTTACCCGCCGGTAATCGATGCCGCCGTTTTCGGTTATGGTCAGGTGTAACCCGACGCCTTCCCAGGTTCCGATGTAGGATTTTTTTTCTTCTGGCACTGGAATCGAATTGCAGCCAACGAACAAAAAGGTGAACGTGATGATGAGCACGATGGACCCGAAACGGATAAGATTCTTACACATCAAAGCCCCCCTGAGGCTTGGCAAACATTAGCGGATCAATTATCCGTACGCTGAACGCTGCGCTGTTAAGTAGCTGAGTGAATTTTGCGGCTTGTCAGGCAATACCGGAAAAATCACAATCTCCCCGATATTATTATCTGCCAATATACGCTGAACTTTAGTATTTTTTTGCGGGTCGTCGGCTTTATTTATATGATAAAGTGATCCGGGGTGTCGGTGGATGGATGATTTTCATCTTTTCTTTGGCCAGTTGGTGGCGGTCGAGCACATCGTCCACCACCGTTTTTACCGAGTCGAACTTGGCGCTACCGCAGACGTCTGTATATCGTTGAATTTGGCGTTCAATGAGGGGTACAATTTGGGGGTGTTTGATCAGCTCTTCTCTGGAAAGTCCCTGTGACAGGCCTTCGGTGACCCACTCGACCACATCGTACTCATATCCCAGGTCTTTGAAATCACTCTGTCCCGGTTCCAGACCGGCTGTCGGCTCGCGCTGGATGATTTTTTTGCCCAGACTCAGAAAAGCGGCCATTTCACGCACCAGTCGCTTGGGTAAACCGGCAATCGGGCTGAAATGCACAGCCCCGTCCCCAAAAAGCGTGTAATAACCGATGCCGAAATCCTCATCTCGGTTGCCGGTGCCGGCCACGGTTTTGTTTTCCGTTGCCGCCTTGGTTGAAAGTACATTGGCACGGATCCTGGAAATCATATTGCCTTTATGAAATTTATTTTCAAACGCTTCCGAATTGGTTGTCTTGAACGATTCCACCAGGGCTTCGATGCTATGGGTTTCGTAGCGCAGCCCCAGATGTTTGGCGACAGATGCGGCGTCGGTTTCATCCACATCCACATTGATGCTTGACGGCAATATATAGCCCACCAGCTCAAATGCCTGCTCATCTCCGACCCGTTCGGCATTATAGCGATCGAAACTGTTTTTAATTAGTGCCGCCGCCGTGCTCGAATCCACCCCACCGGACAATCCGATCACACATCCACTCGAAGCGGCCCGCCGCACCACCTCGATTACAAAATCTTCGATTTCCTTACAGACCTGTTCACAGTCCATGGACGCCAGTTTAATCGATTTCATTGCCTGTCTCCTGCGCTTTTTTCGTCTATATCGGGCTTAAAAAGTCAATATCGTTAATTTCAGCGGTCAGCTGCAATTGCAGGATTGTCCGCCGCCATTCCGAAATGAGGATAATGAGATTAAATTATATATCCGCTGCGAGAGTTTGTCTATTTGGAAAAAGATACTATTTTTCAAAATCGATGCAAAAGTCAAGTCGACGGCAGATGAAGAGGCGCACATCCTGGATTTTTTCGGGGGGAGAACCCCGCCGACGGTCTTTCGGTCAATGGGGCGGCCTGCGGTAATCGGCTGCTTTTATATCGTATTTTTTTAACAGCTGATATAAGTCCGCACGGTATTTACCGGCCAGTTTAGCTGCCTGGCTGACATTGCCGCCCGTTATTTCAATGAGTTGAATCAGGTAATTTTTTTCGAAATTTTCTTTGGCATCTTTTAGCGACTGCAGGTCGCCTTCAGCGGCGTTGTGATCCGGTAGGATCGCGTCTTCGGAGAGGATATTCTGGGAAGCCAGCGCTACTGCACACTCGACGGTATTTTCCAGCTCCCGCACGTTACCCGGCCAATCGTGCAACATCAGCTTCTGAAGGGCGGACGGCGCAAAGCCGGCGATATCTTTTTGGGTCTCGCGGGCGTATTTGTTCAAAAAATAATTTGCCAGCAGGGGGATGTCATCTTTGCGCCGGCGCAGCGGCGGCAATTGGATCACAATGACATGGATCCGGTAAAAAAGATCTTCCCGGAAAGCGCCTTTTTTGACTTCTGCCTCCAGGTTCCTGTTTGAGCTGGCGATAAAGCGGGTATCGACCCTGATCGTCTGTTGGGCCCCAACGGGATAAAATTCTTTTTCCTGCAGCACCCGCAAGAACTTGGCCTGCATCGACAGCGCCATTTCAGAGATCTCATCCAGAAAAAAGGTACCCCGATCAGCCTGCAAAAAAAGGCCTTTTTTATTTCGAGCGGCGTCTGTGAAAGCTCCTTTTTGGTGGCCGAAAAGCTCGCTTTCCAGCAAAGTTTCCGGTATGGCCGCACAATTAATGGCCACAAAAGGCCCATCTTTACGCGAACTGGCTAAATGCAGTGTTCTGGCGATCAATTCTTTTCCGGTGCCGCTTTCCCCTTCAATAAACACGTTTGCATCCGACTCCGCGGCATGAGCAACCTGGTCCAGAACGGCTTCCATTTTTTCGCTTTTGGTAATAATGTTTTCAAAGCCGTAGCGTTCTTTGACAATTTTTTTTAGATTTTTGACTTCCTGGGTGAGACGGCTGCGTTCGAGGCAATTTTGTGCTTGCAATAACAGTTCTTCGTGATCAAAGGGTTTGGTTAAATAACTATAGGCCCCCTTTTTCATGGCCGCTACGGCACTTTTGATCGTACCGTAAGCGGTCAGGATAATGACCGGTATCTCCGGGTTGAGTTGATGCAGTTCCCCCATTAGCTGGATGCCGTCTTTGCCATTGAGCTTCAGATCGAGCAGCGCCAGATCAAACATATTTTCGGTAGCCAGGTCGATGGCCTTTTGAGCGTCAATGGCGGTGACAACCTGATAACCCTGGGCCTCTAACCGCATGCGAATCACCTTGAGAATGCTCGGATCGTCATCAACTACCAGAATTTTCTCCATTTTCTTTTTCCTCTAGTTCTTCTGCCGGGGGTATGGCTTCTCTTTTTTTTTCTTCCATATGGATGTCGATGCGCTTTAATTTTTCCAATTGGTCCTGTAGCTGGCTTACTTTCTTTTTTTGGAGTTTTAGCGCTTTTTCCAGAAGGGCATTGCGCTGGGTTAAAAATCGGATCTGAACTTCCTGGGCTCTGATCTGACCCAGCACCGCCAGCCATAAATGGGCTTCCGGTTGCAGATGACTTGCAGGATAGCGGTTCATGATGCTCTGAAAGGATTGTAGTGCTTTTTGAATATCCCGGTCCGGATTGTCCGGATGCGCATAGACCATGCCGATCTGAAAAAGCGATTGATGCGCAAGGCGTTGAGGAAACTGATCCAACACCCGTTGGTTTATCGCCAGGGCATTGCGGTAATCGCCTGAGGCAAATCGGTTCCTGGCCTCAAGCAGCTGTTTTTCGCCTTGCGGCTGGGACGGCCCGTGCAAGCATCCCATGGCCGTCAGGGCCCATATCACAGAACAGGTAACGAAAAGTAAAAGCTGCTGCCCTGTCCGGGTTTGCTTCGCACCCATATCTTACCTCCATGGTCGGCGACGATGTGCTTGGCAATCGACAGCCCCAGGCCCGTTCCCAGGGGGGTTTTTCGTCCGCCATCGATGCGTTGAAAGCGTTCAAATATTTTTCCCATGTTCTCGCGCGGAATACCGCAACCCCTGTCCGCCACGCAAACCTCAATCCTGTGCTGACCCTGGTTTTTAAGGGATGCGGCAATGATCACTTTTCCACCTGAAGCAGAAAATTTTAAGGCATTGCCGATTAGATTTTCCATGACCTGGGCGATACGCTCTTCATCCATCTTGATAGCCGGCAGATTGGGCGACGGTCTTAATTCAAGATCGATTTTTTTTCGTTGGGCGATCGGTGCCAGTTTTAAAACCGTTTGCTGGATTAGCGGAAACAGTTGACCGCGCTTTAATTGATAATCCATCATGTTGGCTTCCATTCGGGATAGATCCAAGATACGATTCACCGAATCAATCAACCGTTCACATTCTTTTTGCATAATGGCCAGCAATTCGTTTTGCTTGGCGGGAACATCGGCATAAGTGCCTTCCATAAGCATCCGGCTGGCTTCTTTCATGGCCGTCAGCGGCGTTCGGAGGGTGTGAGAAACATGGCTGACAAAGTCCTTTTTCATCTCATCCAGTTCCCTAAGACGCTCGCACATCAGGTTAAAATCCTCTGACAGATCTTTGATTTCCGGTGGTGACGTAATATTATCAATTTCTTCAAATTTACCCTTGGCAATTTCTCTGGTCATCTTCTGCAATCTTACAATCGAGCGAGTGATTCCGCGGGTGTTATAAAAGGAAATGAGCAATCCCAGCAGGATGGCCACTGCGGTTGTAATCGTTGTTACCTGCAAAACCCGGGAGCTGATCTGGCTGGCTGCATTTATTTTTTTATCGCGCTGCAAACGGCTGATGTAAATCATCTGCATGAGGCGCTGATTGATTTGATCAACCAGATTATCTTTCTGTTGCTGGAACTTGAGGCACGGGTAGTTTGAATTGCTTTTGAGCGCTTCTATTTCGGTTTTGAACAGCAACAGAAATTGACCATAATCGGTCTGGATTTGGCTAAACAGATCTTTGTTTTCTGCCATATCCGGCAGCGCTTCGAGTTTGCGAATATTTTTAATTAACTGAAACTGTATCTCCCAGAATTTTTTCAGGAAATCAGTATCTCGCGAGATGAGGTATTTTTTCATAAACCCGACCTGGGAAAAGAGTTTATCCATAAAATGCTCCGTCAGCGTTAGGCGGTTGACGTGCACGGTTGCAATTTCCCGGCTGAGACCATTGAGTTGATTGAGCTTCAAGGTGACATAAACGCCCAGAAACACAACCAGCAACAAGATGGCTGCATAGCCAAAGGTTAATCGTTTAAAGATGGTAAGCTTCATTTCAAGCCCGTTTCGCCTTTTGAGCCCCATATATGCTGAAAAACGGTCTGTTTTTAGTTTTGCACCGGCAGACGGCCAACGGGTTCAACCGATTTAAGAATGCTCTGATTAACGTGCGAATAAGAGGGTAAGCAGACGGATCCGTGAAGGGATTTGCAGCCAGTCTGATCTGAGGCTGCCGGCATCGGGATAAAAGGGGCAACACGTGCCCCTTTTATCCGTTTCAAAGAAGGGCAAGGGCTAGCCTTCCTTGTTGATTGTTTTTATATTTTTGTCTTTATCGTATTCAATCATTACCTGATCGCCTTTTTGCAGGGTTTTCAGGTCCTCGATTTGCTCTCCGGCATTGAGCATGATGGTTTTGCCGTCTGGGCTCATAACTTCCAGCATGCCGGAATTAGGATCCACTGATACCACTTCACCCTTAATCGCCTGAGCGGGACCGGCGGCCTGGGAAACGGTAACAGCTGCAAAAGAAAGGGCAAACAGGGTAATGATCAACAGTGAAATGGGCTTATTTATTTGTAATACTCGCATTGGTTTTCTCCTTTTTGGTTTAGAATTGATTTCAAATTTAACGCTGTTGCTCCCGCAGAATTGCACCTCCTTTCCGTGCGGGATGATTTGCAGTCTGACAGCCCATTTCAAATGTCAGCATCGATTCGATAATCGCATTCACTTGACTTAACCAAACGCAACGATGTCTATGGATCCCTCCGATACCGAAACTTGAAAGAGCAAGGGCTGTGCCATACAGTTTTATTTCTCCTATCTAATTGATATATAATGATTTTTTAATTTTATTGGCTACAGAGAATCTTTTTTTGTATAAATTTTGTTACAGTCTCGCAGGTTGCTTCCGGCTAAAATAAAAGAATTAAAATAAATATCAAGTAGTTAAATAGCGTATCTTTTTTGTGGCCGTTTTGTATGGTTTTGTCCTAAAAGATACAATGGGCCGGCTGCCACGGCTGGCCTGCTTCGAGCTAACCCTGCTTTGCAATCGACCGAATGATGTAATCCGGGCTGTATTCAACGATAATGTGATCACCCGGCTGCAAGGAAAGCCGTTCGGCTTTGGGATTGGTGCTCAAAGTTAAGATCTGGCCGGGGTGTTCTTTTAAGCCAACCGTAACCAAACCGATGTTGCTATTGATAATGGTTCCCATAACGATCCGGGTTTTATGAGTTTCTTTATCGAAAGGGGTCGCGGCAATACCCGCTACAGAAATGATGAAAATGGCGATTAGCCAGCGCGATATCAAAAAAATGGACAGGGTCTTTTTCAGCACAATGGTCACCTCCTTCACGGTTACGTCTATAAAGAGCAAGCCGGATGCCAAAGTGACTGAAAAAATATAAGTATTTGTTATTTTTAATTTTTTTTAAAAGTGAGGGAAATTTTTTACTTTGATAATTGTATGATTTTGCCTGCACCATCGAAATTAGGCCGAAAGCACAAGTTGGCATAACCAAACGGAAACACAAGTATTTTTGGACAGCGGTGATTTCATACACGCTGTCGACTTTTTTATCCGGTTGTGTTCCGGCAGGCTGGATTGTGGATGAAAAACGGCAGAATGCGCGGAGCAAGACGATAAAGACCAGCAGAAAATCGAAAAGGGCAGGATTTGAAATTTGGCAGTTGTAAGCAAAGGCTGGAACGAATCTAATCGGACATTGGTCGGAATGCTTCAGTCGCCACGCAAAAAACGGTCCAGTTCGGTTTTAAGCGTCCGCCAGCCGCGGCCGACTTTTATGGCCCGGATGCGGCCTTCCGCTATGTACTTGAGGTAGGTGGGGCGAGAAATTTTAAGATACTCACAGGCCTCTTTGGTGGTATAAACGTTTTCTTCGCTGAATTCATCAAATCCGTTGGTAAAACTCCCGTTTCGTCGATCAAACCCGCTGCGTCTGTCGCTTTTTTTACGCCGATCTTCGCCGCTTCTGCGCTGTACGATATGATCATTCATCATATATACCACCCGATGTCCATTTAAAATTTAAAACTTCCCTTGGCGTTTGTCCTACAATAGTATCGGCAAAGCATTTATTTTTCTTTAAATATATTTGGTGACAACCTTCTCTTTATGCCTTGTTTATCACTTAATGGATAAATTGACTGATGTGAAGCATTTTTTTAAAATTCGCCATCAACATGTAAAAATCTGTAAAAATAAGTAAAATCGTGTCAAATTAACTAAAATATTGTAAAAAACAATTAAATTTCGCTATATGACGCGAATAGGTAAAGATTAAACCTCCGAATAGAGGCAATTACAATCCCGAATGTTTTTGTTCAACAGCGTTTAACACCCCGAACTGTCAAATGCTGTCAAATGTTGTCAAATGCTGTAAACATTTGATAATATGTTACTTTTTTTCTTGAAACCCTTCCGGCCATCTGGTACGGTGGCGTTTATCATGCTGCCAGGCGGTTTTAAGCACGAGCGCTTATCGTCGCGATGTCTGATAAGAAGCTTGAACATGGCCGGTCAGCATGGGCCTTCAAGGGGGGATAAGCTTTTCCCGATAGAGGAAGGTTTATAACAGGAAGCCGACGCCTTATAAACGAAGTTCTTTGCCAATTCTGCTTTTGTCTCATATTCGGGTCAGGCGGTCCCCCCTCTACCCCTTTGCGTACTTTCCGCCGCAAACCCCTTTTCACGTCGAATAGATGAAATCAATCCAAACAGCCGGCATCGAATTCAATGCCGGGCATCAGGCTGATTTTTTACCACCGGGCCTAAATATCGGTCATGTGTTCATCTAACTGTTCGCCAACAAAACTATAAATAATTGAAACTATATGAAAAGGTTTTGTAAAGAATATTTACTGAATTTCACAAATCACGCCTCTTGCGGAGCATTAAATGCGTAACTTGCTGTTATGACAACAACTTTATTATTTGTTGATTCCGGCATGATTTCTGCATTATCAGCCCTGGTCGTTTTTTTGACGCGAGTCGGAGGCAATTTTCAAATCGAGTTCAGAAAGGAGATCGCATGAAAACGTCAGGTATAAAGTGGATGCACCTTTTTTTTAAACGCGGGGGAATCGGGAGCGTGCTTTTTGTGCTCGTGGTGATGTCGGCATCGGCATACGCGGCAACCTGCGGCGGTTTTGACGATGTGGACGCATCGGATCCGTATTGCGCGGCCGTAGAACGCATCCGGGATGCGGGCATCACCGAGGGCTGCAACCCGCCGGCCAACACCCGGTTTTGCCCGGACAACCCGACCACCCGGGGCCAGATGGCGGCCTTTTTGAGGCGGGCGCTCAAGCTGCCGGCCTGCAATCTGTCCAATTACACCGACGTGCCGTCCAACCACACCTTCGCCCGAGACATCTGCGCGATCTGGAAGGCGGGCATCGCGGTTTCCTACCGGCACCCGGATCCGGTCAACAATCGCTACAACAATACCTATGGCCCCAATGCGCCCATGCGCCGCGGAGCGATGGCCATCTTGCTGGACCGTGCCTTTGTCCAGCCGCCGGCAGACCCGCTCAAGGTCAGGGTCGGGTCGGCCTACCGCACCGCGCTGAGCAAGGCGCACGCCTACGAGCTGAACAGCTCCGCTGAATGGCGCCGGCCCGGCGAGATACTGGGTTTTGTGTACTTTTACCGCGCGGCGCGCAAGGTCAAAAACCTGCCGGCCGGGGTGAAGGCCGGCACCTATCTGGCCAAGATGAAGGCTGCGGCCGATACGATTTTAACCTATTATCGGGATGATTGCTTTGCCGGACATTGCGGCAACGGCACCGGCGCAACGATCAAATGCGCCCGTTTCAATCATACCAGCGGCGAAAGCGACGATCGTGGCTCGAACTACACTATTGCCCTGCTGGAGGCCACGCGTCTGCTGTTTGAGGTCGGCGGCACGGCCAACATCAACAAAGGCAAAACCTACTGGACCAAGGCGCTGTATGCCACAGCCCATTACAATGACGACCACATGTTGACCTCACCGACGGTGGGCTGGGGGCGCTCCTGCGACAGGAGAATTAAATGGAATATCAGCAACCGCTGGGCGATCGCCAATTATCTGATCTATGATATCCGCGAGCGCTTCGGCCATATCGTGGGCGGCAACGGGGAACCCTACGGCGACAACGCCGTGGCTGCCGCCTTTGGCTTTCGCGACGACCTCAAGTACGCCAGAAAGTACCGCTGCAACGGCGGCAAGCGCTGCTGGGACTCGGCCCGGGGCCCCTGGTGGACGGCCTGGCACAGCGCCTACAATTACTACCCCTACAACCGAATCGACGACGACACCAGCCACGGAGCCGCCACCGTGATGCTGCTTTTTTACGCCCTGCAGGACGAGTGGGGGGTTTTCAACTGGGGCGATGTGGACAAGTTTCGCAACGGAAAAAGGGATGTTGATTGGTTTATCGGATAGGTTGACATCAAAAAAAAGCGGGACCGATGTGTCCCGCTTTTTTTGGGTGATACAGATAAGAGCGTGTTTTAATCCACCAACTCTCCTTTGATGACTTCCAGTTCCGCAGCCGGAACCGCGCCTACAAGATTGGTTTTCGACGCATCATACGCCAGGGTCGGCGCCGGTATGGTATCATCAAGGATCAGGCTGTCGGCTGCTGACGGGTCGGCCGCCAATTGCATCATGACGCCGATTTCCGTACCTTTGACGACATATTGCGTGCCATCATGGGTGAGGATCGTACCGTCTTTGAGATTAATCACCGGTTGCCACTCTTCTTCTTCCGGATTAAAATTCCAGGGCACGCGCAGCTCATAGCCGTCATATTCAAGGCTAAACTTTTGCCCGTGGTAGGTGGCATCACCGTTGAGATCGTTTGCGGTCGCATGGGTATAGGTAAAATTCAAGGGTGGATCAAAGGTCATAAAATTGTCCTCGGCATCGATGATGGTGGTAAACTGCTGCCATTCATTGGGGCCGGTGGTCCAGGAGTAATAAACATCCTGATCATAAGCGGTCCACATATCCGCCTCGGGTAAAGAGCCGAGGGTCAGCGGGCTGATGGTGGCACCTGTTTCGCTTTCGATATCCAAAATCGGCTGGTCAACTTCATCTTTTAAGACCATGTTAAGCGCATCAAAGCTGTATGTTTTTTCCGTCACGGCGCCGCCCCAATAGACTTCCTGGGTCGTACCCATGGGCGGACCCCAGTAATAAAGGGATAGATTTTCAGCCTCTGAGGGATCGATGGTCTCTTCTGCATGGTAGGATATGACCGTATCATTATCCGGACTTGAATAGCGTCCCAGGTTCAAATAGGCATTTAAGGACTGACACCACGCTCCGCTCCATTCTTCTGGAAAAGCAAAGGCTTCGGGCGGATCATAATAATCAATTTCGCCGGTTTGGGTATTTCTTTCGCCCAGATTCAGAAATTGCGTGCCATCCCAGGCGATGACATAATCCGTACAGTCCTCCGCAGCGCATCCATAATAAGACATCTCCACCTCAGTCAGCTCACCCAGGGTGATCGATGATTTGGTATGCTTTCTGAGCTTGCCGGCCACTTTAAACACATCATAGCTGTTGCCGTCCAGATCCGTCACGGTATCGCCGTTTTCGACGTCAACACCATGTTCGACCCACAAGCCGTAATAACCGATGTATCCGTATTCATCGGTGGCGGTTTTAATGGGAAATCCGGAAATCAATTCAATTGCGTTGCCGGTTTCCCCATCAAACAGTTTATAGCGATAGACCTTGCGAAATAGATTATTTTTGTCGAAGGTTTCTACGGGATCACCCCCTTCTTTTTCTTTGAAAAAATCGGCATTAAAGGCCACGTAGCCTTCATTGTCTTCTTCATCCGTACCGACGCCATCGGTCCAATATTCATATTCGGAAAAATAGGCCGTGCCCACCGACAGATCGGCGTTGGTAATTAAGTTTAGCTGATTATCCCAGCGTTCCTCCATGGGACCGACGCTTATCTCCCCGATATCGACGGATTCAACCGTAACATTACCGTCCTCATCCGCATCGACTCTCAGCGCCATGGTAAATACGGGGTCACCTGCGATTTCGTCCCCATTATCATCCAACAGGTTCGCCTTGAAATGGGCCTCCATGCGACCCAGCGGATAGGCCTCGCTAACACCTTCATCCACTTCAAAATACCCTCTGATTCTTTGAGCCGGTGCTCCGGGTTCATCTGCCGTTTCGTCGACCCAGACCTTGACAATCATCGGAGACGTATTGTCTTCCCGGGAAACGTCCACGGTGATTTCCATCAAGCTTTCGGTCGTCGAAGATGTCGAGGATGAACCGCTCTGGGTTTCAACCGAATCATCCACTTTTCTGACCAGCGCTTTATACGGGCCGGCATTCAGAAACTGATCATAGGCGGTATCGGACACAACACCTAAAATATCATTAATTAAATTCAAGGCATCGGTATCTTCCACCCAGGTATCTTTGGTTTGTTCGGAATAGTCGCTTCCGGAGTCATCGTATGCAGCAATACCCACCAAATATGGATCGGCCGCCGCACTGACGGAGCTCGCGCCCGCGCCTGAATCCTCAATCTGCGTCATAGTGATGCGATCCGGCATAGAAAGGGCATCTACGGAGCCCGAGTCATTGCTGCTGCTGCCGCCGCCGCCCGAACAAGCACTAAAAAGGGCTAAGGTCATGAAGACAGCAACCATCAATCCCATAAAGCCATTTTTAAAAAAACAACCTGGATCTTTCCATACCGACGTTGATTGGTACCGCGCTTTAAAACATCGCAACCTAGCGTGCATCATTTTCAAACCTCCTGTTCTATTTTATGGTACAGATGAGACCGGCATTTTTGCGGCCTAAAATTAAAGTCTCCAACGAGTTGAATGTCAGAGGACCTATCGGGCAGTATCTGCTGTTACCGACGCTAAAGAACCTGGAAAAAGAGCATTCAGGCAATCGGAGAAGGGAACTTTCGTCTGCATTGATCATGCCAAAAATTCAGAAATATAAATATTGATAAATTATGGACAGTTAGGTTGCAGCGAGTTGGGGTTGCTGGATATCTGAGTGCAGAATTTTCCCAGCTGAATCATCTTATGCTGATTTTTCAGGCATCAGCAGTCAAAAAAAAAAGAGGGCAAATATAGGCCCATATACCTGTTTTGCAGGCAGGATTTACCCATAAGCAGTTGCCGGAAATCCGGGGTGTGGGGTTTGCTCTTTAGGTTGATCAGCGATTCTTACTCTGGTTGGCCAGGAATTTTTTTACGGGTCAATCACTGATATTGCCATTTATGGTGTGAAGGTAATGTTCTTCTCTTCTTCTTAACTAGAGGAAGATTTTTAAAAAATGGTTTGACATGCTTTTTCTTTTTGCTACACAAATTTCTACTTTCTGCCTGTAACCCCCCTTTATAGTCGTTGTCAAAAAAACGTTCCGATTGCAGAACGTTTTTTTGCGACAACACTTATGCCGCCATCCTTTTTTCGGAACATTTTAATGACAAGCGGTATAATAAGCAGATCTTCTACAATTCTATAAAATCATAAAACTGAATAGGCATTCTGAAACGACAAGGATCTGGCTATATATCGCCAGCTGAATGTGCAGTCATTTGGCTGTGAGCCAGGGACTGCACATGCGCAAAGGGCTTTTGAACACCCCAAAAGAAATGACCATGTGTCAACCGGTCAGGGGCCAGAAAAATGGCAATATAAAAACGATGATCAGCAGGATTGTCAGGGTCAGCAAACCGCCGACCTTGATATAATCGATGAAGCGATATCCCCCCGGCCCCATGACCAGAATGTTGGCCGGATGCGATATCGGGGTCATAAAACTGGCCGAAGCGGCCATGGCCACCGCCATCAGCAGCGCTTGCGGGGATAGCCCCATATTGGCCGCCGTGTTCAATACAATGGGGGCCATCAGAACCACCAGGGCGGCGGTGGGCACAAAGCAGGTGGCCAGAAACGTCAGGCTCACCAGGCCGAACATCACCGCGGTGGGTCCGAAAGGGCCCACCAGCGCCACCACCGCTTCGGCGATCATCCGGGCGGCACCGGTTTGATCCAGTGCCGTTCCCAAAGGCAGCATTCCCGCGATTAAAAAAACGGCCTTCCATTCAATTTGCCGGTAGGCCTCTTCCATGGTCAGACAGCCGAAAAGCACCATCAAAGCCGATCCCACTACCGCAGCGATGTAGATGGGCACCCAGCCCATGATGACCGGAAAAAGAACAGCCGCCATGATCGATAGCGAAATTTTCATTTTTTCGATTCGCACTTCCTGTTGAGCCATCTCCGTCAGGACGACAAAATCCGGCTCACGACCCAGCAGCTGAAGTTTGTCCCGCGGGCCCAACAGCAGGATGGCATCGCCGAAGCGCAGGTCCATGTCGCGCAGATCCGACCGATAGGCTTTGCCGTTGCGCCAGATGGCCAGCACATTCAAGCCGAATTTTTCGCGGAAATTCAGCTGGCGCAAGGTTTTTCCGACCAGTGACGTCTGAGGGGAAAGAATGGCCTCCACCTGGCCGACATTCTCGGTGACCAGCGACTGGATGTCCGGAGGCGTGCGCCGCTCAATTTGCAGTTTTTCTAATTCACGCAATTCCTCGAAATCCCGCAGACGTCCTTCAACTACCAGCCGATCTTCAGCCTGCAAAATTTCAGTGGGCTCGGGCATGATGATCGGATCTGTTCCCCGCAGGATTCCCAAAACCCGGCTGCCCAGTGCGTCTCCCAGACGGCTTTGTTTGAGCGATTTTCCGACCAGTGGCGAATCCGGCGCCACCCGCATGATCATCAGGCGTTCATGCAGGTGATACACATCGATCAAATCCTGTCGGGATGCATAGCGGAATTGATCGAAGCCGGATTTTTCCGCAAGTGCCTCCAGGCGCTCCTCACCACCGGCCACCAGCAGCCGATCCAGAGGCTGCAGGGGTTCATCTGACAGGTGGGTGCGTTTGGTACTGCCGTTGCGGTAGATGGCCAAAACATTGGCACCGAATTGATCCCGAAAGTTAAGGACATTCAACGTTTTGCCGATATACTGGGAAGCAGGCGGCAGGCGCACCTCAGCGATCTTGATCTTTTCCGAATACGGTTCGATGATATCGATTTTTTGATCTTGCACGACCAATTGTTGCCAATTTTTCATGTCGTCCAAAGTTTCGGTGCGGCCCTCGATCGTCAACAGGTCGTTGGCCTTCAAAACATCAGACGGTCCAGGAGCCAGGATAGTGCGATCACTGCGGGTGATACCGATCACATTCCAGCCCAAAACCGATCCCAGGCGGCTGTCTGCCAGGGTCTTGTTCTTCAAATTCGAGGTTGGCGGGATACGGACATTAAACAGTTGCTCCCTCTGGTCACCTCCGGAGGCCCAGTCAACGCCTCTGGCGCGGGAGGTTTCTTTGGCAACATCCCGCTGTGGCAGCAGATAACGGCCGATAAAAATCATTACGGCAATTCCACCAAACATGATGACCAGGCCGATGGGCGTGAAATCAAAAAAGGAATAGGTTTGGAGCCCGGCATCGCGCAGGGCGTCAGTAAC
>JASFNW010000037.1:0-34345 GCA_050116835.1 Desulfobacterales bacterium
GATTCCGTCACGTTGCGCAGGGCTCAGCAGGCACCGGATGACTATCGCGACCTGCTGGTGCGAGTGGCCGGTTACAGCGACTATTTTGTGGATCTGGATGCGGATCATCAGGAGGAGATTATCGCCAGAACAGAGCACAACACCTTCTAAAAAGCCCTTAAAAAGCCCGTATTTTGCCCGATAGCGGTGTCACAAGCCGATTCAAAATGCTCGAATATCGCGGCAAGATGCCGCTCCCAAAAACTGTGTTGGCAAGGCCGCATGAGAAATTATGCTGACGATTTGCAGCAGTGGGAGTGGCTTCCAGCCATGTATTGTGCGCTCCGCCCTTGCTCCTCTGCACGCCCTGTCCTCGACTAAATTACGGGCTTTTTGCTTTTTATTTCTGTTAGACCCAACGCTGCTGTTTCGCAAACTCCCTGAAAAAGTGCCCTCTATAAGCGTTAAAGACCTTTTTTCATCCTATCCGGTTCATTTTACAGTTTGCGTCATATCTTCGGCGCTCTTGATGATGTAATCAGCGAGTTTGCGGGGTCTGGGGTTATGCGGATCGCGCCAGTCATAGAAACCCTTTCCGCTGCTGGCTCCGAACTCTCGGTTTTTGACCATCCGCACCAGCATCAGCGGTGGATAAAAACGCGGGTCATTGGATGCCTTAAACATTTCAAGGGTGACCCTTAAGATCGTAGGCGTGCTGGCAAAGTCATATAGCTTAAAGGCACCCTGGGGATGACCCAGGCAGGTGGTCAATCCCACATCACCGTCTTCAACTCGTATTTTGCCAGATTCAAGCAAGCGGATCGCGTCCAGCATTTGCGGAAATAAGAGTCGATTGACCCAGAAGCCCGGTATATTCGGTGCCAGAAATGGGGCTTTTTTCATTTCCAGCAGTGCCTGGCGGGTAAATTCCAGGGTTTCGGGGGAGGTTTTAGTGCCCGGTACAACTTCGACACCGGGCATCAAAGGTACCGGATTCATTCCGTGGGCGACTATCGACCGTTGGGGCCGGCCGCCGGCTTCGGCAAGTACATCGATATCCAGACTGCTGGTGTTCGACCACAAAATCACTTCCGGCGGCAGCTGGGGCAATATTTCTGACAGAACCGCGCACTTAAGTTCCATATTCTCAAAAATAATTTCAAAAAAGATATCGCAGGTTCGGGCGGCGTCGATGAAATCTTTCTTTTTGGCGTGGATCGTAATTTTTTGGGTAATGTTCTGAGCGATATCAGAATCATTCATTTTGAATTTTCGAACCGCCTTGCCGGCAAGCTTTTCGCATCGTCGGGTTACCGCAGCCAGCGAATCGGCATTGACATCATAGGCGTGCACCTCATGACCGCTGAGGGCACATTGGGCAATCCAGCCGCAGCCCATCACACCGGTTCCCATTATCGCAATTTTCATCGTCTTTCCCCCTTTTTTATTATTTTTCAGATTTATACTGCTGATGGGCTCGACGGAGGCGCTGTAATGCCGTCAGGTTTGCGAAAACGGCCACGATCCATATGGCGAGTTTAAAAGCAATCGGATGGATTAGTGCACCCAATGCCAAAAAGACGATTCGTTCCGGTCTTTGCATCAACCCTGCTTGGGCGTCAAATCCCAGACTTTCGGCCCGGGCCCGGGAATAACTGACCATAATCGAACCGCAAAGTGCCACAAAAGTGATCACCGCCGTCAAACTTTCATTGCGGGCGATGAAATAGGCCAGGATGCCCAAAAACATGGCAAATTCGGAATAGCGGTCAATCGTGGAATCAAAAAGAGCACCGAATCGACTGTCTTTGTCCATGGAACGCGCCAGATTGCCGTCGATGCAGTCGCACAGGCCGCCTGCCAGGATGAGGATGCCGCCGATCCTCAGATGTCCACCGGACAGAGCTCCAGCCGCCATCAATGAGAAGACAAAGCCGCCCGCGGTAAAGGCATTCGGATGAATTCCCCAGCGGGTCAGCGTCTTGATCAGAGGGGTCAGCAGATCGACAAATCTGTTCTGCCAATTTTGCGGAAGCAAGCGTAGTTGGGATTGCGCCATTTTACGATCTATCTAAAGTCCAATCTGACGGTTTTGTTTTCGGCGTGCTCCTGACCATGTGCCCATCTACCCGACTCTTAACATAATTGCATTCGTGTGGAAAGTTCATCTTTTCGAGGAGCTTCATCAGGATTTTATGTCTTGCGGCGGCTTTGATATGCACAAATCCTCTGCCTTAATGTAGTTTCCCTCGATCTGCCGGGCAACCAGCTGTGCTGCGTATTCACAGGCGCGGTCAATCGAATGCTGTCTGATTAAACGTTCAACAGCATATGCAGCCAGAAAAATGTCACCGGCACCGGTCGGATCGCCTTTGATTTTTACGGCAGCAGCTTCATAGGGAATTGCGGCTGCATTTGGTTTCTGGACAAATCCGCCCATGGCGCCCAGCGTGACGATAAATTCGCGGATATCAAATTTACGCATCAAGACCACCAGATCCGATTTAAAAAATGCAAGCAGGGTTGCGTATTCATGTTTATTGGCTTTAACGATTTGGGAAAGACCGAGGGCAGCGCTTAATTGCGGTGAAACTGCCGGATACACGTTACCTTTTCTGACCTTTCTGACCAGGCCCTGGATATCCAGGATGATTTCCAGATCCAAAGCCTTTAAAGATTGTATGGCCCGAACATCGATATCATCAGGGTGCAACGGTCCCAGATGCAGGAAATTGACTTTATCAAGATGATCCCATATTTGACGACGGCTGATGGAAGCGGCGCGAGCCGGATTTTTCTGGCACCGTTTTTCGGTGCGAATGTCGTTTATAAAATGGGTTGTTTGATGTGTAGAGCCGGAATAAACGAAAATTCTTTGATTTTCCAAGCGTTCGATAAGCTGCGAATCACAGGCGGCAATATTGGTGATCGCTATTGTGTTGATACCGTGTCGACTGTAAGTGGTACCTGAATATAGCGTAACACCGCCGATTTTTAACCGGCTGTCATCCCGGTAAATGATCCGATCAATGGTCGTCGAGCCGATAACGGCGATGCCTTTTTCTGTCATGGGGCACCCGTATTTGTTGGATTCGCCTGATATCCGCCTCCGGTCGGTCTAAGGTGATTACCGATCCAGTTGACCGTCGAGTATTCGGCGCAGTTGACGGTGCTCGGCTCTGGCTTTCTGAAGTTGACGCTCAAGGTCTGCGCGTTCACCAAACGGGGCTGCCGCCAGCTTTTTTTCCAGTGCATCGACCACCTGCTGGAGGTGATATAACTCTCTTGCGATCCCTTTGATGGACATCCGAATCCTACCTGAATTCAATTTTCGACAACTGAATCCACAACAAACTATAGGTGATTGATGCGACCTTTTCAAATAAAAAGCGTAAAGATCACCGCTATGACAACTCTCAGGGCGGAATTGGGCACAAAATGCTTTCAAAGCAACATCGGATTTGTTAAATTGAACAACCGCAAAACGAACTTCTTAAATTATCCAGGAATCCGCCAGCGGCGAACACGTCAAAGGCTTTCATATGCAAGGCATTTCAGGGAAAATGAGATCTGAGCTTCATGACATACTCAATCGACCCCTTATCCTTGGCAACCGGACAATTCAAAAGCGTTTGGTGATGGCGCCTATGGCGTTTTTAGGTAATGTTGCTTTTCGGGAGCTGGTTGAACAGTACAGTGGTTACGGCTTGTTGTTCAGTGAGATGTGCAGTGCCAAGCGAATACCCCAGGAAAACCGGAACCGCTCGACTTATTTCAGGTGGCGGGATGCCGAGCTTTCGCAATTGGTCTGCCAGATTTTCGGTGCCGATCCGGCAAGCATGGCGTCTGCCGCCCGGCGTATCGAAGCCGAAGGGTTTTTTGGTGTTGACATTAATTTCGGGTGTCCCGACATCGCCATCTGCCGGCAAAATTGCGGAGCGGCAATGTTAAATACCCCGGAGCGGGCTGTTAAAATTGTATCCGAAGTTCGCAAAGCCATATCCATACCCTTATTTGTGAAATACCGCATCGGATGGCAGGATCAACCCCGTTGGGCAGTCGAAATGGCCCAGCGTTTCGAAGACGCCGGTGCGGATGCGTTGACGTTCCATCCGAGGATTGCACCGGATCGACGCTCACGGCCGCCCAAATGGGAATATATCGGCAGGGTGAAGCAGGCTTTAAATATTCCGGTATTCGGCAATGGCAACGTCTTCGATCGAGCGGACTGTTTGAAAATGCTGTTAACCACCGGGTGTGACGGCGTTGCCATCGGCCGCATGGCACTCGCCCGACCCTGGTTGTTTGCGGAGTGGACCACCGACTATCAGTGCCGAGACGAAACCTATTTAGACTGTGCTTTGCGGTTGGCCAGACTGCTGGAGGCCCATTTTGATGCGCCCCAGGCGCTGCGGCGGTTTAAAAGATTTGGCTACTATTATGCGGCCAATTTTAAATTCGGCCATACGCTCTACAATGCCTTCCAGAAGGCTGCAAATATGACCGAGGCGAATAAATCACTGCTGCAATTTTTCGAGCATCCGCTCGAAACCGCTTCCAGGCCCAACTTAAATTTTTTCAGTTAAAGTTTCTTTAACCGGAATTTTTTGTCCTTTCTTGCGGCGATAATCAGACATTTCACGCACATTTCCCGGAAATTTTTTGATAAAATTCTCCAGCATCTGATAGGCTTCATCGTCGGTAAACTGACGCGGCGGGTGCTTACAGAAATAAGCCGATGGTGCTTCCAGCACGCCGCCTTCACCGCGCTCAAGGGCTATTTTTGCGCAGCGCAATGAATCTATGGCCACTCCGGCCGAGTTGGGCGAATCCTCGACCGAAAGCCTGAGTTCCAAATTCATCGGGACATCACCAAATAGTTTGCCTTCCATGCGAATAAAACAAATTTTGTTATCCTTTTGCCAGGGTACGTAATCACTGGGGCCAATGTGGATGTTTTCGTTTTTCAATCGCCGGGCAGTAACCGACTGAACGGCTTCGGTTTTGGATCTCTTTTTGGATTTAAGCCGATGGCGATTGAGCATATTCAGAAAATCGGTATTTCCACCTGTGTTTAACTGATAGGTTCGTTCCATCTTCACACCGCGCTTTTTGAACAAATCGGTCAAAACACGGTGGGTAATGGTCGCCCCAAGCTGGGATTTAATATCGTCTCCGATTAACGGCACGTTTTTTTCCGCAAAGCGCCTGGCCCACTCCGGATCGCTGGCGATAAAAACCGGGATGTTATTGACCAATGCCACCCCAGCCTGCAGAGCGCATTCTGCATAGAAACAGGCTGCTTTTTCGGAGCCGACCGGCATGTAGTTAAGAAGAATTTCGGCTCCGGATTCTTTCAAAATAGCGACAACTTGCTCCAGAGAGGGTTCCGGTCGATCCGCCGGCAAGAAAGTGTAGCGGTCTTCGTATTCCGTCATATGATCAGCGACACCATCCAAGATCTGACCCATTTGGACGGTTACCCCGGAGGCCGGCAGAGTGTCGCCAAATACCTTGGTGCAGTTGGGATCAGAAAATATGGCGGAGTTGACATCCTGGCCGACCTTGCGTTTGTCGATATCAAAAGCTGCCACGACGTCAATGTCAGCGGGTGTGTATCCTCCGATTTCCCAGTGCATCAGGCCAATGGCGTCATCGGGGCCCTTGTCGAGGTAATAGTAAATCCCCTGCACGAGAGAACTGGCACAATTTCCCAGACCGGCGATTGCAATTTTGATCTTACGCATATCTGTTACCCCTCCTTTCGATCCATGACACCATATTTGATCCGTGCAAGCCTTGTCGTCATCGGGTAAATCTTATACCACGGCAACAGATGTTAGTTAAGAACACAAAAATATAATGGAATAATATATGGTTGATGAGCGTACGCATTATCGCTTCTGTGGATGCGGCTGGCGCCCTCCCCAATGCATCTCAACTATATCAGCGCTCATCTTGAGGCTCGGTGCTGCTGGGTTAGTCGCGTTTGACTATACAAAGATAAGCATTAAGTCATTCATTTCAATAAAGAATTTTCTAACTCATCAATGGCATATATATCGTTTATCTGTCAAGAGGTTGTCCGATATTCAATGTCTTTTTTGCCTGACGGGTGCGGCTAGGCTTAAATATCTATTCTTTTCGGTAAACATTAACTTCTTGTCGACCATCATTTTCAAAAAAGTGACAATGGCGTCATCGGGTACATGTGGAAATGCCGCGCAAATAGCCGCAATGGGGCGGTGCTTCTGACAGAACAGGTAAACTTGTCTGGATGCACCCGTAAGGCGGTGGACGGCGGGCGCGTCCATATATCGCCGCTGGCGAATAATGCTAAAATCCCTTCCGTCCCGCAAGCTTAAAATGGGGCCCTCACCCTGGTTTTTGTGAATATCAGCGTACTGTTTTTCCCAATCGGAGACCTTGCTTTGGATCGGCTTCCAAATTTTTCTCTGATAGGTCAGATCTCCCCGATAGGACTGGATGATAAACGGCAGCGATCGAAAGAATTTATCGGGGAAAAGACAGGACCAGTTGGGGTGATTGAACACGGCCTTGATGCCGTACGCTTTCGGATTAAGCCACACTGGGCTTCCTAAACCAAGCCAGAAGCGAACGGTCTTAAGTGGGTGGAACGGCAGGGCAAATTCGAGAGTGTGCAGTGTTTCGGCCACATCTCGCGCATCGCTTCCCGGAAACTGCAGGATTAGATTTGAGATGTTTCGAATCCCCAGCGCCTCACAGTTTTTCATAATTTCTAAATTCTGGATGGCACTGGTCCCCTTGTGCAATTTTTTAAGGAGATTGCTGCTCAGCGCTTCAATGCCTATTTGAACTTCGCGCATTCCGCAATCTCGCAATGCGGTTAATTCCTTTATGGTGGTTGTTGCCCTGACTTCGCCGAAAAGACGCAGATCCTTGTTGAGTTTGGACACGCGCGTAAATATGGTATGCACATTTTTGGGGGGCAATACATTATCCATCAAAGCCACTGAAAGCGTTTGATGCCTGGCCGTCAAATAGTCGATGTCAGCAGCTATCCGGCTGGCTGTTTTTTTGCGATATCCCTCCCACTGAAGATTGAGATTGCAGAAAGCGCAACCGGTTATCGGATCAGATCCGACGGATCGTTTCCACCAGCATCCCCTTGATGTTTCTACGGGCAGGGTTGGAAAAAAGCGTTTGTAGGACTTAAATGTTTTCAGCAGGCTAAAGTATGCGTCATAGTCAGGTGCCGGCAAATCATCCAGGCGCTTTAGTTGCGCGAAGGCGGCTGCAGCTGGCTGGACAGTGTCCGTTTGCCGGGTAAAAACCCCCGTAATTGTTGATGTGCGCTTTACAGAGGAGGATTGTCTGAGATTCTGAATGATATGATACAAAGGCAACTCGCCTTCTCCATTGACCACCATATCGATCTCGGCGACGTTTTTCAAAAGAGCCGGTGCGGCAATAGCTGGTGTTAAGGCTCCGCCCACAACCATCAATGGCTCAGGAAACTTTTTTTTGATGCGCTTAATGACGTAAAGAGCGGATGTCAACTGGCAGAGCGAAATGCTAAAACCGATCAGCCCATAGGTTTGCCAGTTATGACTGTGAACAAACGTATCGGTTGCTTTTTTTATCTTGCGGGTTAAGGCGCTGAATTCAATTTTCTGCAGCCTGGCCTTGCCAACGGATTCTTTGCGAAAAAGCCTTCGCGCCTGTTGCCGGTTTCTGGGATACAGCAGGGCGGCATAGATGCTTTCCGCCAGCCAGGTTCGTTCAGAGATCTCTTGGTAGGTGTGATATCCGATCGCTTCGGCTAGTTGCAGATAAAGATGAAAGATGTCAATTTGCAGATCGGATATCCGGCTTTTTAAATACGCCTTTAGCGTACCCAGCTGAATGGAAGGGCGGTTAAAAAGCGGCCACGGGGTGGAGATCAATGCAATTTGAGATAGCTTATTTTGGGGTTTGTTTTTCATGAATGATTGTGTCTGAAGGGCTGGCGTTTTACTGCCCTGCCGTTTTTTATCAAAGCGTCGTTGACCCTGGATTGATTTTACTTTATACATACAGCCCGGAAACCGAATTTGACAATGACTTTATTGAGCATGGCGTAAAACAGCCAGAGAAATCCTGCAGATTGAGATACGCGACACCCGCAAAACCAATGACAGCCAAACCGGCCCCAAACCCAAAAGCGTCAATTGAGCTGAATGACAGGGTCAACATTAAATGCGCTGCAGACAGCAGCAGAAAAGAATAGCGATGAGCACAAAACCGGAACTGAACGTCACCCTCGGTGATATCAACCTTCAGAATCCAGTGCTGACCGCATCCGGCACTTTTGGTTATGCTCAGGAATTTGAGGGAATGATGGACCTGAACCGCTTGGGCGCCATCATTGTAAAAGGCCTTGCGTTGCAGCCGACTAAAGGCAACCCGCCGCCACGAATTGTTGAAACGCCCTGTGGCATGCTTAATGCCATCGGTCTGGAAAATGTGGGCATAGGCGCTTTCACAGATGAAAAGCTTCCGTTTTTAAAAACATTGTCGCCGCCGATTTTGACGAATATATATGGCACCTGCATCGAGGACTATGCTGAGCTGGCAGCGCGCCTGGACACGTTGGACGGCATCGCCGGGGTGGAGGTCAATATCTCATGCCCGAATGTAAAAGCGGGTGGGATTGCTTTTGGCGCCGACCCGCAAGCGGCTTATGATGTCGTCCAGTCCGTGCGTCAGCAAACAACCAAACATCTGATGGTAAAATTGTCACCGAATGTGACCGATATCACCCTGATCGCCAAAGCGGCAGAACAAGCAGGTGCTGATTCGCTTTCCCTGATCAACACCATTACCGGCATGGCCATCGATCTTGAAACCCGACGGCCGAAAATTGCCAATATCACCGGGGGGCTGTCGGGTCCGGCCATTAAACCGATTGCGCTACGGATGGTATGGCAGGTGGTTCGGGCGACAAAAATTCCGGTTGTCGGCATCGGCGGCATTCTATCCGCAGAAGATGCACTCGAGTTTTTAATTGCCGGGGCGTCAGCGGTGCAAATTGGCACCGCCAATTTTGTCAACCCTCAAGTGACCACCGATATTATCGATGGGATTGAAATGTATTTGGCGCAAAGAAAAATTGCCAGGATTGTCGATATCATCGGGACCCTTGAGACCCAAAAACCGCAAACATTGGAGTGATGGAGGTCCTCCGATTGCGGATTTTTGATTGCGGATTGCAGATTGGGAGATAATACGGGTGATAACCATCTTTCAATCCGCAATCCGCATTCCGAAATCTTATTTACTCCAGTACTCCAGATTTACAAAACGATCGCTTCTTTGACCGGATGGGTTTTCAGGTACTCCAGACGGTTTAAACCGTTGACATACGCCTTGGCACTGGCTGTAATAATATCCGGATCCGCCCCGCGGCCCAGCGCCAGAAGGCCGTTTTCTTGCAGGCGAACAGTTACCTCCCCTTGGGCATCGGTACCACCGGTCAGGGCGCTGACCGAAAAGCGCAATAGTTCCGAAGCAGTGCCGGTTAGCTTGCCGATGGCATTAAAAGCTGCATCAATGGGACCGTTTCCGTAACTTGCACCCTTCACCGGCCGACCGTTTATATCCAGCTTGACGCTGGCCATGGGCATTACAGTTGTACCGGCTATCACATGCAGGTATTCAAGCTTGAAAATATCCGTCGTCCGCAAAATGCCTTCGGTTACAATGGCTTCAATGTCTTCATCAACGATGTGCTTTTTCTTGTCCGACAGTTCTTTAAAGCGTGTAAAAACAACATTGGTTTCTTCATCGGATAAGTCATAGCCCATGCTCTCTAAACGAGAGCGTAAAGCATGTCGTCCGGAATGTTTTCCCAAAACCAGCTTGTTGGTACTCAGGCCGATCGTTTCGGGCTTCATGATTTCATAGGTCATTGGATTTTTCAGCACACCGTCCTGATGGATCCCGGCTTCATGCGCAAAAGCGTTGGCGCCAACAACAGCCTTATTCGGTTGCACCATAATACCGGTAATCATGCTGACCAGCCGGCTGGTGGGATGAATGTATTGTGTCTGAATGGAGGTTGTCAGCCCTAATGCGTTGTTCCGGGTGACCAGTGACATGACCACTTCTTCAAGAGATGTGTTGCCGGCCCGTTCGCCGATACCGTTGATAGTGACCTCAGCCTGGCGGGCACCTGCAGTAATGGCCGCGAGCGTGTTGGCGGTAGCCAGCCCCAGATCATTATGGCAGTGGACGCTGAGAATGGCTTTATGGATGTTGGGCGTGTGCGTTTTGACATAACCGACCAGCTCGGAAAACTCCTGGGGAAAGGCATAACCCACAGTATCGGGCAAGTTGACTGTTGAGGCGCCGGCTTCAATAACGGCTTCAAATACCTTGCAGAGAAAATCCCGATCGCTGCGCGAGCCATCTTCGGCTGAAAATTCAACATTATCGGTCAGCGATCGGGCATATTTTACCGCCTCAACCGCAGCATTGACGACTTCGTCGCGAGACATATTGAGTTTGTATTTCAGGTGAATGTCTGAAGTGGCAATGAAGGTGTGTATCCGAGGCTTGGCCGCGTGGCGAATGGCCTCCCAAGCACGGTCGATATCGCTTTTGGAAGTCCGCGCCAGGGCGGCCACTTCTGTTTTTTTCAGCTTAGCGGCAATTTGTGATACCGCTTCCAGATCGCCATCGGAGGCGGCCGGGAAACCGGCTTCGAGGACATCGACACCCAATTTTTCCATTTGGGTCGCTATTCGCAATTTTTCGGCGCTATTCATGCTGGCCCCCGGACTTTGCTCACCGTCTCTCAACGTGGTATCAAATATCAGTACGTGATCGTTCATTTTTCTTGACTCCCTTATGCATGAGTTTGCACGATGCAGTCGCTGATGGTTCACCCAGCGACTGCTTTAGAGAAATCCCCAACAGCAGCCACCAACGGCATGGGGCGTTAGCGGTTTAACGCCATGCCGCTAAGTTAGGGAGTGCCGGCCGCAGACCCCCCGAGATGGGAGGGCCTGCGGCGTTGATTCCTTTCTTTCTTTTCAATTCAATTTTCCTTTAAAGTGATTTTGCTGAATTCTCGATACGCATGCGTTGGGCATTGGCGAGCTTAAATTGAAAACTGTCTGCCAGCGCTTGCCAGCTGGCTTCAATGATGTCCTCTGAAACACCCATAGTGCTCCAGATTTCATTTTGATCCCGCGATTCGATTAGGACGCGGACTTTGGCCGCCGTGCCACGGCTGCCATCGATAACCCGCACTTTAAAATCGACCAGTCGCATCGTGTCCAGATCGGGATAGAATTTACCGAGGGCCTTTCTGAGTGCATTATCCAGTGCGCTGACCGGTCCGTATCCTTCGCCGGCGGTAATTTCTGCTTTGCCGTTGACGCTAATTTTAATGGTTGCATGGGCAGAGCAGGGTTGATCTTTGTCCTTTTCAATGGTGACCCGGAAAGATTCCAGTTTAAAATGAGGCTGAAATTGGTCGGTAAATTTTTCCAGTAAAATCTTAAAAGAGCCGTCTGCTGAATCAAACTGGTAGCCTTCTTGTTCCAGTTGCTTGATTTCAGTTGCAATCTGGCGGCTGTCAAAGCCGTTGTTGCCGAGTTCGACACCGAGTTCCCTAGCTTTGTATTCCACGTTGCTTTTACCGGATAGATCAGATACCAGCACCCGGCGTTTGTTTCCGACTGATGCCGGATCAATGTGTTCATAGGCCAGGGGTGCTTTCATAATGGCGCTGACATGAATGCCGCCTTTGTGCGCAAAGGCGCTTTTGCCGACAAAAGGCCGTGAATTGACCGGAACCAGATTAGCTGTTTCACTGACATAGCGCGAGAGGCTATTGAGTTTCTTTAGGTTTTCGGTCGAGACACACACCTTTCCCATTTTGAGATTCAAAATGGGAATGATTGAGGTTAAATCGGCATTGCCGCATCTTTCGCCGTATCCATTAATGGTTCCGTGAACCATTACGGCTCCTTTGTGAATGGCGCTGATTGAATTTGCGATCGCCAGGTTGCAATCATTATGGCAGTGAATGCCGAGCTTAATGGCGGCATTTTGAAACAGGCTGCCGCAATAGTCCCTTAATTCCTTTTGAACCGACTCAATGATCATCTCCACTTCAAATGGGAGTGTGCCGCCATTGGTGTCACACAGAACAATAAAATCGGCACCGCCGTCCATTGCGGCCCCCAGTGATTTGAGGGCATAATCCTTATTGTTTTTGTAGCCGTCAAAAAAGTGCTCGGCATCATAGACAACTTCCCGGTCATGTTGTTTTAAAAATGCGACACTGTCGTTGATCATGGCCAGATTTTCCGCCATGGTGTTACCCATAATTTGCTCTACGTGCAGGTTCCAGCTCTTTCCGAAAACGGTTACCGTCGGCGTTTCGGTTTCCAGCAATGCCTTGAGATTATGATCCTCATCGGGGCGAATGCCGGGTTTGCGGGTTGAACCAAAGGCCGCCAAACGGGCCTGTGTGAATTTTACCCTTTTGGCCAGATCAAAAAATGCCACATCCCTGGGATTTGAACCGGGCCAACCGCCTTCAATGTACTGAATGCCGTTGTCGTCCAGACGCAGAGCAATATTTAATTTTTCGCCTGCCGAAAAGGTGATGTTTTCTCCCTGGGTTCCATCCCTTAAAGTGGTATCGTATAAAAAGATTGGGTCCATTAGGGTTCTCCAAAACATGATGGCTCAAGGCGAAGGCACGATTTTAATTTCCGGGTCATGATTCACTGCCTTGCACCCTATGCCGTGCACCTTGCGCCCGATTTACTTCCTGCGGTTTTCCGGTCTGAGTGACCGTACGACTTTGCCGGTTTGCCACATTTCAGATTCTTTGATGGCTGCCAGTTCTTTATCCAGCTTTTCGCGGTAATCCGATGCACTGTTGGCTTCCAGGACCCGCTGGGTCTCTTCACCGTTGACAACCCGTTCATACAGCGTCGCAAATACGGGGGTGACCGCATCTCGAAATTTTGGTGCCCAGTCTAACGCACCGCGTTGAGCGGTTGTAGAGCAACTGGCAAACATCCAATCCATCCCATTTGCGGCCACCAGACGGATCAGGCTCTGGGTCAACTCTTCAACAGTTTCATTAAACGCTTCGCTGGGGCTGTGCCCGTTTTTACGCAGCAGTGTATACTGTGCCTCCATAACACCGGCTAGACAGCCCATCAGCACACCGCGTTCCCCCGTCAGATCACTATAAACCTCATTGGCAAACGTGGTCGGAAACAGGTAACCGGATCCAATAGCGATTCCCAGCGCCAGCGTTTTTTCTCTGGCGTTGCCGCTATAGTCCTGATGAATGGCAAAACTTGAATTAATGCCGCTTCCATCCAAAAAGTTGCTCCTGACGGTACGCCCGGATCCTTTGGGCGCCACCAGCACCACATCCACATTTGGCGGTGCGACCACCCCGGTTTGCTGGTGATAAACAATTGAAAAGCCATGGGAGAAATAAAGCGTGTTGCCGTCTGACAGGCATTCCTTTATTTGCGGCCACATGGCCATCTGGCCGGCATCTGACAGCAGATATTGGATAATGGTTGCCTGCCGGGCAGCTTCCACTAAAGGAAAAAGTGTTTTGCCGGGCACAAAACCATCCGATACCGCTCGGTCCCAGGACTCGCTATTTTCACGCTGGCCGACGATCACGTTGATCCCGTTGTCTCGCATATTCAAGGCCTGCCCGGGGCCCTGGACGCCATACCCCAAAACAGCGACGATTTCATCCGCCAGGACTTCACGGGCTTTTTGGAGCGGAAACTCCTCATCAATGATCACTTCTTCCATGGTCCCTCCGAAATTGAACTGTGCCATTTGCCCCTCCCGTTTTCAGTTATTTTCGTTAGCCGATTCGTTTAAGTATATTTTTATACATTGCTTTTGGTTAGTGTATTTTCGATTCATAAATAGGATTTGAAAATGAGAACCTATCTCAAAAATAGTAGATCACGGTCAAGGGCGCGGCGCAAACCGATTCAAAAGTGGAGCATACACGGTAGTATTCGAGCATTTTGAATCGGTTTGCAACAATGCCCTTGGCCGTTAGATGCATTTTTGAGATGGGTTCTACTTGGGTTCTCGATAAAGCGCCAACGCTCCACTGCGCGCAATTTTCTTAATTCCCATCGGTTTGAGAAGGTTGATGAGCGCTTTTAATTTTCCTTCATCTCCGGTAACTTCAATAATATAGTGCTCGATACCGACATCAATAACTTTGCAACGAAAGATGTCGACAATTCGCAGAATCTCCGCCCGCAAATCCGGGCGCGCCTTCACACAGATCAATGCCATTTCGCGTTTGACGGCCCTGGGACCGGTCATATCCCGCACTTTGATGACATTGATCAATTTCCTGAGCTGTTTTTCAATTTGTTCGATCACCGGTGGATTGGCCTTGGTGACAATGGTTATCCTGGATACCAGCGGGTCCATCGTCGGAGCCGTGCACAGGCTTTCAATATTGAATCCTTTACCGCTGAATAGCCCGGCCACTCTAGAAAGCACCCCTGGTTGATTATCGACCAGCATCGTCATGGTATGTTTTCTTTCTTCCATTTTTTTCCTGTTGTGAGTTACGGGTTGCGGGTAAAATGCAGTCGATATGTCATCCGGCCGAAGCTTAGCGCACCCCTCGTAAAGGGAGACCCGGCTCCGCGTTTTACACCAGCAGCATTTCCGTGATCGGCGCGCCGGCGGGTACCATGGGATAAACACTTTCTTCACGATCGACTTTAAAATCCATAATGACCGGTCCGGGAGCCGAAAGCCCCTCTTTGAGCACCGCTTCGACTTCCTCGGGTTTTGTTGCTCGTAAACCCAGCGCCCCGTATGCTTCAGAAAGCTTTACAAAATCAGGCGCACAATCCATTCCCGTACAGGCATAGCGCCTTTCGTAAAACAATTCCTGCCACTGGCGGACCATCCCCAAATAGGCGTTATTGAGGATGATCACCTTGACTGGAAGGCGACTTTGGACGGCTGTGGCCATTTCCTGTATGTTCATCTGGATGCTGCCGTCACCGGCGATATCGATAACGATTTTGTCCGGGCATGCCATCTGGGCGCCGATTGCGGCCGGCAGTCCAAACCCCATACAGCCAAGCCCGCCGGATGTAATAAAATGGTTGGGCCGATCAAAATGATAGTATTGCGCCGCCCACATCTGATTTTGGCCCACTTCGGTTGTAATGATGGCTTCGCCATTGGTCAGCTCATAAAGCTTTTCAATCACATATTGAGGTTTAAGCGTATCACCCTGTTCATAGGCCAGTGGATTCGTATTTTTCCATTCTTCAATTTGGGATAACCAGCTCTGACGGTCATTTTCAATGTTGCCCAGATCTATCTCATCAATGAGCTGATTCATGTTGCGCAGACTGATTTTGCAGTCTCCGACAATCGGAATGGTCACCGGGATGTTCTTGCGAATTGATGTCGGGTCAATGTCGATGTGAACGATTTTTGCCTGCGACGCAAATGCATCTGTTTTTCCGGTAACACGGTCATCAAAGCGCACACCGATGGAGATCAGAAGATCACAGGCGCCGGTGCTCATATTGGCGCGGTAAGTGCCATGCATGCCAATCATACCCAGCCACAGTGGATCTGTGCCGGGAAATGTCCCCAGGCCCATCAATGACGCGGTGACCGGAATACGGAGTTTGCGCGCGAATCGAGTCAATTCGCCCGCTGCCCCGGATAGGATGACGCCACCCCCTGCGAAAATAACCGGACGTCGCGAAACTTTGATCAGATCAACGACCTTTCTAAGTTGCTTCATATTTGGCTCATAGGTCGGACTGTATGATTTGAGTTGTACGTCTTTGATGGGCTGGTAATCAATGACGGACTTGACAACATCTTTGGGAATATCGACCAGTACCGGGCCCGGGCGACCTGAACGCGCCAGATAAAATGCTTCCTTGATGATGCGGGGAAAGGCTTCAGCCGATGGCACCAGGTAATTATGTTTGGTACAGGGGCGGGTGATCCCCACGATGTCGACTTCCTGGAAGGCATCGTTGCCAATCAATTGGGTTGGCACCTGACCGGTAAAAATGACCATGGGAATTGAATCCATATAGGCCGAAGCAATACCGGTGACCGTGTTGGTCGCGCCCGGACCGGAGGTTACCAGGCAGACGCCGACTTTGTCTCCCGCACGAGCGTAACCGTCGGCGGCATGTACAGCGCCCTGTTCATGTCTAACCAGTATATGCCGGATATCTGTTTTAATCAGTTCATCATAAATATCGATGACAGCACCCCCGGGAAATCCGAAGATCGTGTCGACTCCTTCTTCTTTGAGTATTTCCATTAATACCTGAGCACCGGTTAATTTCATTTTTCTACCTCTTAAAATCCATTGCGACATTTAGTTTATGACACTGTAATGGCCACTTCCGGGCTGTTCTCAAAAAAAAACCGTTATCAGCTTCGGGCTGATAACGGTTTTGATTTTTTTATGCAGATTTAGGCCATTATCAACCCTTTGCCCCCCAGCAGCCAATAATAATGCCGCTGACGAGTACCATAATAAGGCTAATAAGGTTGCTAATGGCGATGTTGCTTTTCATCCTAATCCAATCAGATTAAATTTATACTACGGAGTAGCAGGATGTTCCGGGGTTGTCAAGGATTTTTAAATAGGCTCCTTATAGTCACATTCTGCAGACAGACAAGTTAAAATTGTGCCTTCTTTCTTGGTGGTTTTTTCTATCAATATCGGGGCGCCGCACTGCGGGCATTTTTTATTAACCGGTTTATCCCAGGTGGCGAACTCACACTTGGGAAATTGACTGCACCCGTAGAACAGTTTGCCGCGTTTCGAATGCCTTTCAACGATTTCTCCATCGCAATTTTTTTCCGGGCATGGTATCCCGATTTTTTGGTTGGTGCCATTCGAATTCAGCGACTGAGTGTTTTTGCAATCCGGATATGCACTGCATGCCAAAAATTCCCCGTAACGGCCCCGCTTGGCCACCATCGGGCTGCCGCATTTTTCACAAACCTTGCCGGCCACCGCTTCAGTGTTGATTTCCACCGGCTGGATATTTCCGCGTTCGTCACGAATATAATCTCTGGAGTAGCTGCAATCCGGGTAACCGCTGCATGCCAGAAAATGACCGTTCTTACCGACCTTAATATGCAACGGCTTGCCGCAATCCGGACAGTCGAGCCCTGTGGGCAACCCTACGCCTTTAACACTCAGCATATTTTTGGATGCTGTTTCCAGCTCCTTTTTAAAGGCACCATAAAATTGAGACAGGATCTTGGCCGATTCCACTTCCGTAGATTCGATGCGGTCCAGGTTTTCTTCCATGCGGGCGGTAAACTCCACATCAACGATATCGGGAAAATTGTCAACCAGAAGATCATTGACGATAAATCCCAGCTCAGTCGGTCGAAAATAGCGATTATGCAGATTGGCGTACTCTTTTATGCGAATGGTTGACAAAATGCTGGCGTACGTACTGGGGCGGCCAATTCCGTTTTCTTCAAGCTCTTTTACCAGCGAAGCTTCAGAGAATCTCGGTGGTGGCTGGGTGAAATGCTGCTTGGGTTCCAACTTCAGCAGTTTTAAGAACATTCCTTCCGTCAGTTTCGGCAAAGTCGGTTTTTTATTCTGATCCTTTTCGGCAATTTCGTCGGCGACGGTCTTATACAGCGCCATAAAGCCGGGGAATTTCACCGTCGATCCGCTGACAGTGAATGTATAAGGGCCGGCTTCGATGATGACCGAAACCTGATTGATGAGGGCCTGTTTCATCTGGGAGGCGACGAAGCGCTGCCAGATCAAGCGGTATAAAGCCAGTTGATCCTTTGACAAGCAAGAGGCCATTTCATCCGGGGTGTTCCCGAGCACGGTCGGGCGAATGGCTTCATGCGCATCCTGCGCTTTTTTTTTGTTTTTAAAATACCGTGGTTTGTCCAGCGCGTAATCAGCACCCCATTTTTCCCGGATGACATTTAAGGCCTCTTCAGCGGCCTCGCTGGCGATGCGGGTGGAATCGGTACGCATGTAGGTAATCAAACCGACGGGTTCTCCCGGACCCAGCTCAATACCTTCGTAAAGCTGTTGAGCAATCAACATGGTCTTTTTAGCGGAGAATCTCAGTTTACTTATGGCATCCTGCTGCAGTTTGCTGGTTGTAAATGGCGGTAGCGGGTTTTTGCGGATTGTTCTTTCAGTTATTTTTTTGACGACAAATTTTTCGTCCTCCAGCTGCGCAACTATCGAAGCGGCTGTTTTTTCATTGGGTATGTCGATTTTGGTATCATCTTTTTTAGCCAGTTTGGCCATAAATGGGGGCGGGGATTCACCTTCAAACTGTCCCGTGATCGACCAATACTCCTGAGGCTCAAAGGCCTGGATGGCACGTTCTCTTTCGCAGATGATGCGTACGGCAACGGATTGCACCCGACCGGCGCTCAAACCGCCTTTTACTTTGCGCCATAACAATGGCGAGATATGGTATCCGACCAGGCGGTCGAGTATGCGCCGCGCCTGTTGCGCTTCGTATTTGGGGCGGTTGAGAGAATCCGGTGAAGCCATCGCTTTGTGAATCGCAGCTCGGGTCAGTTCGTAAAAAAGAACGCGATAAAACTTGCGGTTCTTGTTTTTAAGTACTTCGGCGGCATGCCACGCAATGGCCTCCCCTTCACGATCCGGGTCAGGCGCCAGATATATATCGGCGTTATCACCGGCAGCCTGTTTTAAAGCTTTGATAACTTTTTGTTTTCCGGGGATGTTTTTGTAATGGGGTTTAAACCCGTTTTCGATATCAATCCCCATTTCTTTGTTGGGTAGATCTTTGATGTGGCCGACAGTTGCCGCAACATCGTAATCTTTACCCAAGTATTTTTTAATCGTTTTGACTTTCGTCGGCGACTCCACAACTACAAGTGGTTTGGTCACGGTTTCTCCTTGTGCTCGATTTGCCGTTTGAGTTTGCACGCGCCTAAAGATCGCATCTGCAATTTAGCGCTGCAAGAAATTCTCAATGAAATACAGTTTTCAATGGTATAGCGCTCAAAGCTTCGGTTCCGATATGGCAAAAAGTTTTCCGGGCAGCTGTTGCACCATTCCTTTAAGCTCCAATTGCAGCAAAAGGCTCAGCAATTTGCCTGGATCGGTATTTGTTTTGCGAATAATAGCATCAATGTGCTGTGGATAAGGACTGAGAATATTGTAAAGATCCAATTCATCCGGTGCAAGTAACGCCAGCCTTCCGGCGGTTTTATTATCCAAAGTTTCGGCCGCTACGGACACAGGCGCCATAAATGCTGTCAGCTCCTCGAGGACATCCTGAGCGTTTTCCACCAATTTTGCGCCCTGCTTGATCAAGGTATGGGTGCCGGTGCTTTTGAATGAATGGATGCTTCCGGGAACGGCAAATACCTCTCGATTTTGCTCTGCTGCCAGTCGCGCCGTGATCAGTGATCCGCTCTTACGCGAAGCTTCAACGACAATTGTTCCCATACTCATGCCACTGATGATTCGGTTCCGAATCGGAAAATTATGGGCTTCGGGCTTTGTGTCCAGCGCAAATTCTGATATCACGGCGCCGTGTTCCGATATTCGCTCAAACAGTTTCCGGTTTTCAGCCGGATAGATAATATTCAGTCCGCTACCCAGTACAGCAACGGTTTTACCCTTGCCTGCCAGGGCGCCTTGGTGGGCGGCGGTATCAATACCCAGTGCCATTCCGCTCACGATGGTAATATCAAATGCGGTCAGGTCGGCGCACAGGTGTTGGGTGGCCGAGATGCCGTAAGCGGTTGCATTGCGTGAACCGACCACAGCGACGTTTTTATCCAAACCCGCCAGGCTGCCGGAGACGTATAGAAGCGGCGGCGGATCCGGAATCTCTCTTAGTAACGACGGATACGACTCATCGGTCAGGGTGATCACCGAGTACCCTTTTTGATGGACTTGATCCAGTTCCGCCCTGATCCCTTGCGATGGTTTACAGTTTAAGATGGCAGCGGCCAGATGTTTTGAGATGCCCTCGACTGTCAATAACTCTTGCGGGGTCACCTGGAACGCACGTTGGGGAGATCCAAAACGTTCGATCAACCGCTTAAACAAGTGATTGCCAATGCCGGGAACTTTTTTAAGACAAAACCACGGTAGAAGGTTTTCCATCTTGTTAAAAACCCCCTTTGAAGGGGGGGGCAGTTGGGCGCAAACAAATTGTCGTTATGAAATAATTTTAAAGTCTGTTCACATCAATGTCAATTCGATATTCTGCCGGCTCACGGTTTGCCAGCCAAAAATGGGTTGCGCGTTCCAAGGAGTCAGTTGTTGGGTGTTGATCATTTCTTTTTACCGCGTACCTGCCAGATCAGTAATAGGGGACTTGCCACATAAATGGAAGAATAGGTGCCGATCAGGATGCCGATGATCAATGCAAAGGCAAAATCATGGATAATACCGCCGCCGAGGACAAAAAGGGCAATCACAACCACCAGGGTCGTCGCAGATGTCAAAATGGTTCTGCTGAGGGTTTCGTTGATCGATCGATTGACAATGAAATCCATCGGTTTTTTGTGAAATTTTTTCAGATTTTCTCGGATACGGTCAAAGACAATGATCGTGTCGTTTAACGAATAGCCTACGATCGTCAGCAATGCGGCGACAATCGGAAGCGTGAACTCCTTATCAAAAATAGAAAAGATGCCCATGGTAATGAAAACATCATGTATCAGCGCAACAATGGCTCCCATGGCGTATTTGAGCTCGAGGAACCAGAAAATCACCAGCGTGACGAGCAGCGCCGCTACGATTAGAAATGGAATGCTGACATTAAATAAATCGAAAAGATAGACCGCCCCGATAAGCGCGGCGGCAACCACGCCACTCAAAATCCATTTCAGTTCAAAGCGCCCGGATATGTAAATGGTAATAAACAGCAGGGCATAGAAAATGGCAAACAAGGCCTTTTCCCGTAAATCTTTGCCCACCTGGGGTCCGACCATTTCCACCCGCCGAATTTCCACTTCATTGCCGGTCGATTCCTCCAGCGCTTTTTTCAAATCTGCACTGAAACCTTCACCGCTGCCATACGAGATTTCTGTTCGAATGAGAAATTCATTATCAATTACCTGGCCGAATTGCTGCACCGATGATTTTCCCAGACCGATTGTGCCAAGGCCGGTTTTAATCGCATTGATTTGAACCGGTGTTTTAAACTTTACTTGGACCAGCGTGCCGCCGGCAAAGTCAATGCCGAGTCTGGGGCCACCATGAACAATCAACGACAACGCACTAATGGCCACAAAGGCAATAGACAAAATAAAGGCAATCTTTTTTTTGCCGATAAAATCAATGTTGATGTCAGGTTTGATAAACCGCATGAAATTTTCTCTTTCAATACCCGCTTGCGCCAGACGTGCGCTGCAGTGTTCGATGTAAACGGTTGTGTCTCAGAGCCCCATACCCATTTGAATGCTTGCAGTACAGTTGGCCGCCATGACCGTCATTTTGGTGTCCGGAAAAATGGCTTCTTTTTAGATGCTGAGTGTCTTTACTTTGCGGCCGGCTAAAATATAGTTAAATATCAAACGCGACACCACAAGCGCGGTGAACATGCTGGCAATCACGCCCAGACTCAACGTAACTGCAAATCCCTTTACCGGACCGGTTCCGAATTGGAAAAGTACGATGGCAGCGATCAACGTGGTCACATTGGCATCAAGAATTGTCAGGGTGGCGCGATCAAAGCCGGCCTCAACTGCAGCTCTAATCGTACGTCCCAATGCCATTTCCTCACGGATGCGCTCAAAAATGATCACATTGGCATCCACGGCCATGCCGATTGTCAGGATAATCCCGGCGATCCCGGGAAGCGTCAAAGTGGCACTCGCCGCGGCCAGGCCGGCGGCAATCAAAACAATGTTCAATACCAGGGCCACATCGGCAATTACTCCGGCACCTTTGTAGTAAACAATCATGAACAGAACCACCAGGGCCCCACCGATCAGCATGGAAATTAGCCCTTTGCGGATGGAGTCAGCTCCCAGTGAAGGACCCACCGTGCGCTCCTCCAATATGTTGACCGGAGCCGGCAGTGCACCGGCGCGCAGCACAATGGCCAGGTCTTTAGCTTCATCCAGGGTAAAATTACCCGTGATGCGTGCCTGGCCGCCGGCTATTTTTTCTTGAATGACGGGCGCCGAGGCCACTGTATTGTCCAGAACAATTGCCAGACGTTTGTTCACATTTTCGCCGGTGATGCGCTCAAAATCTCGTGCCCCTTTTTTATCGAAAGTAATGGACACAAAAGGGATGTTAAACTGATCGAAATCGACGCGCGCATTGGTCAGGTTGGCGCCGGTCAGCAGCGTTCGCTTTTTCAGCAAAAAAGGCACTTTTGAAACCCGACCGGTTTCGGCATTTGTTTCGACCCGATAGAGTATTTCTCTGCCGGGCGGAACACTGCCTTTTTCAACCGCTCTGGCATCCTGGGTGTCATCTACCAGTTTGAATTCCAAAAGGGCGGTTCGTCCGATGAGGTCTTTAGCACGATCGACGTCCTTAATTCCAGGGAGCTGAATTAATATTCGCCTTTGTCCCTGACGCCGAATATCGGGTTCAGCCACACCAAATTGGTCGATGCGATTGCGGATGGTTTCCAGTGCTTGATCGACCGCCAGCTTTTCAATGGTTTTAGCTTCGTCGGATGGCAGCTGCAGGACGATGTTGGTGGTGCCGCCTGATACGTTTTGGGCGCTTTTGAGCTCATCAAACTCGTCTTTGACAAGTTTGTTAAATTTTTCAGCAATTTGCGGATCCTGGATAGTGGCGACAATTTTGTTTCCCTCTATGCGATCCAATGAGACGCCGCGCAGGCGCTCTTCCCTGAGCTGATCATGAATTTCCTGCATAGTACGCTCAACCTGTCCGTGAACGGCTTTGGCTGTGTCGACTTCCAGCACCAAATGCATCCCACCTTGCAGGTCCAGTCCCAGGTTGATTTGCTTGTGCGGCCACAAACCCGGCTCAACGGTTGGAAGCACATAAATAACTGCTGCAATAGTGACAGCAAATACTAAAATCAGTTTCCATGAAAAGTTTTTCAATGCTGATATCCTTATTTACTCAGAACTAACCGGCTAATAAATTTCAGGAGCAAATAGCGTTCAGAGGGTTCCGCTGTGGGCAGCATAATTGAGATGGATAGATAGACAAATGGTTGAATGGCTAAACGCCGATTTTCGGCATAGCGTTTAACGATTCAACCATTAAATATTGTCTCCAATCGCATTCGAAACTGATCCACTGCGAATATTGCTGCTATTTTTTTTCCGGTTGCGGCTGGGTAGACGGCTGAACCATACCCGATACATTGGAGCGCGCAACTTTTACTCTGACTTTGTCTGCTATTTCGAGCGTTATTGTCGTATCATCTATTCCGGTGATTCGACCGTGCAAGCCGCCGCTGGTAATAATTCGGTCCCCCTTCTTCAGACTCGATACCATACTGCGGTGTTCTTTTTGCCTTTTTTGCTGGGGCCGGATGAGCAGAAAATAAAAAATAACGAACATCAGGATGATCGGGATAAATCCACCAAACCCAGCTGCGCCTTCTCCGCCGGCGCCTCCACCACCCATTGCATAAGCGATGTCAATCAAGATAATACCTCCTATAATTAGGATACAACTCACTCAGTTGGATTGATGTCTCGACTTTGACTTTGTGGCCTGCTGGACTCAACAAAGACAGTGGTCGGAACACTATCAAAATTAGCGCACTTTTTAAGGATTGCAAGTTTATGTGCGAAATAACGACAAATCTTGCGATAAATTGAGCCACCAGATACAGCAATATAAAAAGGCTGTCAATATCGAATTCAGGTATTCGTCTACGGTTTCTTATTATCCTGGTAAATGATGTTGCTGTCTCCCGGAGTCATGGACAGATCACCTTCGATTTTGACACTTAGGTTGCGGCGTTCCTCCAACTCTGCGATTTCTTTTCTTTTTCTATTTAATAGATAATCAGCCACATCCACCGGTACGATACCGATCACAGCCGTAATTCCCGGTTTTAGGGTTTCTAAACTGAGTTTTCGAAGAAATCCAACGGCCAGGGTTTCGGTCGAGGGCACCAGACCTTTGCCGTTGCAGTAGCGGCAGGGATGGTAACTGCCAAATTCAATCGAGGGCCGAATCCGCTGGCGGGACATTTCCAGCAAACCAAATCTGGAAATCTTACCGACTTTAGTTTTGGCTTTGTCGTCAGCGACAAAACGCCGCAGATGGCGCTCAACGTCGGAACGATGTTTGGGCTCGCGCATATCAATAAAATCGATGACGATCAGCCCGCCCAGATCTCTCAAGCGCAATTGGCGGGCAGCTTCTTCTGCTGCCTCGCGATTGGTCAGCAAAGCGGTTTTTTCAATGGAGCGTTCATGCTTGCTCTTGCCGGAGTTAACATCGATCGAGACTAGTGCCTCGGTTTGTTCGATAACAATGGATCCGCCTGATTTTAGATTGACGCGGCTTTCAAAAATGGGTGCGATCTGGTCTTCGATTCCAAATTGAGTAAATATCGGTTTGGCCCCTTTATACAAGCGAACGATTTTATGGTGCTTGCGGGAAATAATTTTAATAAAATCCTTGACCTCGTGAAATACCGTGGGGTCATCGACTAAAATTTCGGTTACCTCCGGTGTGAAGTAGTCACGAATGGAGCGTAAAACGAGATGCCTTTCGCGGTAGAGCAGGGCCGGGGCTGTTTCTTGCATAACTTTTTTTTTGATGGTTTTCCAAAGTCGCAGCAAGTACCTTAAATCGCGGGCCAAAAGGGTTTTGGTACAATTCATTCCAACCGTTCGCACGATCAGGCCGAAGTCTTCTGGAATTTTTAATTTGTCGATAAGGTCCTTCAGTCGGTTGCGTTCATCTTCATCGTCAATCTTACGGGAAATACCGAGTTTATCGCTTCCAGGCATGAGCACCAGAAAGCGGCCAGCAAGGGATACATAAGTGGTCAACATAGCGCCTTTTTTCATGAAAGGTTCTTTGGTGACCTGAACCATGACTTCTTGTCCGCGTCTGACCAGCTTTTCGATCGAGTGGTCGCCACCCTCACTCTCACGGAAATAATCGCTGTGAATTTCGTGCCGCTGTAAAAAACCATGCCGCTCGGCGCCATAATCCACAAACACAGCCTGAAGGCTGGGCTCGATTCTGGATATGATTCCTTTGTAAATGTTGCCCTGGGTGATTTCCCGGGCGGCGCTTTCAACATAAAACTCTTCTAGTTTATTTGCTTTTACTGCTGCAACCCGACATTCCTCCGGATCAATAGCATTAATGAGGATCTTAATACCCATGAAGTAATACCCTTTGTTCCATTATTCCAACGGTCCAAATCGAGTATCGCTTTGAACCGGCGTATTGCCTCAATATGCAATTGTTAATAACAAGTCAAACGATTTCTGGCTGGCGGATCCTTGTTTCTGCCAATGCGGGCAAGTGTCCTTCCTTTGGCATCCACGATATCGGTGAGTTGACGGACTATCTTGCTATTGTTATCATTTTATGGCAAAGAGAACGTCGACATGCTTGTGGGAAAATAAAAACTTGGCAGGTAGAGGTGGAGGTAATGGACGCGATATACGACCCCAAAAAAATTGAACCCAAATGGCAGGCTTACTGGGAATCCACCCAGCTTTTTAAAGTCAAGAAGGATCCGGATAAGGAGAAATATTATCTTCTGGAAATGTTTCCCTATCCTTCCGGGCAGATTCACATGGGGCATGTCCGCAACTACACCATCGGTGATGTTGTCGCCCGCTACAAAAGGATGCGCGGCTTTAACGTTTTACATCCCATGGGTTGGGACGCATTTGGCATGCCGGCTGAAAATGCGGCGATTGCCAACAATACCCATCCTGCCAAGTGGACCTATACCAACATTGATGCGATGCGCGCGCAATTAAAAAAACTCGGTTTCTCCTATGACTGGAGCCGGGAGATTGCAACCTGCCGCCCGGAATACTACCGGTGGGAGCAGTGGCTCTTTCTTAAAATGTATGCCAAAGGAATGGCCTACCGCAAAGAATCCTTTGTCAATTGGTGCCATTCCTGCCAGACGGTTCTGGCCAACGAACAGGTCGAAGCGGGAATGTGCTGGCGCTGCGGGGAACCGGTGCGGCAGAAAAAGCTGGCGCAATGGTTTTTTAGAACCACCGATTACGCTGACGATCTACTGACCCATTCCGATCAATTGCCCGGATGGCCGGAAAAAGTAATCACGATGCAAAAAAATTGGATCGGTAAAAGCACCGGTGCTGAAATTCGGTTTCCGGTTGACCATCAGGATATTTCGATTCCGGTATTTACAACCCGCCACGATACCGTTTTCGGTGCGACCTTCATGTGCCTGGCGCCGGAGCATCCACTCACCTTGCAGCTGTCGAACGGAACCACTCAGGATAAGCCTGTGCGGGAATTTGTCGAACGAATGTCAATGCAGGATCGCTCTGATAAGGCGGTGGAAGAATATGAAAAAGAAGGTGTGTTTGTCGGGGCGCACTGTATCAATCCGTTAAACGGTGCCCGGATGCCAATCTATACAGCCAATTTTGCGCTGATGGAATACGGAACCGGTGCCGTTATGGCCGTACCTGCACATGATCAGCGCGATTTTGATTTTGCCAAAAAATATGGTTTAGACATCGTGGTTGTGGTCAAACCGCCGGATGAAAATTTAGATGCTGCCAGCATGACTGAAGCTTATACAGACGATGGCATCATGGTGAATTCCGGCGAATTTGACGGCCTAAATAATCGGGAGGCGATGGATACGATTGCGGCTTTTTTGGAAAAAAACGACCTGGGGCAAAAAGAAGTTAGCTTTCGGTTGCGCGATTGGGGCATTTCCAGACAACGCTACTGGGGCGCTCCAATTCCCATCATTCACTGCGACAGGTGTGGGGTGGTACCGGTACCGGAATCCGATTTGCCCGTAGTCCTGCCGGAAGACGTCGAATTGCCCGAAGGCGGTAAATCGCCGCTACCCCAGTTAGACGCCTTTGTGAAGACGAAATGTCCCGATTGCGGCGATGTAAGTGCCCGCCGGGAAACCGACACCATGGATACATTCGTTGAATCGTCCTGGTATTTCGACCGCTATTGCAGTCCGGATTTCGATGGCGGAATGTTCGATTTAAAAGCAGTGGATTACTGGATGCCGGTGGACCAGTATATCGGTGGTGTTGAACATGCGATTTTGCATTTGCTTTACTCCCGGTACTACACGCGGGTATTGAAGGATCAGGGGTTGGTCAACTTTAAAGAGCCCTTTACACGCTTGTTGACACAGGGAATGGTTTGTAAAGAAACGGTTTCCTGTCCCCGGCATGGATACCTGCTTCCGGGCGAAGCCAAAAAACACAACGATCAGCTGTTTTGTAACCAATGTGATCAGCCGGTGGTCGTGGGCCGCGTCGAAAAGATGTCCAAATCCAAGAAGAATGTCATTGACCCCAATATTCTTTTGGAAAAATACGGTGCTGATACCACTCGTTTTTTTTGCCTGTTTGCGGCCCCGCCGGAGCGGGATCTGGAATGGAGCGAACAGGGCGTTGAAGGCGGGTATCGATTTTTGAACCGTGTCTGGCGCCTGACCTCAGAATGGATGGATCGGGTTCAATCGGCTGTCGCGTTTGACGGCGATCCGGATACGCTGGAAAGTGCCGTCAGGGAACTGTACAAAAAAACGCATCAAACCATCATGAAGGTCACGCGCGACATTGAGGATCGCTACCATTTTAACACGGCCATCAGCGCCGTTATGGAGTTATTCAATACAATGTCTGCCATTGACAAAACGCATGATGAACCCCAAACGGTATCGGTTATGCGATTGGCGGCCGAGTCTCTGACGCTTTTGCTGGCCCCCATCGTTCCCCATTTTGCTGAGGAACTGTGGAAATCTTTAGGACATACATCCAGTGTTCTGCTGGCACCATGGCCCTCTCATCAGAAAGCAGCCCTGGAAAAAGATGAACTATTGATCGTCATTCAGGTAAATGGCAAGCTGCGAAGTAAATTCTCGGTGGCCACCGATACGCCCGAAGAAATCATCAAGCAGCAGGCGCTTGATGATCCGCGCATTATGAAATTCACCGAGGGCAAAGCGATTAAAAAAGTAATTTACGTCAAGGATAAATTGGTCAATATCGTGGTCTAATTTATAGGTGTCGGGTCTCGGGCCAACGCCACGCCGCAGCGGTTACGGCCGCGCAAGAGAGTATCAGGTGCCGTCGCAGAGGAAAGATAACAGAAAACAGAGGACAAAAGGGGGGTCGGTGGCTTCTCCTTGCAGTGTTTTTCATCTGTCTTCTGTTGTCTGACGGCGGTCATCTGAAAATCTGACACCTGACCCCTGATCTGAAAACCTTCCTACAGTGAAATGAATTTGAAGATAAGCAAGATTAGCCTGATGGTCATTTTGACAGCCGTGGTATGGGCGGGCTGTGGCTACCGATTTGCGAATCAGGGCGGGTTCCCGGGTAATACGGAGCGTCTTTTCGTAAACGTTTTGGATAATAAAACCCAGGAAACCGGGGTGGAGAACCTTGTCACCGCCGCATTATTATCTGAATTGACCTTGCGCAAAACACATCATCTGGCCGATAAGTTGGCAGATGCCGATGTCGTTTTAAGCGGTACCGTCAACCACGTCAACCTCAGGACTATTTCGACCAGTAAATCGACAGTCGCCGCTGAGCGACGTGTAACCGTAATGGTTTCATTAACACTGCGCAAAACCGACGGCAGAACGGTCTGGGCGGTGAGCGACATTTCAGATTCTGAAGCTTACCGGGTAAACGTGAATCAGCAAATAACCGATGCTAATCGTTTGATGGCGATCAGGGTATTGTCAAAACGCATCGCTGAGCGAGTCGTTAACCGCTTCAGCGATGATTTCTAGAGGCGGGCAAAAAAAGCCGATCGCTAAAAAATGACAAGCGCATCCACCAGTTTGGACAGACGCGATATTTTGCGGGCAGCTGTCTTTTTGTGAATGACACCTTTTTTGACGGCTTTGTCAATTAAGGATTGGGCCGCATTCATTTTAGCCTTGGCTTCTTCTTTGGCGGCTTCGGCAGAAGCCTGGCGGACATCTTTAGTAGTATTCTTGATCCGGGTTTTGACCGCTTTATTGCGAAGCTGCCGTTTTTCGTTTTGGCGGGCACGTTTTTCAGCTGATTTATGATTTGCCAAAGTTTCTACTCCTTTTGCCAGACAGTTCTGACCTGAAAACTCACTACAGGTCACCATAAACGGACTTATTTATAAAACGGAAATCCGAATGTCAAGTGATTTTCTTCAAATTCAGCTATGTCCGAAAAATCCCGGGTAATTAAGGCAGCAGGCGTTGTCGGAGCGGCGACCTTACTGAGCCGAATCCTGGGATTTCTACGCGATGCGGTGATCGCCTGGTATTTTGGCGCCGGTCAATATTCAGATGCTTTTATCGCTGCCTTTCGAATACCCAATCTGCTGCGAAAACTACTGGGCGAAGGTTCCATCAGCAATGCGTTTGTGCCGGTTTTGACCGACTATCTAGCAGCAGATGGCAAGCAAGAAGCATTTCGTCTGGCACGCTCTGCGCTGTGGGTATTATCGATTATCCTGGTGGTGATTTCTTTAATCGGAATTCTCCTTGCACCTCTGATCGTGAAAATCATCGCACCCGGCTTTATGGATGCTCCGCATAAATTAGCGCTTACCATTACGCTGACCCGCATTATGTTTCCGTATATTTTCTTCATCGGTCTGGTGGCCTTGTGCATGGGGATTCTAAATGTATTCGGTCACTTTGCCGCACCAGCGCTGGCCCCGGTGCTGCTGAATGTAGCCATCATTTTTTCGGTTTTTTTTCTGTGCCCGCATCTTAACGTACCGGTTCTGGGACTGGCCATCGGCGTGATGATCGGCGGCTTCCTCCAATTGTTTCTCCAGCTGCCGGTCATGGCAGGTTACGGTTTTAATTTTTGGCAAAAACCGAAAGTTTGGCATCCCGGCCTGAAAAAAATGAGCCGGCTCATGCCACCCGTCGTAATCGGCGGTGCCGTTTACCAGATCAATGTGCTGGTCGGAACGCTGCTGGGATCTTTTCTGCCGGAAGGCAGCGTGACCGTTTTGTATTTTGCAGACCGATTGGTTCAATTTCCTTTGGGCATATTTGCGATCGCGGCGGCAACAGCAGTTCTGCCAAGTCTCTCACGACAGGCAGTCCTGAACGATTTTAAGGCCTTAAAAGACACGTTTGGCTACGCGGTTCGATTGACCTTATTTTTGACCATTCCTTCCATGATGGGACTCATTGTCCTGCGCATACCGATTATTACCGTGCTGTTTCAAAGGGGTGAATTTAGCCCGCAAGCCACGCTGTTGACTGCCCAGGCACTTTTGTATTATGCTATAGGTCTATGGGCTTTTTCAGCGGTGCGAATCGTAGCGGCAACCTTTTTTGCACTTAAAGATACCCGCACGCCGATGGTTATGGCAACCGTTGCCATTCTGACCAATATCGGGCTCGGGATCGTTTTGATGAAACCGCTGGCTCATGCGGGGCTTGCACTGGCCACATCGCTGGCTTCAATATTAAACCTTGCCCTGCTGGTGCTTGCACTGCGCAAAAAACTCGGTTCACTGGGATGGCGGGGCATTGCACAATCCGCGCTGAAGACGCTGGGCAGTTCTGCCGTTATGGGCGCCGCTGTCTGGGTTGCGGTAAAAGTTTTCATCCCGACCCAAGGGGCTTCATTTATTGCGCTAGCGGCGGGAGTGATGGCTTGTGTAACTGTCGGACTGGTGATTTTCGGGGGGTGTTCGTATGGCTTCAAGAGCCCTGAATTGAGTAACGTGCTTGCTGAAATAAAAACGAGTATCAAAAGAAAATGACAAAAAAACAAAGCATCTTTTTATCCATCGCGCTGGGCCTGATGTTGTCGTTGTTGTTTTTTATCATCTTCGGCGAGCATGGTTTTATCGATTTACATTCGTTAAAAGGCGAGCAAAACCGGCTGTCTGCAGAAAATGAACAGCTTACCCAAAAAAATCTTACCCTGAGCGTTGAAATCGACCGGTTAAAGCATGACCCGCATTATATCGAAAGTGTGGCGCGTCAGGAGCTGGGGATGGTTGGTGAAAATGAATTGATTTTAAAACCCCGACGCATGCCGAAGCCCTGATGAAACAAAATTACGTACTCCACTGATTCGTGATCATCGGCAAAAATGAAAGAAGAAACCGACTTTTATACGGCCACAATGGCCAAAGTGTATTCTGGACAGGGGCTCTGGGACAAAGCGGCTGAAATTTACCGTCATTTGTTGGCCCTGGAACCCGAACGGGACGATTATCTTGCGGCGTTGGCAGAAGTGGAAAAAAAGGCAAAACAAAAGCGCCAAAAATCGTTCGACGACCTGGATGCCTTATTTCACCAATGGTTTGACCTGATGCTCAAATATAAATATCTTCTGAAACTCCGTGCATTGAATCGTTAATGCCCCCCTAATCACCGTTTCTGCATCTGGTATTGGTCCTGTCGATGTGGTAACGGACACACCAAAAAGGACAACTTGGGCTCTCACTCCTTCCCTTTGCTGCTTTCATTTGGATAGAAAACGGCTTTGACCCGTTCTGTCGAATCGCTTTGGACGCTCATTTGTGCGGTTTTGCGATCAACCATAATTTTTGATCCGGTAATCATGTTCCGGTTGCTTTCCAATGTCGAGTTTTCACCAATAAGAACAAGGACTTGGGTCTTCAGATCGTATTCGGCGCGATCGGTTTCGGCTGTAAATTTATCCGTTGATATCTTTACATTACCGGTGGCAATGATCTGCTGTATGGTTTCCTGGGCGGTGGCCGTTTCGGCGGCACTATCTGAAGCCGCCTGATAATAAATTCGGAGACGGTCGGAGTTGATAACGAAGCTCCCCTGGTTGGCGCGCACATTTCCACTAAACTCCGCAAATTTTTCCGCTTGGTTGGTCTTTAATTTATCCGCCACAATTTGAATCTGATCTTCGTTGGCGGATGCCGGGCTGTCCGATGACGGCTCCGCGGCAACTGCCACCGACGAAAAAAGCATCGCTGCCATGATAAAATACAGAACATCAAGGCACCCAACCCGGTTTTTTGTTGTTTTCAAGTATCGGCCTAATTTCACGATTTCCCCCCACATGTTAAACAATCGAGTCAGATTTTTGCAGGCAAATCGGTTCCATTCCATCATTTGACAATTCGGAGTCGATGGGTTTGTCTTAATTGATGCCACAATTCTTTGATGATTACGGCAGCGGCGTCATTCTCGCTGTGTAACGGGTGATCGGCAAAGGCGACACAGGATTGAACCAGTTCTTCGTTTCCCGACCACAGGCCAAATTTATCCAAAATGTATCGCCCCAGAAAGGCATTGAGATTCATCAGTTCATCTTCGGCCATATTGGCGATAGTGGTTTTTTCTTTCAACGGCAACTCGTCAATCAATTTCTGAATCGCTTCCTGGACGGTTTTAGGTGGTTTTTCCAGTATGCTGGGATGGCCGTCCTCATAACCCGTTACACGGGGCGGGTCCGAACTCATCATTTTTAAATAATATACGCTTTCAATCAGTTTGAGAACGGCGCTATATATTTTAGCATCCTTACTGGCCCGCGGTCCGGCAACATTTAAAATTTCTATCTGATTTTCGTCACACCAGGAGCGGATCAACGTCGCGGCTTTAAAGGCGGGTGTTTGATTTAAATCGATGTGCAACAAGGGGCGCTGGTGTTTAATCGCCATCTTGCGCGTATAGTCAGAGCCTTCGCTCAAGCGACCGTGACTGATAATTAAAGTGCCGCTTGAGTCAATGACATTCTGTTCGGTTCTTAACGGGTAACTGCTGCTGGACATTTCGGCCAAGTTATATTCGTCCGGAAGAGGGCCCGCTTCGGTTAATCGGCCCTTGGGGATCCAGCCGCCGTGTGGTATGCCCAGTTTAATGGCAGCATCCAAAGCCGCTCGGTCCGCTCCGGTCTGACCACCTGATATAATTTTCCGAATCATGTTGATTTAATCTTCAATATTACCCGTTTTCTGGTATTCCCGCTGAATGCGTTTGAGCATATTGAAGAGCTCATCTTTGGAAAATATTCCCTTTTCGATTAATAGTTGAGCAATGGCGTCCAATTGCATGGAATTGGCCATGAGCAGATCCTGTATGGTCGAAATTTCACCGGTATCACTTTCTTCTGTCGCGATAAGACCACCTTCTTCCAGTGCTTTTCTCCGGTCTTTGCCACTTCTCCTTTCGGGGCCATCATGCGGCGCAATAATCCATCTGCGGTCTAATCCAGAGCGTCTGTTTTTATCATCCTCCGGACTTGTTTTTTTGGTAGCGGCCATAGGACAGATTCCTTATGATGATTGAAGTTTGATAAATTAAATCCATGCGCAATCGCTGTATCGAATTTAAACGCACAATTCAGCGGTCAAAAGATGAATGCTTTATAGTACAATTGTCCTGGCGGGTCAAAGAAATAAAACGGCCGTCGTAATTTCAGCAAAGCGGAATCTATATTTTGAGGGCAAGGGTTCGATAGCGCCCATAAAAAAAAGGTTTAGCCCGCTGTCTAAACCTTTTGTTGCAGATTGGTAGCGGGGGGCGGATTCGAACCACCGACCTTCGGGTTATGAGCCCGACGAGCTACCAGACTGCTCCACCCCGCATCAAAATGTTTGTCAGAATCGAAATTAATAGTCATTTCTGCGGGATTAGTCAAGGGCTTTCTTTGATGGCAGCCTGAATCATCAGTCCGCTGCGGACGGATGCAAACGGTTGCCTAAGCGGATTTGCGAAAACGCAGAGATAAAACTTGAAATGAAAAACCGATTCTAAAATAGGTCAGCTGCTCATTTAATTGAGGGCGTTTTCCCGATCGAACCGCTCCATGAATTATCACTCGCGAGATCCGCACAAACTCGTGCGTAAGGGCTCGTAGCAAAAAAAAAAGCAAAAAGACATTCGAATAAAAGATAGATAAAAACTTGAGCGTGACAGCTATCTGCAGCACCCTGCCGATCACTGTTTTTTTTAGAACGATCCCTAAGGCACTCAGACAGTGTGCGGTATTCGCAAGCGATCATTCATTCCGCTTTCCGTAGGGGTTTCAATGAAAAACCCCCCGACCCCTTATTTAATTAATCGGTTAATTTGGTTTTTCAGATCGGCAACTGCTTTTGCGTCTGGAGGTGCTGCTTCGAATTTTAATAGAATCGTTTTCGTCCGGCTATGATGGCCGGTTA
>JASFNW010000038.1:0-33243 GCA_050116835.1 Desulfobacterales bacterium
AGCCGTTTTTGGCTGCGACGAAGCTGTGCCTCTAATCGGGCGATGTCCGCCTGGCGTTGATTAAAAATCGGCAGCTCGATTGCCAGTGATGGACCGGTAACCCATGTACGGTCGGTATCACGCTCTATGCTGATTCCCACCTCTATTTGTCCGACCCAGCGCCAGTTGATCGTGATGCCGAGGGCCTGGGCCAAGGCTTCAACCGCTTTTCTTTCAGCAGCCAGATCGAGTCGGTTTTCAATCGCCATCGACTCCAACTGTTCCAGCGGAAATTCATCAGACGGCAAATCCGGTAATTGTTCCGGCAGGCGCCAGTCGGTTCGCTCTCCCCAGAGACCCAAGAGGCGTGTCAGCTGTTCGCGTGCATCAAGCAAGGCAGTTTCGCTTCTGGCCAATTCCAATCTCGTCTGTTCAAAATGGGCCTTTTCGGTGGCGAGTTCAAGATCGCTGATATTGCCGGCCAAATGCAACCGTCGGGCTAGTTCAAAGGAATTGCCGGCCGCCAGGGCAATTTCATTTCGCAAGTTTCTGATTTGTTTGGCGCCAAGAACCGTAAAATATGCTTTCCGTACCTCGGCCACCATTTGAATCACCTCGTCGGCAACCTGCAGTTTGACCTGCTCAAACCGGATGGTGGAAAGCTTCTTGCGGGCCGGCTGCATCAGGATATTTAAAAAATTTTGTGTAATCCCAAACTCATAATTATTATCCTCACTGGATTTATCCGGAAAGCGTGCCTGCCCGAATATTACTGGATTTTCAAGTAATCCGGCTTCGACGACATCCGCCTGAGTAATTCCCATTTCCTCATATATTGCCTGTAAGCTCGGGCTACTGAGCAAAGCAATTTGTACAGACGCTTCAGGCGTCAGCTCATTTTTCAGCAGCTCCTCGATGGCTTTTTCAACCTCTCGATCGGCTTCGGTTCCCTGATTCCAGTGCAGATTGTAATCAACTCGCTCCCCTACCAGGCCTTTCACATCATTAAAGCCAGCCTCCTTGGGGACCTGGGCACATCCTGCTGCAAAGAGCAACAAGCCAAAAAGCAGCCCTATATTTCTTCGTTTATTTTTCATTGGCTATGTTCCTTATGCTGATTATCGTCTTCCACATGACCAGATTTTTTTGTCGAGTCCGAATCAGGTTCACTCTCATTTTTGTTTCCCGTATTATGGTTCATATGCTTTCGGTTGCTTTCGCCTTGCGTTTCATGGTTCATCATAGAATCTGGTGTTGATTCACCTTTCATGGCAGTAACATTTTCCTGGAAAGGATTTGGTGGTGGGATAAATTCAACTTCTTGAGCCCCCGGATTAGCGGGATGGTTAGGCGGAAAATCGACTTTTACCGGTTCACTTGCACAACTGATTATGAAAAATGTCAGAAATAATATTAGGAAGAATCCGGATGCATTATGATTTATTTTTTTCATCGCTGATAGCCTCATTTTTTTGGGATAATAGAAACAGCAGTTAAGAATAGTCGATTTTACAATTTTGTAATATTAGTTTAATGCTATGCGTAATTTTTTCGCATGCCATACATGTCCCAAAAAGCCCTGATCGATACGATTGCGAAGACACTTCCAAAAAGCCCGCCGCCGGGAATATGGAGCCAAAAAAAAGTTGGCGAAATATAGCCTTTTAGCCACACTGCAGCGATGTCCACAACCACGCCGATAAACGGAAGGATAACCAGCCAGGTTCGTGTTTTGATGCTTATATTCAGAAAAACAGTTATGGCGCCCATAAAGATAAATATCATGTTCATCCCGAAAAGATGAATATGGGTCCATTTTAAGGTCCAGACGAATTGTTCTGTCTGGTACAGGGGTTGTTTGCTGGCTGTTTCAACCTGGACAGGTTCTTCTGCGAAAAGATCCCCCCTGCCGGATGAAACCGGGTCGCTTTTTTTTGATTCGTGTTGATCAGGCTTTTCGGAATTATCGAGATGACCGGATGGTTGATCCGCAAAAAATGTGGGTATAATATCGTGAACGATAATTTGCCCTAATGCTCCTGTCATGGCAAAGGCCATCGTTAAAATGACGGCGCTGACCAGTGCCTTTGCCGGTAAAGGAAACTGGGTCAACGTTGGCCATTTTTGATTGACTCCGGAAACATGATTACTGCTCATAATGAACCTCCTGATCACCTAAAAAGACACCTTGCCCTTATCGCTAATCCAACGACAAATCGGCACCATCCGATAAAAATGATTAGCAGGTGAGATGGGTTCCCGATTGATCTATTCTCCGGTAAAATTAGACCCGGCATACTTGCCGCTGGCATTAAAAAAGATATAGACGGTTTTCGGATCTCCGCTTGCCCGTTGAAAGGATACCGCAATTTCATTTTTATTGCCTGTTCCCCTTCTGAATACATCAACCTGGGATAGTTTATTTTCCCAGCTTTGATCCAATTTTCCCTTTTCGATCAATTGATCATAAAGTTCAATTGCCTTTTTCAATGCCTGAAGATGCGTAAATTCTCCTTCAGCATGTTTTCCACCATGACTAAAGGCCAGCGAAGCTATAACCAAAAAAGAAATTGATAGAAAAACGATGGCAACCCAATAATTCAGGTCTTTTTCTTTTTTAAAAAACATAATCATCATTCCTTTAATCATTATTTGCTAAAGTTATTACTATTCAAAGGTCGCGCGTTAAACTGGTTGCTGTTAGAGCAAATGGCATGCCTTTGATTGCAAAACTAACCCGAAAAGACAACCTGATGAGAGTAGATATAAGCGCAACCATTTTGAATCATTTATAAATTTGAGATTCATCAAAAAAATTATAGGTTGATAAACCGGTCTCATTTCTGCTGTTCCGGTTAAAAAAAAAGCGAGAGGTGCGAAAATATTTCACACCTCAAAAAGCAACCGTAAATCTTTTTAAGAAAGAGAGAAAAGCCAGGGACGCATATATCAGAATTCAGAAATGGATCTGAGCAAAAATGTTTGGGTCAATAGGATTCATCGGCCAAATCCCGTTTCATGGCCTCAAATTGAGTCTTGTCAATTTCTCCCCGGGCATAACGTTCTTTTAGAATTTCCATCGCCCGGGATCCGCGCGGGCCGCTACCTGCCTTTTTGCCGGTCGTTTGAATCAGCCATCTGATGACGAAAACGAGTCCCACCAGAATCAGAATCCAGAAGACGATCATAAAAATACCGCCAAACCACCCCATGCCCCAGCCGCCCATCATGCCCGGGCCCATGTGCCAATCGCCATATCTTCCTTGCTGTGCAAAACCTGAAGAAACTGGATATAGACTGAGTATAAACAGCACAAAGGCTGGGATGTTATAACGCAATGCGGTTTTGGAAACCATATAAAGCCCTCCTTTCGCTCTAAGCTATTGAAACGTGTTTATTATATCGAAATAACTCCCCGATCCTTCAAGTAATTAGATAGTTGCGCATCATCCCCATATCCTCGTGTTCAAGATTATGGCAATGATATAAATACAATCCCGTATAATCGGTAAAATTCGTCACGATCCGGGCGCGTTCGCCGGGCATCAGCAAAACCGTGTCTTTCCAACCTTCATCCACATAACCGCTGTGAAGCACACCGCTGCGATCAAGCACCTGAAACTGGCTACCGTGCAGGTGCACCGGATGGGGCATGGGCATCATCATCATTCCCATTCGACGGTCATCGTTGGCCAGATCCCATAGTTCGGTTGAATTCAGTCGGATTCTCTCATCAGCGGCGACTTCCTGCATGCGAAACGTGCGGCCGTTGATCCGGCCATTCATATGTTGCATGAAAAATGTAAACTGCCGCGGGTTTTCAACGTTATCTGCGTCTTGCGGTTGATAGCGTTCGATCTCTGACAGTTTCCGGGGAAGTGATCGCGGTTCTGCTTCTTTTGCGGCCACATTGATTTTTAAAATACGAAAAGGTGCGCCATTGGGCAGCAGATCACTGCCCGTCATGCCCCTGCGCGGCCCCATGGCACTGCCCTGAATGGCAGGTTCAAAATATTTGCTGACCAGCTCCAAATTTGTTCCGACCGGATATTTACTGAAATTCGCCCATAGCTCGATGCGTTCAGCCGGGCCGAGAACGACATATTTTTTTTCAATCGGTTTTTCGAGCAGACCGCCATCAGTTGCAATAACGGTCAGTGGCGTGCCGTCGCTCCAGGCCAGTTTATAAATGCGCGAGTTGGAACCGTTTAAAATGCGCAGTCGATAGGCTCTGGTGCTGACCGAAAGCTTAAAGTCAGGACTGCCGTTGACACAGATGGTGTCGCCCAACATGCCCGTCATACTGTCGTGCATTCCGTGGGGCAGGTAAACCAGCTGGTTATCGCGATTGAAGGTACGATCCTGAATGACCAGGGGGATGTCCAGCTTGTCTGCGGGTAAGTCAAGTTTTTCTTCTTCAACGTCGCTGACCACAAACAGCCCCGCCAGTCCGCCGTAAACCTGATGGCCGGTGCGGCCATGCGGATGGGGGTGGTACCAGTATGTGCCCGCGCGGTTTAGAACTTCGAACTCATAGGTAAACGTTTCACCCGTGGAAATGACATACATGGGATGTCCATCCATCTTGGCGGGCACATGCAGGCCATGCCAGTGGATGATAGATCGGGCCGGCAGGTCATTTTTAAAATGGATACGAACTTTCTGGTGCCGCCGAACCCGGATGATCGGACCCAAATATGAGTGTTCAATGTTCATCAGACTGGCGGAATCCCCTTTGATCACCTGCCCGCTGTATTGCCAGACCGTTGTGGGACGGCCCGGGAAAATTTGTACCTCCGCGGGTTTCGCCTTTAAATATAGTTCTACATCCGGCGAAAAATCGGTTGTTTTGGAGGCTGCCAATGCAGCTTTTGCAAATGGCAATCCGTGGAAGTTCAATATACCGGCGGCACCTGCGCCGGCCAGATATAAAAATTGACGTCGATTGATCATGTGTTAAATCCTTTTAACCGGTTCAGATCGCGCGCTGAAGACCACCCGTTTGATGATAGGGTTCAACGCCTGTTTAGAACCCATGCGGTTTGCCAGGTAGCGCATCAAAAAAACAGCTGAAACCAGTCCGGCTAATGTAAACACCGCCATCCCTAATGATGGATTCAATCCGAGCATTGCAGACAGCGGGTTGGCTGAAAAAGCACCGACAAAGATTCCCAAAACCGGAACGAGATACACAATTGCGGTACCTTTGAGTTTTGTCCCCGTGCTTAGATATAGCTCTACCTCATCGCCTTGTTTGGCCCCGGCCGTATTTTGCGCCTTGACCAGCATCTGGTCACCGCCCTGTGTCAGGCAATGATGGCGGCTACCGCAGTCGGCACAGGCGCTTGAGCGCTTTGTTTTGACCCAGGCCCATCCCGGCTCAACTTTTTCAACAATGCCGTGTTCGGCAGTCATTGTTAACTCCGCTTAAATTCTTTGACTATTTTAAAGAGCAAAGTGCATGCCGCATCTGCCAAATAATCAAAGATAGCTACCCCCCATTTTAAGTTAGGAACGATAGATCGGTTTTCAAGTCGGCTATGTGTTTATTATTATTGATATACATTTCAGCATGCCAAAAACTTGCACCAGATTAAAAAGCCAGCACTGTAAACCGAGCACTGCCTCATCGGTGGGAAAACGACAAAAATACGCATATTTTTTACACAGGATGAATGCTTCAATCTGGATACTTTTTGCCCAATTCTCTTTCCGTATCAGGTCGTCATTTATAATGATTGTCAAAAATATGTTCCGATTGACTTCGCAAATTATTCAAAAGTTATTGCGAGCGAAGCGAAGCAATCTCCCAGGTTGTCTAAAAGATTGCATCGTCGCTATGGTCCTCGCAATGACAGTTTATCGGAACATATTTTTGACAACCGCTATAATTTAGGAAGACTGAACACGTTTACTGCCCGTGTTAAGAAAAAGTGTCAGGAGAATTTTCGGTACATCTTATTATATAATAGTATGTAAGGTATTAAAAATATTTCATTTTAAGAAGATATTATTGGTTGACAAGTACTACCTTGTGGTATATCTTAGATTCTAATTAATGGTCACATTATGAATTAAATTTAATGGTTTTGGTTACAGAATATCTGTAAAACCCATCTTGCAACAAAATCTTCGTACACCAAAATTGAGCGCCCCACGGGGCGTTAAATTTTGATTACATAAAAAATTGCTTCTGCCCGCAACAACGGGGAGTGCAATGTACATAGCTCTGCATCAGTGTAGATGCCGAATTAAGCCGGCATCCGAACGGAGGTCTGTAGAATGAAGTCTAAAGCGGAGCGACATAAGCAGAAGCATTGTCGAATTGCTATTTCTGGATCAGGGCGTCTGATTGAATAGAAGCTCATGCCTTTAACGAGGTGTGGGCTTTTTTTCGTCCGGAATCAGAAAACAATGTGCCAATCCATAATGGTTGAACTAAAATTGCTATTCCAATGACGCATTTAAAATTTAACCGGTGAAAGTGCACAACGAGCTGTCTGTCAAAGATTTTTACAGCAAGGTCGAAACAGATTGCTGCACCAACCCATGCGTCTGCTGCGTGCGCTTTGCCGCACTGACACCGGCTATCTATGGCTATTTTCAAGTCATCTCCGACCGTGAGTTGGAAGACGCAAATAGAATCCGGTCGGCCGGCAACGGCTAACCATTTTATCTTAGCCAAAGCAATGAGAGGATAGGAAAAATGGCGGACAAAAAGATGAATTGCTGGGAATTTATGCAGTGCCAGAGAGAGCCGGGTGGTGCTAAAGCGGCTGAACGTGGCACCTGCATTGCAGCGATTGATCAATCTTATGAGGGCATAAACGCCGGGAAAAATGCGGGTCGCATCTGCTGGGCGGTGGCCGGCACCTGCTGTGGCGAGAAAATCCAGGGAACTTTCGCCGAGAAGCGTGACTCGTGCACCGAGTGTCCGTTTTACCGATTGGTTCAGGAAGAAGAGGGCACCTCTGGTGGGAATCACAAGCTGTTAAATTATTTTTCGGAAGATGACAGAAAAATTCTGACTTCCAGGATGACCTGCAAAGTTATTGAGGCCGGCGAACGATTCATTACACAGGGAGAAGTGCAGCAGACGGCCTACATCATTCAGCGCGGTGCCTGTCTGCTGGTGGTTGAAAAAGACGGCCAACTGCACCCGGTCGGCCACCTGGGCAGAGGCGATATTGTCGGTATACGGTCGTTTCTGACCGGAGAACCCCAGAGCGCGCATGCGGAGGCCGAGACTCTCATGGAGCTATTAGCGCTGGACAAAGGCTTATTTGATAACCTCTCTCAAGAAGATCCGGAGTTGATTGAATTGCTGACGGAGCTTGTCGCGAATCGTTTTGATTCCAAAAGGCCGACAGCCGACCGGATAATTGGGAAATATATGGCAACGGATATCATCGGCCGCGGGGCATACAGCATCATTTACAGAGGCTTAAACACAGATTTGAGCATGCCGGTGGCCATCAAAATGCTCAGGCATAATTTGGCAATGGATCCCGACTTTATCAAAGGTTTTAGAAACGAAGCCAAAACCATTGCCGGTTTAAAACACGACAATGTTTTAAGAGTCTATGACATCGAGGAGCGCTTCAACACCGTATTTATCATCGAGGAGCTGGTTGAGGGCGAGTCACTTAAAAACATGTTGGGGCGACTGAAATGCATCCCGCCTAAACTAGCCGTAAGCTTTTTAGTCCAGCTCTGTTCCGGTTTGGGGTATGCTCATAATAAGGGCATCATCCATAGAGACATCAATCCCTCCAATATTTTTATCCAGCAGAACGATCGGCTTAAAATCCTTGACTTTGGTCTGTCCTGCCCGATCGGTACAGAAGATTTTGCTTCCTTCGGCACGATGGCTTACATGGCACCCGAGCAAATCAGAAGTGAGCCCATGGACCAGCGCACCGATGTTTATGCGATGGGGATCACAGCCTTTGAAATGCTGGCCGGCAATTGTCCTTTTTCTGAAAGCGACGTCCGGAAGCTTATCGATTTGCATCTAAATGGCGGCATACCGGATCCGGCAGCCGTGATTCCCAACATACCGGGACCGCTGCGCCAGTTCATCCTAAAAGCCTGCCAGCGGGATCCAGATCGCAGGTATCAAACCGTCAAAGAGGCCTTGGGTGACCTTGATCGTCTGGCCCATGAACTGGGTATTGCCAGCAAACACCCGGCTGACGAAAAAATGAATATGACCAGCCTGTTTATGGTCTATCAGGACAACCAGCAGGCAGCAGTTAAGCAATTAATGCTAACCCTTCGGAAACAGGCCCGGGAGTTGGGAATCGACTTAAAATCAGCTGATCTTTCCGACCTGTAATGTATGGCGGCACAACTTTGAAAATCAATCGGCACGAGGTAAATCAAATGACCGCGCATCCGTCCCGCAGAAGTAGCCAGAGAATCGATCTGGATCCCCCGGAAGTCGGCATACTTTTTTTGGAGGAAGCCGGTTACGTCCCGAGAACCCGCTTGGCACCATCTCCTAAAAAGCTATTCGTCGACCTGATCAATCGCAGCGATGCAGGGGTGGCAATCCGCACCGAAAAAAAAATCGAGCCCGCCACCGTTTTTTATCTCAGCGCCTATAACAGAACTGAAAAGACATGGGATCTATTTTTGGGTATAGCAAAGTGGATTCTTTCGGATTTAGAAAATAACCGGAGACATAAAATAGGCGCTTCCTTAAAAGCGGTTCAGGATAAAGACGGATTTTACCGGAGTCCTGATTTCGCGGATAAGAAAATACCGGTGGCATCCGACTACCAATTCTTCCGTAATACGGATTTGTTGAAATCCATCTCGCGGGATTCGGTTTGCCCATTGCTGAATTGTATAACGTTTAAAAACGTAAAGGCCGGTCAACGATTGATGACCCAGGGGGAACCCGGTGCGGACTGCTACATCATTCAAAAAGGAACCTGCGTTGTCAGCGTCGAAAAAAGCGGTGAGCTGGTCTCCGTAGCGCGGTTAACAGAAGGAGATGTCGTCGGTGAGATGGCACTTATTACCGGTGAGCCCCGCAGCGCCCATGTTGATGCTGAAACCGATATGCAGCTTTGGCGTCTGACCAAAACAGAGTTTGACTCAATATCTGAAGTATACCCGGATTTGCGCAGTTTTCTAACGGATCTGGTAACCAAATGGTTTGAAACCCGCACGATAACTGCCGAAAGGAAAATCGGCAAATATTTGATCACAGATGTTATTGGAAGCGGCAGTTACAGCATTGTTTACCGCGGTGTGCATGAAGCCCTAAATATGCCGGTTGCCGTTAAAATGATCAAACACGACCTGGCCATGCGATCTGATTTCATCAAAAAGTTCAGAGAAGAGGCCCGAACCTTTGCGAAATTTAATCATGAAAACATTGTGCATGTTTACGATATCGAAGCCCGTTACAAGACCCTCTTCATTATCATGGAGCATCTCGAGGGAATGTCTCTTAGAACCCTTCTCAAACGTATGCTGAAACTGCCTCCGAATCGGGTTGTCGATTACCTTCTGCAGATCTGTGCCGGTCTTCAGTACGCGCACTCCAAAAAGGCGGTGCACCAGGATATCAAGCCGGATAATATTTTTATCCTGCCAAACGAAAAGATAAAAATTCTTGATTTTGGGCTGGCCGCTCCCTGTAATTCCGAAAATTTCTTTACCGGAACTCCTTTTTATATGTCTCCTGAGCAGATCGAGTGCCTGCCGGCAGACACCAGATCCGATATATTTGGGATGGGGCTTACAGCGTACGAAATGCTGACGGGCCAGAGGCCGTTTCCGGAAGAAGATGCCTGGGAAGTAATGGATTTGCACCTTAAAGAGGACATACCGGATCCCGTACGAATCATGCCGGATTTGCCCGAAGTGTTGCGAGAATTTATCCTGAAAGCCTGTGCGCGCGATGTGAGTCGACGCTACCAAAATATTGTCGAGGTTATCAAAGATCTTAAACCGATAGGTGATCAACTGGGTTTAAAAAAGCGAGAGGACCCCCCGGTGAATCGAAAAATGGCCACTATGTTTTTGCTCTATAAGGACGAGCATCAGCCGGAGCTGAATCGGATGATGAATGAATTCTGTGAAAAGGTAAATGGCCTGGGCGTATCCTGTCGGGCAGCGGACTTTAAAGAATTTTAAATGAGAAAGGATTAACTCAATCTAATGGGGACCCTATTTCCTGATCCAAGCCTGCCCGCCTTCGTGGAGATCAAGAGCCATCTTCCAACCAACGGAAACCCGGTGGACTCACGAGGCGGGCGGGTTTCCCGAACAGCCCCATGAGGTGCTTGAGTTACGAATATGTTGAATCAATGGGAATGAAATGCTCAAAATGCCATATTGAAAACCCGGCTGACAACAAATTCTGCAGAGAGTGCGGGGAGGCGCTGCTGCTGGTCTGTGCTCAATGCGGTAATGAGTTACAGGCAGGCGATAAATTCTGCGGCAAATGCGGGCAGAAAGTTGTCGAGGTAGCAACAGAAGAGACAACCCAATTGGTGACTGAAGCCGAGCGCAAGCATGTGACGGTGCTATTCTCTGATCTGTCGGGCTATACCGCCATGGCCGAAAAGCTGGATCCGGAAGAAGTCAAAGAGATCACCGGGCGCATTTTTGGTGAAATTTCTAAAATTATAGCTAAATACGATGGCTTTGTTGAAAAATACGCCGGTGATGCGGTCATGGCGCTGTTCGGTGCTCCCAACACCCATGAGGATGATCCCACCCGGGCGATCAAAGTCGCCTGCGAAATCCATGACAGCGTTGAGAACTTGAGCCCGGAAATCGAAAACAAAATCGGACAACCGATTGCGATGCACTCGGGCATCAACACCGGTCTGGTGATTACCGGCGAGGTGGATATGGACCACGGCACGCACGGTGTCGCCGGCGACACCATCAATGTGGCTGCACGATTAAAAAACAAAGCGAAAGCGGGGTCAAGTCTTCGGTTGACTTTATTGAACCGGCTTGCTAATGAATCGACATGAGCAGGCCATTACGCATAGAGTATCCAGGTGCCTGGTACCATGTCATGAATCGAGGCCGCCGCAGCGAAGTAACGTTTCCCGAATATAAAGATTATTATCGGTTTATCGATCTCCTCAAAGAATCCTGTGAATTGTGGAATATACGCATCAGTGCTTACTGCCTCATGCCGAATCATTACCACTTGCTGATACATACCCCGGACGGCAATTTATCGAGATGCATGCGTCACATCAACGGAATTTACACGCAACGCTATAACAAAGCTCACAGTTGTGATGGTCAATTATTTCGTGGGAGATTCAAATCCATTTTAGTTAATGGCGACCCCTATCTTCTCCAACTGGTTCGCTATATCCACCGCAATCCCCTGAGGGCAAATTTTACTAAAAATATAGATAAATACAAATGGAGCAGTCATGCCGGCTACATTTCTAACGCAAAAAAGTGGGATTGGCTGCATAAGGATTTTATACTTTCAATGCTGACTTCCGATCCAGCTTCGCAAGTAAGCTCCTATAAACATTTCGTTCGAATTGACGATAGTAAAGAACTCCTCGGGGTGCTGGAAAGCCCCAAATGGCCGCCATTTCACGGCGGTAAACAGTTTCTCGATTGGGTCAAACAAACATTTTTTGAAAATAAGCGTGAAAAAGAGGTTCCAGATTCCATTCACCTGGCGCCAGACATAACACAGATAAAAAATGCAGTGTGTGAATATTACAGGATCCATGAGTCAATTTTACATAAAACGCGGAGAGGCGTAACCAATAGGCCAAGAGATGTAGCAATATACTTAACTCGCATGCTTCGGCGGGAAGGATTGCGTAGCATTGGGAAAAACTTCGGTCTCAGTAATTATAGTTCAGTCAGCACGGCGGTTGAGCGGGTGAAATCACAAATGAATAAAAATCATCTGCTTCGTTCGCAAGTAGGGACAATGATGCGTACAATTAGAAAAAGTCAACCGAAGACTTGACCCCTTATCAAAATAAGCTACCCAAAGTGCAGGTCATCACGGATTCCGATCTTTTTTGATGCCGGGAAATTTGCGGTTGAGCGCCTTGCGGTTCTGGGCGGCCACTTCTTTTTTGCGGGCCGACCAGGACTGCACTTTTTTTAACGCCAGGGACGTCATTTTTGAATAATTGGCGGTGCGGTTTTCCTCAATGGCCTTGGGCCGGGCGTCGGCGAAAATCGCGCGGCCGACCGGAGTGCGCGTAATAACGGTGGTCCAGCCCTCCTCAGCACCGATGCCGCCGAAGGATATATCGGCGTATTCGGCCGAATAATCCGGGCAGAAATAGCAGGCAAAGCGCTTCATGAACTCGAGCTCATCGAGCATCATGGTTTTTTCCTCCCCGCTGTTGAGGTGCACCATAAGCTGTTCTTTGATGTTTATTTTTTTGACGTCTTTAAATTTAAACCCGCCGATCTGACCGAGTTTTTCCTGCTCTTTTTTGCCGAAAACAAAATTGCCCGAACAAAACAGGCCCAGGCAGAATTTAATCGATTCCGAGGGAATAATGCCCAGGGCCTGCATGCGGCGGACCGCTTTAATCTGGCAGGGCGTGCCTACAAAGGCCACGCGCTGTAAGCCTTTTTTAATCAAGGGGTCGAATTCTTTGACCTGTGAATACGTTAAATAATAATCGCTGTAGCTGGTCATGCCGTGTGAGGTGTCGAAGGAAAATCCAGCAGCGCTGATGATATCTTTTTCGGATTCAGCCAGAAAAGGCACCCGCTGAAAGGGGCCGGCCGGCTTGGAGACAATGGCGCCGTCAATACGGCCGCGCCTGAACAGGTGCGCCAGCAGGGCGGTGACAACACCGCCGTCGGTGGCTTTTTTGCGGATGTCGGCGTCTGTGGCCCGGGCGATGCTGGTTTCAATCACCCGGCCGATGGGCGGGGTCCATCCGGAGCCTTTGCGGGTTTCGGCATCCAGCTCATCGATTTCCGGGCAGATGGTGTGGCACAAACCGCATTCGATGCATTTGGCTTCATCGGCATAGCGGGGTTTGCCCTCGGCATCCAGCTCCAAGGCACCATAGTTAATGGCGGTGCAGAAAGTGACACAGCCGCCACAGCGATGACAGAGCCCCGGCTTTTGCACATCTTCAATCAGGTTGGTGAATGTCTTCATTTGTTCATCTACCTTCACATTAGTTGCAATATTTTGTCCGCAAGTGCCGGGCAGTTGGCAACGGTTACATTTGTTTAATTGGTCTAATTAGTTCAATTAGTTCGGCTAAACTTAACAAATCTAACCAACAAGACCAATAAAACCAATCGAACATTTCCAATAACCTTTACACCTGACACCCGAGACCTGAAACTTATTAAAATTAGGAATAAAGAATCAGCTAAAGATAGACTCTGCCGGTGCCTGATCAAACAGACACGTCTTGAGCTGGGCGAAAATCTGTCCGGTGTCGAATCCTTTCAGGTGAATGGCTCCCGAGCGGCAGGAAGCCGCGCACAGCCCGCAGCCCTTGCAAAGGGTGGCCTGAATTTCGGCCTTGCCGGTGTTATCAATGAATTGTGGCGCCGAATAAGGGCAGATTTCCACGCAAACCCCGCAGCTGCTGCAGCAGTTCGGATCCACCAGAGCCACCGTGCCGCTGACGGAGACCTCCAGGGCCGATAAAACCGTCACCGCCCGGGAGGCGGCCGCCTGGGCCTGGGAAATCGATTCCTCGATGGGTTTGGGTGCATGCGCCAGGCCGCAGACAAACACGCCGTCGGTGGCAAAATCACTGGGCCGCAATTTGACGTGAGCTTCAGCAAAAAAACCATCGTCGTTTTGAGGTATTTTGTACAACTGCGCCAGGGGATTGCTCTTTTCGGGTACCACTGCGCTGGCCAAAACCAGTAAATCGCTTTCAATCACCATTTGCCGCCTGAGCACGCGATCGGTGAACGTAATGGTCAGGCCATTTTCGGCTGAACCCACCCCTATTTCCTTGTCCTTGTCATAGCGGATGAATTTGATGCCCTGGTCGCGTGCCTCGCGATATAGATCCTCTCTGAGACCATAAGCGCGCAGATCCCGGTACAGTATGAAAATATCCATGGCCGGATTTTTATTTTTGAGGCTCAGTGCACTTTTAATCGACCCGGTACAACAAACCTTCGAACAATAGGGACGCTCGGCAATGCGCGATCCCACACACTGAACAAATACTGCGGCACGCGTGGCACCAAACCCGTTGCCTGCCTGAAGTTTTTTCTGGAGCTCCAGGCCGGTCAGCACCCGTGCATCCTGGCCGTATAAATAATCATCCGGCTTGAACTCTTCAGCGCCCGAAGCAATCAGGGTAACGCCGTGTTCGATCTCCTGGCTTTTACCGTTCCTCTGAACGGTGGTCTTAAAACTGCCGATAAACCCGTCCACATTTTCGACCCTGGCGCCTAAGAAGATCTCAATATTTTCATCGGCGGAAACATCAGCGATCAACTTTTCCAGAAACGGTCCGACTGCTTCTGCCTGCCAGGTTTCCGCCAAATTGCGTGCCTGGCCACCCAGACGATCATTTTTATCTACCAGAAAAGTTTTGTATCCCTGTGCGGCCAGCGTCCAGGCGGCGGTCATGCCGGCAACGCCGCCACCAATAACCAGCGCGGCCTGATTAATTTTCATCCTGGGCTCCACCAGGGGCTCATGCAGCGCGACCTTGGCCACCGCCATCTGCAGCAGGTCTTTGGATTTTTCAGTGGCTCTGTCCATGTCGTCTTTGTGCACCCATGAGCACTGGTTGCGGATATTGGCCATTTCGAAAAGATATTTGTTGAGACCCCCGTTGACCAAGGTTTCCTGGAAAAGCGGCTCATGGGTTTTGGGTGTACAGGCCGTCACTACCACCCGGTTGAGGCGGTGTTTTTTAATGGTTTCTGAAATCTGGGTCTGGGTATCCTGTGAGCAGCTGAACAGGTTTTGTTCAGCATAGACCACATTCGGCAGCGTCCTGGCATACTCGACCACGGCGGGTACATCCACAAAACCGGCGATATTGGTGCCGCAGCAGCAGACAAAAACACCGATTCGCGGCGGCTCGCCTTTGACATCGATTTCTGCCGGCAGCTCTTTGGTTTTCGTCAGGCTCCATCTGGCATCTGCCAGCCGTATTCCGACTTTGCCGGCCGCTGCACTGGCATCGATGACCGAAGTGGGAATATCTTTCGGCTCTGTGAAGGCGCCGCAAACATAGATGCCGGCTCGCGAGCTCTGAACCGGATCAAATCCCCCGGTCCTTGCAAACTGGTAATGATCTAAATCGATATTCAGCTTTTTGGCGAGAGAAATGGCCTGATCCCCCACACCCAGTCCCACCGACAGCACAACGATATCAAATTCTTCCGCCCGGCTATGGCCGGCTTCATCGACGTAGCAAATCCGATGCCTGCCGTTTTCATCCATGGGTTCGACATAGGTGATCCTTGATTTGACGAAACGGACACTCAGTTCTTCTTTGGCCCTGTTATAATAGCGTTCAAAATCTTTGCCGAAGGTGCGAATATCGATGTAAAAGATAGCGGTGTCCAAACCATTGTTGCTGTGCTCTTTGGCCAGAATGGCTTCTTTGATGGCATAGGTACAGCAAACGCCGGAACAATATCCGCGGGCGCCGTGATGGGCATCTCTGGACCCCACGCATTGCAGCCAGGCAATTTTTTGAGGTTCCTTTTTGTCCGACGGTCGCACCAGATGCCCGCCGTAAGGCCCGGAGGCCGACAGGATCCTTTCAAACTCAAGGCTGGTGACAATATTGATCGAGTGGGTATAGCCGAATGTGTCGTATACACCAGGGTTATACGCTCCGCTGCCGGGGGTCAACACGACAGCGCCCACATTTAAGGTGATGTCTTTTTGTTGATCGTCGAAGTTGATCGCATGGGTTGGGCAAAACTTTTCACAGCCTTTGCATTTGCCGCGGAGAAGATAAATACATTGAGCTGGATCGATGCAATATTTAAGCGGAACCGCCTGAGCATATTGCACATAAACCGCCTTGCGTTTGCTCAAGCCGCCGTCGTAGGCGTTGGTAACTTTCTTGGGGCATTTTTCCGCACAGGCGCCACAGGCAATACATTTTTCCATATCGACGTAACGGGGGTGTTGAGTCAATTTAACTTCAAAATTGCCCTCTTCGCCTTCAAACGCTTGTATTTCGCTGAGTGTCAACACCTCGATGTTGATGTGCCGGCCGACCTCGACCAGTTTCGGCGAGATAATTCACATCGCACAGTCATTGGTGGGAAAGGTTTTGTCCAGCTGCGACATCATGCCGCCGATGGAGCTCGAGCTTTCCACCAGGTAAACGTAGTAGCCGGAATCGGCCAGATCCAGAGCAGCCTGCATTCCGGCGATACCGCCGCCGACCACCATGACTGCGCCCGTGTCTGTATTCGACATAATTACTCCGCGATTAAGAATGATGTAATATTGGAAAGGTCTATTTCACCTTTTGAAATTCCCAGCGTTTGTTCATCAAGGCCCATGCACAAACCCAGCAGCTGCGGATACAGGATGGACGCCAGTGGTCCACCGTTATTCGGTTGAGCATTCATGCGCTTTTGCACCCTGTCGAACTGAAGATGGCTGTAAGGGCAAGCGGTGCAGATAAATTGGGCCCCGGCCTGCCGAGCGCTGTCGATCTTTTTTTGAGTTATATCCAAAGCCAGCTGGTCGTTGATGCCGGTCAGGGGCGCGCCGCAACAATCCAGTTTGCGGGTCCACTCCACACTGAAGGCGCCGGTGGCCTCTACCAGCTCATCAAAGATTTTGGGTGAAACCGGGTCGTCAAATGCGGTTATTACACTGGGCCGCAAGGCATGACACCCATAGCTGACCGCGATTTGCAGGCCGCTGTATGTCTTGGCAATATTTTCCTTTATATGCTTTAAGCCCACATCATGATAAAGAACCGACAACAGATGTTTGACGTGGGTCTTATTTTGATATTGCAGGTTTTCCCGTGCCAGGATGCGATTGACGTCGGTTTTTAACTCCGGGTCATTATTTAAAAAATGTTCCGCTCGTTTTAAGCTGCCGTAACAGCACTTACACATTACCAGCATGTCCAGGCCGGCCTGCTCGGCAACCGCCAGGTTTTTAGCGGCCGACAGGACATAGGCCCGATGATCCGAATTGCGGATCGGATAGCCGCAGCAGTTAAAGGCAGCGATCTCAACCAGTTCGATTCCCAGCCGGGCAGACACCGCTCGAGTGGCGTCTGCGTATTGCTCGACGCGCGCCGGGATGTTGCAGCCGTAAAACAAGGCAAACTTCATTCGCTCGTTCCTAACGCTTACGAACTCGAACAAAAAAGTTCTTTAACTTTTGTGTTTATGCCCTTAAGCTAAACTCGAAATCCGAAGCACGAAATTCGAAACAAATCCTAAATCCGAATGTCTCAATGACCAAAACAAAATCATTTGGTTTTTCATGTCGTTATGCACCTTTTCTATTTTGGTCATTCGAAATTGTTTCGCATTTCGCATTTCGATATTCGGATTTATCAATAGCATTAACAAATAACCAATAACTGATAACGAATAACTATCCATTGAACGTCAACGTTCAATGGATTGGACGGCGCTATTTTTTAAACGCCATAGAATGTCACACACCTCCACCTGCTGCGGGCAGCTTTCCTGGCACTTGTAACAGGTCAAACAATCCCAGTTCATGCCGGCGCCGGCGGCCATCTCGCTTAATCCCAGGCCCAGACTGCACATGATTTGATGCGGCAACAGTCCGAGCACCTGCTCGGGGTTGTCATAGTTGGCAACCACCGGGCATACTGTTGTGCAGGTCTGGCAGCTGAAACAATGGGTATAGGTGCGGTCCTTGACGGCAGGGTTTGTCTCTGATCCGGTCTGCACGTTCAGCGGGATCGGCGTGTCGGGGTTTATTAAATTCTCAAACTGCCCGGATACCGCCTGCCGGGCCCTGTTAACCGGTTCGGTGTAACGGTCGGGCGCCATTGTATCTTGAACGATCAATCCCCGGGCAAAAGAAAAGGGGCTTAGCACGTGGGGCTCTGGCGGGCCGTCTGCCAGGAGAGACTCGCGCACACTGTACCACAATTCCTTCAACCGGATCCCGGACGGACAGCGCACCGTGCAGCGGTCGCAATTGGTGCACAGGTAGACGCCTTCCTGGATGGCGCGTATCTGCCGTTCATCGAGCTTTTTACCGGACGACAGACGTTTGAGCAGCATCATTTTTTCGGAAGGCAGGATGTATTCGTTGCCGATGGCTTCAAAAACCATAGCCGCAGAGCAATTCAGGCTGCAGCTACCGCAGTGGGTGCAGGCATCCAGTTCCATAACCTGGCGCGTTACAACATTGGCAGGCAATGATTTGTCCGGATCCATGACCCGATTGGTTATCAGGCTGAAAGGGGTGGCAAACAGGTGAAACATCTTGCTGAACGGCAGATAGGCCAGCCCGATGAAACAGGCGATAATATGCACGTACCACAACAAACTGACGCCGTCATGTTCATCCAGCCACAAGGCCACAGGTTTGATCAGCTTGGCTGCAGCAAAACCGGTAAACGCATAAGGGGCCGGCGCATGGCAATCCAGGCAGCTGCTCTCATGCACTTCACGGCCGGCCTCGAGCAGCTGCTCGTCAAATGGCGCTTCAATATTCGGTGAAACCGTGCCGAATTCTTTTACCCAGAGTGTTTCAAGGGCCTCGATCTCATCTTCGTCATCCAGGCCGGCAAAATCTTCGACCATTCGTGTGAATTCACTGTGAGAGGTAATTTTAAGGCCTAATAGCGCAATTCCGGACAACATCATAACGGCGACGATCCCGATGGCATAATGGTCCATTGCGGCGGATCGAAGCCGCCGGGGCTTAAAAAAGTACCGGCGCACCACAGCCAGGATCACACCGGCCAGCACCATGGCACCGAAAAAATCGCGCAGAAAGAAAAACGGATTTACAGTGGAATAATATTCGCTGAATAACGCTTCCGATACCACCGATTCCAGGGCATGCATGAGCAGCAGCAGCATAAAACCATTAAATATCAACATGTGCGCCAGCCAGCGGGAGACGCTTTCTTTGAAAATACGGCGCTGCAAAAGAACATCCAGCACGACCGCCTCAAAGATGCCAAGGATTTTAGCGCTGAAAATAACACCGGCCATACCCCTGATAGCCGATTGCAGCCGTTGTGCTGTTGTGATGTCGTTTCCCAAAATGCCGACGGTGCGGCGAAACCAGGTTAAGATCTTATAGATCAAGCCCAGGAGAAATATGACAAGAGAGGTATAGAAGAGATAATTGAACATTGTCCGGCGACATTTTTGTTAGGTGTCTGGGCACGAAAGGGTTAACAAACATAATAGAGGTGTCAAAATTTTAATGCGCAATGTTTAGATATGGGCCTGCTGCCTTTCGTGGGATCAGCGCTGTTTTTTTTGAGAGGCCTTTTGGGCCCACTCATTTTCCATTTCCTTTTTCCACTTGGGACTGCCCTTGCGTTTCTGCGCTTTCTGGATTACTTCCGGAATAACTTGCAGCAGCCGCTGCTTATCGATGGGCTTTTCCATAAATGTATCCGGGCGGAAATAGTCATAGTCGGGCCACTGGCTGTAGTTTATATCCAATTCATCACCCATGGCGGATATTCCGATGATCGGCGTGTCCTTCAGTTCATCATCTGCGCGTACCTTTTTGCAGACTTCAAATCCTGAGAACAGGGTTTCCATCATGATATCAAGCAGTATCACATCCGGACGTTCTTTATTTATTAAATCCATTCCCGCTTGACCATCTTCTGCGGTATGCACCTCAAAACCATTTCGTTGCAGAAAGGTTTCCATTGTAAACAATAAATCCGTGTTGTCGTCGATCATAACGATTTTGAGGTTTTTTCCCATGGTTTTCTCCTTTTGGCAGCATTAAAAATGCGGTGAAAGCTGTAGCCTGATCGTCAACCAGAATATACCCTAGTTTCCCGCTAGGATATATAATATTAATCGGAACATTTCGTCAAGTGAAGATATAGATTACGAAAGTGTTAATTTATTTTAAGGATGGCTTTAAATTTAGTGCCTTTACCCGGAGTTGAGTCCACTTCGATCCTGCCGCCATGTTTATTGACAACTTTTTCCACCACCGCCAGGCCGAGGCCCGTTCCCGCGCTGCCTTTGGTTGAAAAAAATTCCTCAAAAATGTTGCGCTGGGTTCTTTGATCCATTCCGGTGCCATTATCCGTGATTTCGAACATAAAATGATCGTCATCGAAAAAATCCGTCTTGACACTGACAAAATGATTTTTGTTTTGCTTGTCATTCAGACAGGCTTCCAGTGCGTTCCAGATCAGGTTATTTAACATTCTGGTAATACTGGCAACATCCAGATGAACATCCGGTATATAGGGATTGACCTGATGTCTCAGCCGGATCCGCATTCCGGCGGCTCTTTCGCGAAATAATGCCAATGCATCTTTGGCCAGTTGACCGGGTGATGCCAGATCGTATTTAAGCGGCCGGTTTTTGGAGGAATATAAGATGTTTTTAACGAAATCGGCAATGGCATAAATATTTTTACTGACGATTTGCCAGCCCTTTCTGGCGAGGGCCATATCGCCATCATTAAACGCTTCATCAACGACATAGACACCGCCCTGCAGTCCCTCCAATATGTTTTTCAAGCCGTGTGATAACAGCGCAATGGATTGGCCCAGGGTGACCAGTTCTTTATGATCTATTTTTACCTGGGTGATGTTGGTGGCCATTTCAATGACAGCAGCTACGTCGCCGTTATCATTGAATATAGGGGATGTTTGAATCAGAATCTGGCATATTTTGCCATTTGCCAGCTTTACAGTTTCCTCGGCAAAATGAAGGCGCCTGTCCTCAAAGGTTTTTTGAACGGGACAATTGGGACATATCTCCGTTGAGCACTTATAAACGGTGTGGCATTTTTTGCCAACGCCATCGCCAAAGTCCTTTTTAAAATTTTCGTTAACAAAAAGGATTTGAAGGTCGCTATCCTGGATGGAAACGTAGCAGGGAAGATAATCGACCAGTTGATTAAAGTTCAGCCCCGGAATGGTGCCTGCCGCTGAGCAATCATTTTCAGGGCGATTTTTTTTGGGAGTCATATCTGATCAACCAGAATAATCGGTAATACCGTCAGCAGCGCCAGCCGAACTGCGCGTTCACTATAGCTAAAAGAACCCGATAAATCAATTGCATACACTTGGATCAGTTAAAAAGAGCTTGAATTATTTGAAACGCTCATTTAGGTATAACTTGATGCAAAGGTAAAACTCATATGTGAGTTGTCTGCCGAGTCCGTCTTCGGCGGATTGAGCCGGATAAAAAAGGTAAAAAATCCGATCTAATTTTCTAAACCGGCAAACGGACCCATGGGTAATGGGCTCAACCGCCATACATTGAACATGAAAGGTTGATAACGCCGTGAAGGTAAAAGAATTTGTAGACCGTTTTAACGTGCACGTGGCCGCCGGCCAAAACGACCTTGATCGCCAGATTCAAGGTGGGTATTGCGGAGATCTTTTAAGTGATGTAATGGCCAATGCGCCGACAGGCTGTATCTGGCTTACGGTGCAAACCCACCAGAACATTGTCAATGTGGCTGTGTTGCACGAAATGGCGGCAATTGTCCTCACCGGGGGTCAGACGCCCGATCAGGAGACCATCGACCGGGCCAACGAAGAAGGCATACCGCTTTTGATCTGGCCGCATTCGGCTTATGACCTTGCCGGTCAGGCCGCTGCCGCCGGCTTGGTGAATCCCTCGGGCTAATTTCTTTTGATTCCCCGGGAATATTGCAGCGGCGTTCCGGTCTCCAGCGGCCTACCCTTTTCGAGTTGGACCAGATCGTCTTTGAGCGTTTGAATCTCGCTTTCGATTTTTTCCAGGGCTTGTTGGTGTTGGGTAATTTTCTTTTGTTCAATCACCTGGCGTGATTCCAGCTGCCTGAGCTGATCCTTTAATTTGCTGATTTTTTCACCACGGATGGTATCATGGAGCCGGTCCATCAGGTGACTGTGCTTTCCTTCAGGATCGGTGATAAAATACCAGGTTTTCGTTTGATAGCTGTACCAGGCTTCTCCCGCAACGTGCTTGCCTTTTAAGCGCACACCTGCTTTCCAAATCTTAAAACCGCCTTCTTCTTTTGGAATGCCGTGGATGCGCGCCTGCCTGCGACGCCCATCCTCGCATTGAACCATCTGTTTTTCCATATTCGTTCTCCATCCAAATTTAGGCTAAAACCCCATGTCTTTTGCGATTTTGATGTCAGCGCTTTTAATTGGCGAATCGTCCGCCGGTTTCCGAAGGCATTTATGGAATCGGCTTGGTGCCTGACGCGAGATCGTAAATTAAAATGGTACGCGGCACCCTGCCGACCTTTGACGTTAGGCGATCGGCTCCGGCGGTCCGGCTGATGTACTGCCTCCATTTTTCAGATCGCCCATCGCCTTGGTTAATTCCATTAGCACGCCCAGCCCCTGCCGGGCCTCCTTGCTCCCCAGGGCCCCCAGCATGCCTAAAGGCCCCACGGGCTTGGCTTTGTCCAGATCCACCTTTGAGGGCAGAGCGGCCATTTTCCCCAGGAAGGCCTGGGCTTTCGGATCGCCGAGCTTCTGAGCCAGCCCCAGCAGTACTACCAGCCCGTCACCAATTTGTTCGACATCTTCTGGACTATAAGTCGCTGCGATTTTGGCACGCACATCCAGGGTCGATTGAATAATTCGCAGGACACCTTTTTGCTCGAGATCGTCAAGGTAATTGATCAGCTGCGGTACCGAGGACTTGAGCAGGGGCTCAATGGTAACGACAAAGTCCACAATATTTTCCATCTGTTCAAGGACAAACTGCAACTGTCTTACGCTGCGTAGAACGCGCTTCGCCAGTGCCAGCAGGTCTTCCAGTTGAAAAGCTGACTCCACATCTTCCAGCTCCCGAATCAACAAACGAAATGCCTGACCGCTCAACGGAACTAAATCTTCTCTGAGTTCATTAAGACCTCTGGCCGATGCGGACACCGGTGCCAGTTGAGCCTCTATGCGATCGAGTCGCTCGAGAATTTGTTCTTCGGTTGTCATGGCGGCCTCCTTATGCTTGTGTCATGACGTGGCGCATTTTGCCGGCCATCGTCATCTGTTGTTCCAGTGGCAACTCTACACCCTTGAGCATCATGTTAAAATAAACCCACTTGAACATCATTTTACCCCAGTAGTTCATGTAGCTGTCGCCCAGCAGACTGAAGGGTCCCAGACCCGGAAAGGGAAATTTGCCGGGCAGCGGCTCATATTCGTAATTAAAATCAATCAGAAATGCTTTTTCATGTCCCGAGCAGATAAAGCAGGTGGCATGGCCATCAAAAGTACCGTGCGGTTCCTGACCGTCTATTTCCCGGATTAAATTTTCGACCACCGTTTCGGATTCGTAGTGGGCTACAGCGCCGGCTTTGGAAGCCGGTACGTTGGTGGCATCCCCGACAACGAAAATATGGTCTGCATTTTTGGCTTTGAGCGTGAAATGATCGGTTTCGACAAATCGCAGCGGATCCTCAAGTCCGCTGCCTTCCAGGAACTTAGCACCGAAATTAGGCGGGATCGCGATGAGCAAATCATAGTCTACTTTTTCGCCTTTGTGTGATTCAATTGTTTTCTCATCGACGTTGACCTGGGCGATATCAAAGTTCGGGGTGACTTTTATGTTCTTTTGAATGGCAATGTCGCCCAGGATGCCGGAAGCAATCGGCTTTGAAAAGGCACCGGCCATGGGGGTCACCAGTTCAATTTCCACATCACTGCGGGCACCCTTGGTTTCAAAGAACCAGTCGGCCATAAAAACAAACTCGATCGGGGCCACCGGACATTTGTACGGCAATTCGGCGATGTTGAGCACCATACGTCCTTTGTCAAAATATTTCATTTTTTCATAGAGGGCCTGGGCACCGTCCAGTGTGTAAAAATCATGAATGTTTTTACGCCAGTCATCCATCATCCCCTCGACTTCTTGAGGCTCGATGCCGCAGCCGGTGGCGACAACGAGCCAATCGTAGCTGTATTTTTCACGCTTGCCTTCCACTTCACGTTTGGTTGTATCTAGATTCACAATTTCATCTAGAACAAAATCAACGCCTTCGGGGATGAAATCCCGTTTGGGCTTCTGGCAATCTTCGGCGGTATAGACGCCAAACGGAATGAACAGCCAACCCGGCTGGTAATGGTGGATTTCATCATTGTCGATGATGGTAATCTGCCACTCTTTGGGATCTAACTTTCTACGCAATTGGCTGGCCACCATCGTTCCACCGGCTCCTGACCCTAAGATGAGAACTTTTTTCATGGAATCCTCCTGTTAAGTAAGGGGCTTGGCCCTAATTATAATGTTGGTTTGCTGGGTAGCTGGGGAATCGGGTTTTCGCAAACGGGTTAAAAACCGTAAGGTCGAGTTCATTTTATTTTTGTTTGTGCCTAAATCAAAAATAGATTCCAGCGAAAAAAGCGAACACTCTAAAGATTTTTCTAGCTTGCTTAGGACCCGTGGGTCGTCACCTTAATCTTCACTCGGATAATTTCCGTTCATCAGATCGGAAATCATTGTAGAATCAAGTTTTTCATAGAGAACTTCTGTGGCATCGCGCCAGGCCATGCGCACCTGGCAATCATCGGACATGGGGCATTTTTCTGGAAAGCTGACGCATTCAACCAGATCGGATTGCCCTTCGAACAATCGCACCACCTGTCCCAGGGAAATATTTTCCGGCTTCTCAGCCAACATATGCCCCCCCTTCGGGCCCCGTACACTGGTCACCAGTTTGGCCTTTTTAAGTGGTCGGATGAGTTGCTCGAGATATTTGACCGAAATATCCTGGCGTTTTGATATTTCACCGATTTGAACCGGACCCTGATCCCTGTTACGGGCCAGATCAACCAGTATTCTGGCCCCGTAGCGGCTTCTTGTAGATAGTTTCATGTATTGCTGCCCCTAGTTTTTTCAGAGTTTATCAATCTATATAAGATTAGTATGAATTAGCGATAAATACTCCTCGTGTCAAGCAAAAAAATAATACTTTTGACAAAAAAAATATGGTGCTGCCAGTTTTCTGCTGTCTGCTCCAGGTGCATGAAAATGATTTTCCAGGCAACCATTCGCCTTGGCGAGCCCTTTTATTGACATGACCACGATCCGTTTTATTTTTAATGTATTAAGTCATGTGATTGAATGTGGCCGAACCTTTGAAAGGAGGGAGTTATGGATGTAAAGGATTATTGTCATTCCATTGAAATAGAGCTGAACAGTTGGAAGGCGAAAATGTATAACATGGTGCGAAAAGTCGATAAGCTTCGCGGCGCCGACAAAGATAAACTTGCTGCCCAGGTTGAGGACTTGCATAAACACATTGAAGGCATCGAACAAATTGTCAATACGCTGCAGACCGAGTGCCCGGCCGATTTTAGTCCCCAGAAACAGGAAATCGATACGTCCCAAGCCGAGATGAAGAAAAAATATGAAGATGCCATGGCGGCGGTATTACAGTTCTAGTGCAATTTTCCAAATTTAAATCAATACAAAATTAAAAAAAAAAGCAGAGTTAAGATAATCTGCTTTTTTTATTTTCAGAGCGATATCATTTGCAACGGTCGTCTGAATCTCGCGGATATTTTTTCCTGTTGCCCTTCAATGCACAAATATGAGAATATTCTGGTATCATCAATTTTAACAGGGATTTCTCATGGCTTATTCCTCAAATTGGAAAGTCCTGCTGATTGACGACGAAAAAGATATCCGGGATGTCCTGACAATTTCGCTACAGGATGCCGGGTACGAAGTGGTATCTGTGGCGAATGGGAATGAAGGTTTACTTCGGTGTGAAGAAGTGGCGCCTCAAATTGTGATCACCGATATTCGCATGCCGGGAATAGACGGAATCCAGGTGCTGGAAGCGATCAAAAAGAAATATCCGGATATCGAAGTCATTGTCGCAACAGCCTTCGGCGAGATGGATCTTGCCATTCGCGCCCTCCAGTTGGATGCTTCCGATTTTATCACTAAACCCATCAGCGATGAGGCATTATTCCTTGCGCTCAAACGGGCGAAAGACCGGTATGTTTCCAGAAAACAATTGAAAGATTACACCGCCCTTCTCGAAAAGGAAAAAGCCGAGACCAGCCAGGAACTACTGAAGACCATTGCGTTTCAAAGAAAACTGATCGAAAGCTCCATGGACGGCATTTTAGCCTGTGACGAAACCGATAGCGTGATTATTTACAACCGCAGTATGGAGCAGATGCTGGGGTATTCGCAAACAGAGGCCATCCACCGGATGAAGTTCGAAAAGTTCTTCCCGACTCAAGAAATGGGGCGTTTTAACGAACAAATGGCCGCAGAAAGGTATGGCGGCCAAAACCGGCTGTTTCTTTTTGAAGGCATTCTGCGAAGCAAATCCGGCCGTGACATACCGGTTCAGGTATCGGCCGTTACTCTGTTCGAGGCGGGTCGCGAAAATGGGCGGGTCTGTTTCTTCAGGGATTTAAGGGAAATTCGAAAGCTGGAAAGAGAAATGGAGGATCAGGCCCGGATCCTACATCAGGATAAAATGATGTCTATGGGGCGATTGGCTGCCAGTGTGGTCCATGAAATTAACAACCCGTTGTCCGGTATCTTAAACTATCTGCGGCTGATGATTCGCACGTTGCGGCGGGGTGCACCGTCGCAGGAACAAATTGAAAAATTTCAACGCTATTTAAACCTGGTCGAAACTGAAATCAGCCGCTGTTCTCAGATTGTTTCCGGTTTGCTGAGTTTTTCCCGCATGTCGCCACCGAATTTCGGACAGGTTGAAATCGACGAGCTTTTGCAGCGCAGCATTCTGCTCAGCCGGCACAAGCTGGAGTTGGGCAACATTCGCATCGAATCCAGTGTTCAGCCGAATATGCCGCCGGTTATCGGCGACTTCAACCAGCTGCAGCAATGTGTCATCAATCTGATTTTTAACGCGCTGGATGCCATGCCGGACGGAGGCACACTGCATATCGAGGGCCGCCATGATCCGGGCAAGGACCAGGTGGTCGTCTCAGTGAAGGATTCCGGCCGCGGTATTTCGCCTGATCATTTAGCGCATATCTTCGAGCCCTTTTTCACCACCAAGAATGAAGGTTATGGGGTCGGGCTCGGTCTTTCTACAGTTTACGGGATTATAGAACGTCACAACGGTACGGTCAACGTTGAAAGCCAGCCGGGAGATGGCGCCACCTTTACAATAGCGCTGCCGGTTTCCAACGCTCCCAAAAGTAAATGAGGCTGAGGCAGCAATAAAACACGCATTCGAAACAACAATATTAAAGCCTTCATTTGATGACCGTAATGCTGAATCATCAAAGCACGTCATCTGCTTTGATTGTGGGCTATGAGGATGGAAATATTCCCAAATAAAATCGGTGACAGTATTTTATGTGACGAATGGTTGCATATCCTGGATGAATTGAATATCGGTGCTTTCACCGTCAACACCCAGCGGCAGGTATCCTCCATGAACCTCAGTGCGCAAGCGCTTATCGGACTGAAGGACACCGAAGCGATCGGTAAAGACTGCCGGGAAGTATTTGTCGGTGTTCCCTGTCTGGCAAAGTGCCCTTTTAAAACTCCGGGGGAATCGAGCACAAACGAGCCCGTCATTCAAGTTTTTGATGAAGAAGAAACCGCTCATTTCGTGACGCGCATGGCCACCCAGGTTCTCGGGCCTGACCAACAGGTTGTCGGATGTATGACCATACTGCAGGATCACACTCCCATTGCCGAACTGATCGATCGGATTCACTACGAAGAACGCAGCCAGAAAATTATCCTGGATAAACTGGACGTCGGTATATTCACGATTGACCGGGGAAGTCATTTTACGTTTTTTAATACCGAGGCTGAAAAAATTACCGGTTACAGTCGTCGTGAAATATTGGGTAAAGACTGTTCTGTTCTGTTTGAAAATGAAGACGCCCGCGAAGTCAGTTTGCTGAAAGAGACGATTGTTGACGGGCAGTCCCGCGGCAGCCGGCAAGCGAAAATGATCACCCAGGACGGCGTGACGATTCCCATTCGCGCCAACTATATGGCGCTTCGAAATGAAAAAGGAAACGTCATCGGCGGGCTGGCGATGTTTCATGACATGACGCTGGTCCATCAACTTGATCAGGCCATGCGGGATCGCTACACCTATCACGATATGATCGGCAAGAGCCCGGCCATGCGAAAAATTTTTGACATGATCAATGTGATCGCAGCCACCGATGCCACCATATTGATAGAGGGCTCCACCGGTACCGGTAAGGATTTACTCGCCAAAGTGATCCATTCCGCCAGTCGCAGGGCCGACAAGCCTCTGGTAAAGGTAAATTGCGCCGCCATTCCGGACAATTTACTCGAATCGGAACTGTTCGGCTATGTCCAGGGCGCATTTACCGGGGCTGATAGAGATAAACCGGGACGGTTTCAAGAGGCGGATGGCGGCAGCATTTTTCTGGATGAAATCGGCGATCTCCCACTCCCTCTTCAGGCCAAACTGTTGCGCGTGCTGGAAGATAGGGAATTTTATCGTCTGGGCAGCCGGCACACCGTTAAGGTTAACGTTCGAATCATATCCGCTTCAAATCGTAATTTAGGCAAGCTCGTTGAACAGCAGCTTTTCAGAGAGGATCTCTATTACCGGCTGAATGTATTTCGTATTGAACTGCCGGAGCTTCGAGATCGCAGAGTGGATCTGCCCCTTCTCATCGGTCACATCTTAAGGCGTCTGTGTGTCGCCAGAAATGTCCGACCGCCCGAGATTTCCGAGAAAGTCATGGAACTTCTACTGAACTACCCTTATCCGGGAAATGTCAGAGAACTTGAAAACATTCTCGAGCACGCCCTGATTATCTGTCAGGAAGATAAAATCCTGCCGACCCATTTGCCCGAATATCTCCAGGTCCGACCAGTTGCTGGCCCGGCAATGCCAACCGCCGTTGCCAGGGACGGTTTGGTATCGGAAAACAAGGAACGTAATAAACTTCTGGCCACACTTCAAAGACACAATTGGCACCGCAATAAAAGCGCACGCGCTCTGGGTATCGACCGAACCACCTTATGGCGTAAAATGAAAAAATATGGCTTTCTGGACTGAAGCGTTAACAATCATGACAGCTGCTGTTGCTTTAGGCTACAGTTTTTTAACCATTTAAAATTAATAGATAATTATGCCATTTTCCTTTTATTTTATGTCAATGCGTAGCTAAATTAATCAGTTTGACTCCCGCCGAAAACCCCCTTCTCCTCATTTACAAATCCGCATACCAAAAAATCTAAAATAAATACAGTATCTTATATTTAAAAAAAAGGTAACAGCACCTTTGGTATCGGCTTTGCAATTCAAAGTAAGCAAAACGGCCTGTTTGCCATGCTTTTTACCACCACCGGAACTTATTTGGTGAAATAAGCAAAAAGGAGGACATAAAAATGAAAAGACAGATCACGGAACGTAAAACTCCAAAACGGGTGATGGGTTTTCAAATTGTGGAGGATGAATGTATTTGGATGAAAGCAGGGGTCGTTAACTTCAGGGTTTGTGATAATGCCTATGATTGCAACAGTTGCCCTTTTGATAAGGGTATTCGTCGTGCAATGGGTTTGGGCAAGGATTTCGAGACGGCCAAACATGCTCCTGAATGGGTTGACTATTTAAAAAAGCGGTATCGGGGAGCGTCGCGACCATGCCGCCATGCTCTGACCGGTCGGATTGAGGCGCCCAAGATCTGTACCCTGAATTATGAATGCTACCATTGCCCCTTTGATCAAATGCTGGATGATGCTGATATCGTGCGGGAAACCGAGTTGCCGCGATATCGATTGGCCGCGGGATACAAATTGGCGGATGGCTATTATTATCACCTGGGTCACAGCTGGGCACGATTTGAGCATGGGGGCCGAGTCAGGATCGGATTTGACGATTTCCTGGTCAAGCTTTTTGGCTCCATACAATCGTTGATCCTGCCGCCGCTGGGAGAGGAGCTCGAACAAAACGAGATTGGCTGGACATTTGGCAGAAATAATCACAGAGCAGGCGTTTTGGCACCGGTCACAGGCACGGTTTTAGCGGTGAACCACAAGGCCCAGGAACATCCGGAAATTACCCATGAAAATCCCTATCATGAGGGCTGGCTGTTTATCCTGGAACCGGATATGCCCAAAAGAAACCTCAGAGGGCTCTACTTCGGTGAAGAAAGCGTTAAATGGATGGAGATGGAGGGGCAGAAGCTGCTGGAGCTTATGGGACCGGAGTATGAAAACCTGGCAGCCACCGGCGGTGAGCTGGTTGCAGATGTTTATGGTAATTTTCCGGAAATCGAATGGCGTCTTTTGACCCAAAAATTTCTGCACACCGACACAACTTAGGTTTTTTTCAGCTCATCCTTAAAGTAAGTGCTGCAATAACGGCAAAAATAAAGCGGACACTCGTCCAGATCAGTGAGTCCGCCTGAATAATGCATCAGACAGTTTCGGTGTTGGCAGTGAAAAAGGTTAAAAAGGTGCCCGATTTCGTGCAATGCGACCTTGGCGGCCCTCTCAAAAAGCAAAGAAGAAGATGGATTATTGCCTTTATTGCCCTCTGCCAGTCTGAACAATGAAACCAGAGCGTACATTCCGGCCTGTCTGGCTTCCCCGAATACATGGGTAAAAGTTGGCACAAAAAGATCAACGCTAAAGATGCCGATGACTTTATCAAAGTGCTCAAAACTGCAGGATTCGAAATAATTTAGAATCTTGCCCGCGTCATACTGCAGACGGAGGTCATCAAAAGCATAGGCCGGATGCGCCAGCGGGGTGAGAATTGTCGCCGGAAGCTGCAGGTAACTTTCAACGTGGGCCGCAATCACTTTGGGCGCAAGTTCAGGAACGTTTCCAACAGCAACAACGCCGATTGTCCTTTTTCTTGCGTTCATGGGTTGAGCGTTCCAAAATGCTAATCGAGTGAAGGGTCGGGACGCTTTCCTTAACTCAGTTGCTGCATGAATCATCAGCGACTGCATCGTGCAAACTCATGCATAAGGGGGCGTAGCGAAAGATCAGAATTTAAATATAAAATAACGGGTTAGATGTGAAATCAAATTTGTGCCAATCCGCAGCTTTGCGGTTATTGCTGTTCTTTCGCAACGCTCCCAAAACCATTCAGACAGTGCACGATTTCGCTGCTGATAATTCATACCGCAATTGTCGGGGGTAGTCAGCAACGCCGCCCGACCCCTCACTTAAATGTCTCTTTGCATATCGAAGCGTTTGATTTTATTGTGAAGGGTTACCCGGTTGATGTCCAGAATCTTGGCTGCCCGGGTTATATTCCAGTCGCATTCTTCCAGGATCCGTCGGATATGATATTTTTCCATTTCACGAAGCGACCTGGGCTTTGCAGCTATCGTGGTGGGCGCCTGCAGAAACGAAAAATCCTCGATATCGATTGTTCGCGATTTGGAAAGCACAACGGCCCTTTCAATGGCATTTTCCAATTCTCTGACGTTTCCCGGCCATTCATAGGCGATGAGACGCTCGATGGTGCCCGGGGTAATATGGTCCACGTGCTTGGCCGTCTCATGGCTGAATTTTTCAAGAAAGTGCTCAATCAGCAAAGGGATGTCTTCTTTTCTTGCTCTGAGGGGGGGAATTTGGATGGTAATGACGTTGATGCGGTAGAAAAAATCTTCCCGGAAATGTCCGGCCGCGATTTGCTGCTCGAGATCGCGTCGCGTCGCAGAGATCAGCCTAAAATCCACCTCGATTGGATAACAGTTTCCGATGCGGGTTATTTTTTTTTCTTCCAAAACACGCAGCAGATCAATTTGCATCTTTGAACTCACTTCTCCAATTTCATCCAGAAACAGGGTTCCACCGGATACAACTTCCAAAAAACCCTTGCGGGAACGGGTGGCACCGGTAAAGGCGCCTTTTTGATGACCAAATAACTCACTTCCCAAGAGTGAATCCGGTATGGCTCCGCAATTAATGGGAATAAAAGGTAAATGAGATCGCTTGCTTTTCGCGTGGATGGCTTTGGCCACCAGTTCTTTACCGGTCCCGGTTTCCCCGACCAGCAGAATGGAGGAGTCGCTTTGGGCCACCTCAGGAATAAGGTCAAATATCTTGGTCATCGCCGGGCCCCGTCCGATAATATCGTCGAAACGCGTTATTTTTTTCAAACGGCCCTTGAGATAATTGTATTCTGAAGAAAGTCTCATCTGCTGGGTGATCTTTTCCATCACCAGGGAAAGATAATCCGGCTTGAACGGCTTTAGCAGGTAATCGCTGGCGCCCAGCTGCATGGCTTTGACGGCGGTTTCGATGGAACCATAGGCGGTGATAATGATGACGATGGTATCCGGATGCTCTTGCTTGACTTTTTCCAGCAATTCGATGCCATTCATCTGGGGCATGCGGATGTCCACAAATAAAAGATCAAAAGGATTTTTTTCCAGTCTTTCCAAAGCCTCAAAACCTGAAGATGCCTTTTCAACGGTATGGCCCAGTTTGGTAAACCAATGGAAAAGAGACTCCCGTACAATCTTTTCATCGTCGACAATCATGATATTCATCATATCACCCATGGTTTTCCTCCAAACCATTGCCTGAAAGGTATGGAAATCGAAGAGAAAATAAACTGCCTCGGTCCACTTTACTTTCCACTTTTATGTGTCCGCCATGATTTTTTACAATACCATAAACAATGGATAACCCCAGACCTGTCCCCTGCCCGGCTTCTTTGGTGGTAAAAAAAGGATCAAAAATATGGTTCAGGTTTTGCGCATCAATTCCCGATCCGGTATCCCGGATTTCTAACCGCACGTCCTTCTGTGCGAGCTCAAGTATGGAGACCACGTTCAACACCCCTCCCCCGGGCATCGCCTCCATGGCATTGAAGACCAGATTCAACAGGCACTGCTCCAGGCGCCTTGCATTTCCGAGCACCCATAGAGGCTCGGGGTGGAATTGCGTTGTTAATTTGATGCCCTGGAGTTCCAGCTTGTGGTGGGTTAATGCGATAACGGCTTCCAGAACCTCATTGAGATCGATGGCCTTGTATTCCAGAGAAGTTTCCCGGGAGAATGAAAGCAGTCCGGAAACAATGTTGCCGCAGCGCTCCAATTCCGGGGTCATGAGTGACAAATATTCCTTAAATTCTTCCAGGTCTTTTGATGTCGGTTGGCCCTTTGCCAAAATGTCCTCCATCAGTCGGGA
>JASFNW010000039.1:0-32869 GCA_050116835.1 Desulfobacterales bacterium
TAAGCGAGTATGGGGCGAAAGGTCCATCGAGGGTTCGAATCCCTCTCTCTCCGCCATTTATAAGGAATGAGCCGATTTTCGCTTTCTGGAAATCGGCTTTTTTTTTAAGGTAAGAGCATCGCGCAATGAACCGTTCCACAAGTGCTGTTTTGATTTTTTTCCCTACACCATATCGGCTTTAAGCCCGGGATTCGGTCTTGGGTTTATTGCTGGCCGCCGCTGAAAAAATTTCGTGCAGGTACAGCCCCCAGAACGTATAAGCGATCATCAGAGGAAAGTAACGCCAAACAATGGCGGAAAGAATATCGAACCCGGGCAACATCAGATGGGGAGCGGCGAGTATGGAAAGAATGAACATGAACGGAAACGCTTTTTTCAGACGGGTGGTTTTCATAATGTAGTAAGAGGGCACGATCAGCAACATATAGGCGTAGTCTTTAAAGCGCGGATGGATCAACGCATATACCATGCAAACCAGAAACAAGATCATTTTTTCCCGGTCCGGATGGTCGGCCCGGGAGCCCTTGAGCAAGAAATAGCTCCTGCCGCTCAGAATTACGACCAGGGCAGCCAGTGCGATGATGACTGCTGAGATGACAACCGGCGGCACCGGTCCAATCAATTGCGACAACAGCATAAATATATCTTTGACAAACTTTTCAGTCGACGGCCCGACGGCGCCGCTCTCACCGACCACCGTCAAGGCATTGCGCACAAATCCCGTAAACATATGCGGATAAATGAGATATTGAACGGCCATATAGGCCAGAAAAATGCTGCCGGCATAACAAAAATGGCGGTATTTTTTCCGATGATCAGATGTTAACAGCAAAACAAGAAAAAATATGGGCGTCATTTTAAAACTGGCACCCAACAACACAAACACGCAAAATAGAGCAAACCGCTGTTTCAGGAAAAAAAAGAAAGCGACCCACAGCAAAGTCTGTTCGACCAGATTAATATTGCCGGCAATAAGGTCGGCGAAAACAGCACTGTTGAATGCCAGCAGACAAAACAGGAAAAACAAGGAATCGCGCGCCGGACCCAGGAAAGCAGTTCTCCAAAAAATAACCAGCACGATCAGCAGTGCGCATTTGATCAACAGGAATACATGAAAAGCGGTAGTGTCGTCAGTTTGGTTAAAGAGTGCATAAAAAAAGAGGGTAAAGGGCGGATAGGTGTATAAGAAATTGGCATCTTTTTGATTGAGCAAAACAGCGGGATCATAGGGGTCAGATCCGGCAGCAAAAATTTCAGCGGCTTTACGGTGGGTGCGAAAATCCCATTGATATTGGTCCGATTGATCGGAAATATGTAAAACCAGGGTTATAAAATATGCCAGTAAAAGCAAAGGCCCCAATATCCTAATAATTTTTCTTGCCATTGTCATCACCAGCAATCCTTGGGATCGAATCTTGTCAAAAACCGAAACCCATAGCGTCTTATCATCACGCGGATCATATTCCAGGACTGCATCCCAGCGCAATGATGACCGAGATGCGCATCCGGTCCTGTGGTTGAGTTTTAAGGAAACGGTCGGTCGATTGGCCTGACTTAGCATTGGTGGTCATAATATTCAAACAGTTTTAAGATGCAGTCCTAAAACGGGGAGATCGGATGAAATAGATGATTAGCGCTTGTGGATTTAGATCCTGCTAAAGTCCGCCTATCAACTAACTATGGTGTGTCTGCCTGAACTCAGATTGACATTTCTTTGATTACGCCGGCACTCCGGTACACCTGATTCCATTTTTTTTGTAAGGGTCTGTGATTTGTAGACAAAACGCCGCCATCGAGGGTCTATTAATCCAGTTGCGGAGGCCGATTTCCGTCGCTTGACACCCAATTGGCAAAATCTTATGTTACATTCTGAAATTATTCGGGGTTATGGGCATTTATTATCGGTGAGGTCATTGCAAAAAATGAAAACATTTATTCTTATCTTTACCATTTTAATCGGTTTGGGGTTTTCAGCCTGCAAAACAACGCCCGAGCCCAGCTCACCGACGCCCCCGCAACCCGAGTCCGGCGAAACAACAGACACGCGGTCACCGCCTGCAAATGAGGCTCAAAATACCGAAGCATCCGGCAAACAGCAGCCGTCAAATTCCAGCCAGAAGCCCGGTTCTGAAGCCGCCGAACCGCGCCGGCAACCACCAGCGGAACAAGCCGCATCCGAGAACACAGGGGACACCAAGCCGACACAAGGTCAAAGATCGGACCAACGTCAACCGGAAGCCCCGTCAGTAGAATCATCTCCTGAATCGGGCAAAAGTGAATCTGAAGCGCCATCCACGCAAGCATCTCAAAAATCAGGAATGCCTCGGGCGCAAGCACCTTCCACAGCAGAAGCCAAATTGAAAAAAGCCCGGGAAGATTTGAAAGTCAGCGAAGCCACTGAACGAAAAATAGCAGCCAAACTTGAAGCGCTCAAAAACTCCGGCAATGCCTCCGCCGAGGATATTCGCGATTACGAAATATACCATGAGCGCGTTGAGGCCATGGTCGCCGAAAATCGCAAAAGAGTTGAAGAACTGGAAAACGCATACCGCAGACACAAGCCCGAAGGCAAGGCGGCTCAAACGACTGAAAGCGGCGAATCTCCCGGATCCGATGAATCCATTCCTGAAATGCAAACCCAGGATCAGGTGGCAGAGCTGGACCGCCAGCTGACGGCTTCTCTCAGCCAGTTTGATGCCATGCTTCTCAAAGAAATGGAGACCATTGAAACCCGGTCTGCCGCCAAGATGAGAGATCTGGCACAGGAAGCCGCTGAGGCCGCCAAACGCTTAAAGGAAAAGGGCATTGATTTGGGCACCCCAGAATCTGAATCATCCGATGAGGCATCGCAACAGGAGAAGACCGGAGATAACGAGACAGCGAGCGAAAAAAGTGATTCTGAAACTGAAGCGGGTGACGTCGATGATACAGTCGCTTCCGGTGATCGCCCCAAAGGCCAGGGTCCGGGCCCTAAAGACAACAGAGGCAGCCGTTACAGCAAAGAGGATGACGATATCGTTGCCCGGCAGCTGCGCGAGGCTGCTGAAAACGAAACCGATCCGGAGCTCAAAGAAAAGCTCTGGAAAGAGTACGAAGAGTATAAGAAAAACACCCAATAACCTAATTTGAGCGTTTCAAATTTAAAAATGAAATCCAGTCCTTCCAACTGCATATGGGTTTTTTTCTGTGTCGTGGTCTTTACGGGCTGCGCCACCTACAACGCCCAGAAGGTGGGTCCCACGGCGATTGAGCAAGCCAGAACCGAAATCCCCGAAGAACAGTTGCTGGATGTCGGCATCCTTGTTTTCGAAACAGAAGAACTGACGCCCGAAACATCTCAAAAAGAAGGCACCAATGCTGATATCCGCAAGGCTGAAACCCATTTTATTCCCTACCACCTGAAAAATACGTTGCACCAGAGCAGCCATTGGGGCGCCATCCAGGTGGTACCGGCTGAAACCAACAGTGTGGACCTCACGGTGAAAGGCAAAATACTCGAATCCAATGGTGAGCATCTGGTGCTTGAAATCGATGTAATTGATGCATCCCGGAAACACTGGTTTAAGAAGATTTATAGCGCCGAGGCATCTGAAGCCTATTACTCGGGGAACACACAAGGGGAAAAAGATGCCTATCAGGATATTTATAATGCCATCGCCAATGATATGGCCCGCTACAAGATGGAACTGACGGCGGACCAGATCAAAACCATCCGCACCGTCGCCAAACTCAAATATGCCCGGGAATTCGCGCCGGATGCATTTGACGGCTACCTGAAAGCGGACGATAAAAAGCACCTGAGCATCAATCGCCTGCCGGCGGACAATGACCCCATGTTGAATCGCCTGCTGCAAATCCGGGAACGCGAATATATGTATCTGGATACACTCAATCAGCAATACGAAGGGTTTTACGCTAAAATGTGGCCGGCTTACGAAAATTGGCGTCAGTTGAATTTGACCGAACGTGAAGCCTTAAAAAAAATAAAAAGGGAGGCGATGACCAAGCAATTGCTCGGCGCATTGTTAATAGCCGGAGCGATTGCCGCCGGATCACAGGACTCCAATATCGGCCGTGTGATGGCACCGGCAATGGTGATTATCGGCGGGCAGGTGTTTATTAGCGGCTGGAATGTGTCAAAAGAAGCCGAAATGCATAAAGCGGCAATTGAAGAACTCAGCGAATCATTCGGTACCGAAATGCAACCGGTGACGATGGAGTTTGAAGGGCAGCAATACGAGTTGACCGGATCCGCCGAGGAGCAGTTTAAAAGCTGGAAAAAACTGCTGCGCCAGATCTACTTTGCCGAAACCGGCTTTGAGCCCACACCGCCACCCGACCAGGAAGAAACAAAACAGGACTCAGATCTCTGAGAGCCGTCTCAAAAACCCCTTTTGTGCTGGTTTGCGGCTTTTGAAAAGCGCTAAAGCCGTTACGCTAAATCTTGAAATCACGAAAATGGCTGCGGTCAATCCAGGGCCTTTCAAATTTTCGTGATTTTTTATATAGTTGCATCGAAACCCATGCTCAATTTAAAAAAAAACCAAATACTGCTTGCGCGCTTTCGCCTGAACGAGATGGTCGGTCAGGGTGGCATGGGACAGGTCTGGCTCATCTGGGACCATGAACTTGAACTCCAAATTGCCGCTAAAATTTTAAACCCGCAGCTGATGTCAGACCCGCATCTTATCCAGCTCCTGAAAAATGAATGCCGCAACACCCGGCGCCTGGCGCACCCCAACATCGTGCGCGTATTTGATTTTCATCGATCTGGAGACCTGGCGTTCATATCCATGGAATATGTGGACGGCCAGAATCTGAATGATTACCGTCGGCAAAAAGGATCGATCGGCATCCCACAGACGATCAGGTTGATAAAGCCGGTCATCAACGCCCTCGGCTATGCTCATGAAATGGGGCTGGTGCACCGTGATGTCAAAGCCGGTAACATTTTGATTGATCAACAGCAAGCACCCCGCTTAACCGATTTTGGTATCGCCGGCGTTTTAAAATCGGACCTGCATGCACTGGAAATTACCTCGGGGGGTTCGCTGTTTTGCATGAGCCCGCAACAACTGGACAATCAACCGCCTACCCCGGCAGACGACGTTTATGCCCTCGGCGTGCTGCTGTATCAAATGATCACCGGCTATCCCCCGTTTTATCCGGATATCACCCGCGATCGAATTCGATATGAACCCCCCATTACCGTAAACCGGCGGCTGCGGCAACTGACTGTGGATGCGGTCATCCCCGATTCGATCGAAACCCTGATTGGCAATATGCTGGCCAAAGCACCGGCCGATCGCCCGGGCAGTATGCAAGAAATTGAGGCCTTTTTTGATCGTGTGCTGCCGGCAGGCAACGAACCGACGCAACCACCGTACAGCCCGGCCGAAGAAATTGTCAGGCAGCCGCCAGCCGCAGACAAAACCGACCTAATTGCCCCGGTCAGGATAACCCCGACAGAGAAGCGCAAAAGATTAACGGCAAATGCGCATGGCAACCTGATAAAAGGGGCGACCCTGCTGGTTGCTTTTATTATTTTGCTGGCCGGCGGTTTGTGGCTGTGGCATTATTTGGCCGGTCAACATCGCAAACCGGCCGTTACGGAAACTCCGGTCAGCGAACAAAATCAATCGGCAGCTGAAAAGACCGTAGTTGCACCCGAGCGTTTACCGCCGACAACGGTGGATCCTACCCAGCTGGCTGCAGAAAAGATGGAAGCCGAAAATAAGCTGGCCGAATTTATGCAGCTTAAACAGACATTGGAAGCCAAAGGCGTTTCAAAATGGGGAGCTGAGACCTATCAAGACATGTCGCAGTTTGCGAATGACGCTGATCGGCTATTGATTGAAAACCAGTACGCACCGGCAGCAGACAAATATGCCGCAGCCATCGCCAAGGCGCAGGAATTGATCGACCAAGTCGAACCGGTTGTCAAGCGGCTAATCACTGAAGGTCAAACCGCAATCGAAGCCGGCAACGGTCCGCTGGCGGAAGAAAAATTTTTGATTGCCCTGCAAATCGATCCGGATAACCCCACTGCCCGCGACAGCCTGCAGCGGGCTAAAAACACCGAGGCCGTCATGCGGTTGCTCGAATCGGGAAACCGCCATGAAAACGAGGGCAATCTGGCTGCCGCTCACACCGATTATCAGGAGGCCGTGCGGCTGGACTCGGCTTCAAATCAAGCCCGGCAGGCCCTGGCGCGGGTTGATCGCCGGCTTCGGGATCAAAAGTACCAGCAGCTGATGTCGGATGGTTTGACAGCGATTCACAATAAAGACTATCAGCTGGCCCGTACAAAATTACGCCAGGCCAAAGCGTTACGGCCGGAATCACACGAAGTCAACGATGCCCTGGCCCAAGTCGATCAGTCCATTCGCCTGTCTCGAATTGAAACCTATCGCCAGCAGGCCATCGTTTCAGAGCAATCTGAAAACTGGCAGCAGGCATTGAATGCCTACCAGCAGGTTCTGGAAGTCGATTCCACAGTTCAGTTTGCGGTGCAGGGCGAAATGCGTGCTTTAACGCACATCCGTATCGATAAGCGGCTTAATTTTTTTCTCAAACAGCCGGCCGTACTGGAGTCGGATCGTCAGCTTGAAAACGCCCTTGAGTTGATGGTCGAAATTGAAGCCATGGATGCCACCGGCCCGCGACTTCAAAAGCAATATAAGGAGCTGGCCCGCATCGTAAAGGCCGCCCAGACCCCGGTGAAGATAATTCTTGAATCCGATACCTTCACGGATATAGCAGTTTACAAAGTTGGCAAACTGGGTCGTTTTGCGAGTCGCGAGCTGAAACTGCGGCCCGGGACCTATACGATTGTGGGAAGCCGGAACGGATACCAGGATGTTCGCAAAAAGATCATCGTCAAACCCGAGCAAGGGCCCATGCGCGTTACCATTCGATGTGGGGTTAAAATTTGATTCGCACCTTTAAAATAACAGACCGTAACGGCGAACGGGCGATCGGGGCGAGCGCCTTTCCGATTGTCATTGGCGCCGGCCCCACCGCCGCCATCAAAATAGCGGACCTACAAGCCGATACGGAGGCGGCCTATATCGGCTTATCGCAGCAGCGTCCGTTTGTGCAGGCCGCGCACGTCGATGTTTCCGTTCGCTACAATGGGCAGCAACTGAGGGGCAGCGAATGGTTGATGCACGGCGACCGGCTTGAAATCGGCAGCGGTCGAATAGACATTGAGGTCCGCGATGACGTTTTTATCATTCAGGTCGTATCGCGGGAATCCGAGGCAGCAACGGTTGCCTCTCCGGCTGCCCGAAGCCCGGTGCAGGCCTTTAAAATTGACCCGGTCGCTTTCCGTGCGGATCGCAGAAAACAGGGGGCCCGCACCATCCTTCACTACCGGAGATGGATTGGTCTGGCTGTGGGCCTCGTATTTCTTTTGCTTTTTGCGGTCGCCTGGTTTGTCTTCACAGCCCGACAGGTCACCATTCACATCGAGCCCCGGGCCGAAGACATATCCATCGGCGGCAGTTTGATTGCGCCTCGCTTTGGCGGGCATTTTCTGTTGCGACCCGGTGCCTACACCCTGCGCGCCAGCAAAGAATGCTACGTTGCGCTCGAACAGCCCTTTAAGGTGGGAACCGAAAAAAATCAGACACTGCGGTTTAAAATGGAAAAACGTCCCGGACGCATATCCGTGCAGACGCATCCAGACGGCCAGCCGGACGTGCCGCTGACCGGTGCCCGGCTGTTGATTGACGGACAGGCGGTCGGTGTCACACCGATTTCAAACCTGGAAGTCAAAGCGGGCTCAAGGGTTTTGGAAATACAGGCCGAAAATTATCAGGATATCAAAACCGAAGCGGAAATCATCGGCTGCCCGGAAGCCCAATCATTTGAGTTTGCCCTGATCCCCGGCTGGTCGGATGTGTTTATCAGCTCGGTTCCGGAAGGCGCCACCGTATCTGTGGACGGCAAACCCGCAGGCCAAACACCCGTAACGGTTGAGTTGTCCGCAGGCCAATACACGCTGCAAATAAGCGCTGACGGATTTAAACCCTGGCAAACCCGGCTGGCTGTTGAGCCAAATCAACCGCAGTCCATAAAAGACGTCCGGCTACAACCGCTCGACGGCACATTGGCCTTGCAGACCACACCTTCGGGCGCCAATGTGACCATCGACCGGAAATTTGTCGGCAAAACGCCCTTAAAGGTCCCCCTGCAGGCTGACATCCGGCATGAAATTCAAATCTCCAAAGCCGGCTACGAAAACGCGGCACAAAGGGTTCAGGTGACAACCGGCAAATTGAAAACCCTGACCATCAAATTGAAACCGGTAATGGGTGTTATCCAATTTGAGGTCGAGCCGGCCGATGCGCAGCTGATAGTAGACGGCAAAAACCAGGGAACCGTGCCACTGAAGTTAAACTTACTGGCGGTCGGCCACCAACTGGAGATCCAAAAACCGGGATACGAGCCATATCGCACCCGGATCACACCGCGTCCCGGCTACCCGCAAATCATAAAGATCGCCCTCAAGCGACGTCAATCAGTTCCGGCCGAACCGGCCGGCGTTATCACAGCCCAAAATGGTTACCCGCTGAAGCTGGTCCGCCCGCAGCCCTTCACCATGGGATCGTCGCGCCGCGAGCAAGGCCGGCGCACCAACGAAACCCTTCGCAAGGTAAACCTGCAGCGACCGTTTCATATGGGCCTCAAGGAGGTGACCAATGAAGAGTTTAAAAAATTTTTGGCCGGCCACAATTCGGGAACATTCAATGGGCAATCCTTATCTCAGCCTAATCATCCGGTCGTTCGGATAACATGGCAACAGGCGGCAGCATTCTGCAACTGGTTGAGCGCTCAAGAATCCCTGCCGCCCGCATACGTAAATAAGGGCGGACGCCTTGTTGCCGCCGATCCCGTCGGCACCGGTTACCGCATGCCCACCGAAGCTGAGTGGGAATATTGTGCCCGTTTTACGAGCAATTCCGCCGACCTTAAATACCCATGGGGAAATCAGTTCCCGCCGACGAAGCCTTCAGGCAATTATGGCGACACATCCGCCAAAAAGCTGTTAGTTACCGTTATCGAAAACTACAATGACGGGTTCCCGGGCACGGCGCCACCCGCGAAATTTAAGGCCAATGGTCTGGGATTGTTTGACCTGGGCGGCAATGTTTCCGAATGGTGCCATGACTTTTATACAATTTATACCTATAATAGCAGTAAGACCGATGTCGACCCGACCGGCCCCGCGCAGGGAAAACATCATGTGGTCAGGGGCGCAAGCTGGAAACACGCCAGTATGGGCAAATTGAGGCTGGCTTATCGGGATTACAGCAACAGCAAACGCCCGGATCTCGGTTTTCGAATTTGCAGATATGCAAAGTAAAAAGCATGTGAGCGATAAACCATGAAAACAAAAAAGTCTTCGCGCTTCAAAAGGTTGGCAATCGTCACGCTGGTATCGGCGGGCATAGGGGTGGTTTTTGATTATGGGTTCATTCCGGCCCCTGCTGTGGATCAGATATCGCGGGTTCAAAATCAGAAAGACACCGCGGCGGTGGTTGTCGCACAGAGCTCAACCCCAACATCTACCCCCCAAAAAACTGAGACGCCAGCTGAAAGTCAACGATCGGAGTCTCAAACTGAGGAAAAGGAAAAATCGACCGGCCCTAAAAAGAAAAAACTTAAAGATTTCCGTCCGTCGGAGCAAATTGAAGCAGAGCAGGCAGTTGACTTCCCATATGACATTTAGTTTTCAAACAACCCGATATAAATCAAAAAAAACTTCTGATTTCATTTTCAAAAGAATTTAGATTAAGCGGAACAGATTAATAACAGAATACAATTGAATAAAACGCGACTGAAACAATCATCTATATTAGATCGAAAACCTACTATGAAACCCATGGATAAATAAGAATGAAGAAAAGCTTTCCGTTTTCGTTTGAGTTCATCTACCAGCTGTTTTCCCTGATCATTATCATCATTATCGTGCATGCTATCTATGTGGCGGTGATACGGCCCAAAGCCGATGCCATATTGGCCAAACAGGCCATTGCAATGGCCGAAGACAAATCACAGGTCATGGAACGCTCGGTGTTTGTCATTATCCGCGATTATGAGCAAGAAGCCTGCTTTATCTTGATGTTCTGGGCAATGGCCATTATGGGGTACAAGGCTTACAGAACGTCCCGCCAGCGGGCGTTGCTTCAAATGGAGCTGATTGCGGTGGGCGAAGGGGAGCGCATTTTGCCGGAGGACACCCGGGATGTATCCCGACAAATCCAGGCGCTTCCCGCCCAGCAGCGCGCCGCGTTGGTTCCCAGGGCATTGCTGGCCGGGCTGCAGCGATTCAGCACCACTCGCAATATTCAGGATGTGGCCAGCGCCACCCGTGCGTATTGCGATTCGGAAGCCGAGCGCCTGGAATCCGAATTGTCTATGATTCGCTATATTGCCTGGGCCATCCCGTCTGTGGGTTTCATCGGAACCGTGCGGGGCATCGGTGACGCGCTGGGTCAGGCGCATAAGGCCATCGAAGGGGAAATCTTTGATGTAACGCGCAGCCTGGGCGTGGCTTTTAATTCAACTCTGATTGCGCTGCTCATCAGCATCGGTCTGATGTTCTTGCTGCATCAATTACAGCAAATGCAGGAGCATTATGTTCTGGATGCGGAAACCTATTGCGATGAAAATCTGATCAGTCATTTGTATGTCAAGTAATGGCGGTTGTGACCGCCGGGTTCAAGGATTCCGCGGTTCAGGGTTTCCGGTTGTAATCAATGGCAACTGGCCTCTCGCCACTGGCTTCTGGCAAACCATCAATCACTTCTGGCCAGCAGCAAGCAGCCAGCGGCCAGCTCGCTAAACCTTGGAACTAGTGAACTTTAAAGAAGAGGGTAGCCCATATGAACGTATTAGGACTGGAACTGAGCGATGCCGGCATTCTTGTCGCCAGCGGTGATCCACCCGGGTTGTTAAAAGTTGATGGCGACAGTGTGGAGAGCCCCGGATTCGCGCTACCCGAAAAAAAAAGATTGGTGGTCGGCGCAGCCGCTGAAAGAAAAGCACATCTTTTTCCCCGGCAGATCCTGCACCAATTCTGGGACCGATTAAACACCGAGCCACTGGAACAGCCCAACCCGTTTGCGCACAATCATGCCGAAGTCGCCTATGAACACTTTGCCAATATCTGGCAGCATATCCAGCAGCACGGGGCCGAAATGGTTATCGCGGTGCCGGGTTTTTACAAGCGCACGCATTTGGGATTGATTCTCGGCATCACGAATGAATTGGGCCTACGCGTAAAAGGGTTTACCCCCATCGCCATAGCTGCGGTGCCGGATCAGTTGCCGCAGGGGTTATGGCTGCACCTGGATTTACACTTGCATCGATTTGAAATCACCCATCTGAAGCGCGCCGACCAATTAAGCCGCGAAGAAACCCATTCTGCGGAAGGCAACGGTTTGAGTTCATTATATCGAAGGTGGGTAGATGCCATCGCAGAAGAATTTGTGCGCCACACCCGGCTTGATCCCTTGCACCGGGCCGCCGGCGAGCAGGAGCTTTATGATCGGTTGCCCGGCGTTCTGGCGCAGCTCAATCAAAATCCCAGTGTCCATTTTGAAATGACGGGGGGCTCCAAAGTGTATCACATTACGCTGACCAGGGATCTCTTTGGCAACACAGCCAGGCCCGTCATGCAAGAGATACGTCGTTTGCTTGTTGATTTTTGCGATCGTTACGACCCTGGCGCGGCCGGACGGGTGCTCCTGCTCACAGACCGCCTTAACCGCCTACCGGGGGTTAAAAATATGCTGAAGGGCATCGAAAATTGTAAACTAATTGCGCTGCCGGCCGGATCCGGAGCCCTGGGCGCATCAAAATTTTATGACCTGCTGAGCCAGCAACAAGCCGAAGGCAGCGCTCCGTTTATTACGACCCGGCCGTTGCCGGTTGAGCAGGCCCCTGCGGTTGAAGCGATACATCAACCGTCAGCCGCTCAACACCGACCGACCCATATTCTGTACCGCGATCTGGCCTATCCGATTGGAAAAACGCCTCTAATCATTGGTCTTGCGGGCGATGAGAATGCATCCGGCATTCAGATCAGGGGGCAGGTTGCCGGGGTTTCCCGTAAACACTGCTCGGTGCAGCTTCACGGGAGCAAGATTGTTTTAGATGATCACAGCACGTACGGCACGTACGTAAACGAAAAACCGGTAGCCGAAAGAACAGTGCTGGAACTGGGCCAGGTTATTCGGGTTGGCACGCCGGGTGAAAAATTAAAACTGATTGCATGTCTGGATACCACATCCCATGAAACGTAGAGCCGTCAACGTATTTAATTTATCGTTTCTGGATATCATTACCTGCGGGTTGGGGGCCGTCATCCTTTTGTTTGTGCTGGTCAATGCCAAAAGTGCGGCGCAAAAGGATTCGATCACCTCGGATTTTCGCGCCGAAGCCGAACGCGTCGAACAGGAGGTCCTCGAGGCCAAAAAAAATCTGGTTCTGGCACGCAATACTTTGGCGCAGACCCATGCAAATCTGGTCCGTACAGAGGGTTTGTCCCACCAGATCATTGAAATACTGGAACAAAAAAAAATCGAGCTGTCCGACCGACAGGATGACACCCTGGCGACCCAAACGCATGTGAACAAGTTAAAAGCAGACCTAAAATCTATTGAAGAAGAGCTCAAGCGTCTGCGCGCCGGGGCTAAAACCCGGGATGATCAGGGCACTCGACTGAGAAAATTTCCGGGTCAGGGCGATCGTCAATATTTAACGGACCTGAAGATGGGCGGGCGGCGGATTTTTATCCTGGTGGATGCCTCAGCCAGCATGCTGGATGAAACGATTGTGGGCATCATTCGGCGGCGCAACCTGAGCACCAAAGAAAAACTGAAATCCGCCAAATGGCGCCAGGCGGTGGCTACCGTCAACTGGCTGACCACACAGCTGTCGCCAACAAGCCAGTTTCAGATATACGCATTCAACGAAAGCGCCCGCCCATTGCTCGCAGGCACCGCGGGAACCTGGTTGGACGCCGGTAATGTGGACCAGCTCAACCAGGCCGCTGATGGGATCCGCAGTGTTGTTCCTGAAAAGGGAACGAGTCTGTTAAATGCCATCACGGCCCTGCGTGAGATGAAGCCTGCTCCGGATAACATTTTTTTACTGACCGACGGCCTGCCCACAATGGGATCGAGCAAGCCCTGGCGCAAACGGGTGTCCAGTAATAAGCGGCTGAGTCTGTTTAATGAAGCGATTAAGGAATTTCCAAAAGCGCCGGTAAACATCATTTTATACCCGATGGAAGGCGACCCCCTGGCGGCTGATGCCTATTGGCGCCTGGCAAAACGCACACGGGGGTCCTTTTTTTCACCATCAAAAGATTGGCCGTAATGACGGCTCAAGGCGCAAGGCACGAGGCTCAGAGACTGCTAAAAAAACTAAAGTAATGAAAAAACAACGTAAGGACATTCAGATTTTCAGCCTATCTTTTCTGGATTGCATTTGCTGTGGATTCGGAGCGGTCATTCTGCTGTTTGTGTTATCCAAATTTGCCGAACCGCTGATCATTGAAGAGGTAACGGAAGATCTGGAGGCCAAAATTGTGCTCCTGGAAGAGGAATTGGTTGAAATCCGCGGCGAAACGGCGATATTGAACCGTGACTTAACGGCCAAAAAAGAGCAGCTGTCAAAAGAAAAGATCCGGCTTGCGCGCCTGCAGGGTGATCTTTCCAAAATCGAAGGCCAGTATGCAGCGTCTAAAGATACCGCTCAGGTTCAAAATATTATAGAGGGGCAATTGGCGCGCGCCATGCAGGAATTAACCGAGGAGATGCGGCGACTCCTTAAACAACAGCCCCGTAAAATCGAACGCTCCATCGGCGGTATTCCAGTGGACAGCGAGTATATAATATTTATCATTGACACTTCAGGCAGTATGCAGCGCAATGCCTGGCCCCTGGTGCAACGAAAACTTAGAGAAACCCTGAATGTCTACCCGAAAGTTAAAGGTATTCAGATCATGAATGATATGGGAGAATACATGTTTTCGCAATACCGGGGCAAGTGGATTCCCGACACGCCGGCCCGCCGGCGGGCCATCATTTCACGGCTCAGCTCCTGGCAGGCTTTCAGCAACTCCAGTCCGGTAGAAGGCATCACGGCAGCCATCCGGACCTTCTATGCAACTGATAAAAAGATCAGCCTGTATGTGTTCGGGGATGAATTCAGCGGTCCGCGGATTCAACCGGTTATCGACGCCGTGGATCGTATCAACAAGCGCACCAAAGGCGGCTCCCGGCGCGTTCGGATTCATGCCGTCGGTTTTCCGGTGGTCATGGAAAAAACGAGTATGCGAGGCAACACAGGGGAACGTTTTGCGATGTTGATGCGCATTTTGTGCTACAGAAATGGAGGCACTTTTGTGGGGTTGAACAGTACGCGGCCATAAATCGATTTAAATTTTAGAATAACGATTTATTAGCTCCGTAATCGTCCTCGTTCTCGTACTCGTCCTCGATAGCCATGCAAACAACGAGTACGAGAACGACGACGAGGACGAGTAAGAGTAAGATAATTTATGAAACGAACCTGCCCGACATGCAACCAGCAGTTGCCGGAAATCGAAACGTTCAAATTTCGCTTTTGCCCCCATTGCGGGGCTGAAATCCAGGCCGAGCCCCGGCCGCTGGACGAAGCCTTTTTAACCGTACCTCCGGATTTGCCGCCATCACCGGTAGACGCTGAGCCAGAAGATCCCGCCCCCGCCCCTGAAGGAGCCGCCCCGTCTGTTGCCGGTCGTTTTGATGATCAAACCATCGCGCCGAAGCCCACCTCCCCGGAAAAACGGCCGCAAATCAGACCACCGACGGAACCGCCGCCGCCCGGCTTTTTCCGGAAACCGCCATCGGAGCCTGATCCGCGGTCACCCAAACCCCAAAAACAGCGAGTCAAAAAGGTGCAACCCGCGCCGCCAGAGCGGCTCCAAAAATCAGCGACAAAACACCACCACAAGGTCCTTATCGCTGTTTTGATTGTACTGGCTTTGATAATTTTATTATTGGGTGGGTTGTTTACCTTCTAACATCGTCCTCGTCGTCGTACTCGTATTCGTCCTCGAAATGGTATCGATGCAAAAGGGGTGGCAAAGATGTTTCATAAAAATGATGGGGCATCAGAATAAATTTTAGGAACCTTAGCCGGGTTTTTTAAATCTCACCGACAGTATGATATTGAATAAAGCGGTCCAATTTCATTTGCTGTTCTGATGTTAATTTGCCAAACTCCAAACAGATTTGACGCATTTTGACCCTGCTAAAACTGAATTTACTCTCAATTTCAAAATCAGATACCTTTTTAAACGGCACTTTGTCCAGATAAAGACCCCGACGTCCCAGAATGATTTTAAGCTCTTTCGCATTTTCAAGCTTCTCATAGCTGTCAATATACCGAAAAGATAGACCCCGGACACTGATGTCCTTAATCTGGCCCAACCTGCTTTCCTGATCAACCAGGGCTGCAAATGCGCCTTCCACAGCTTTAAACCGTTTTTGCTGTCTCCGCTCTGCTGAAAACTTAACTTCCGGCATCACAAACACCTCGACTTGAAAAAAACCACAGGCTCTGGATTGCACTTTCGTTTTGATGGTGATGAATACGTCTTGGCCGGCGGGATATTGCACCTGCTTCATTAGCGCGGGATAAACCCGGAATCAAGCTAAAAATGAAAAAAAACCGCTTTTTGCAACCGCTCGGGGGCCACCTGCAAGGCGCTGTCAATCGAACGCAACTTCTTTACGGTAAGCGCGGAATTCCGCTTGACAAAAGCGGTCATCCCTATTAATCAATATCCTTTTATACGAAAAAATAATGATCGTTAAATGTGAGCCGCAACCGATGCCGCCAGCCGGCACGATGTTCAAAAAAAGAAGGGTGGCATACGCGCTGTCGAAAAAAAAACAGCCCACCATCGGAAACTATTTTGGATAGCCCCTATAAAACGAGAACTTCAGATTGAAAGGAGATGAAAACCAATGGCTAATTTAATTCCACCTCATGGCGGGAAAGGACTTACCTGCTGTCTGCTCGAAGGTGCTGAGCTGGAAGCTGAAAAGAAAAAGGCTGAGGGCCTCAAAAAAATTTCGGTTTCGCCGCGGGAAAAGGGCGATTTGATCATGATGGGTATCGGCGGCTTCAGCCCGTTGACCGGGTTTATGACCAAAGCGGACTGGAAGGGGGTTTGCGATAATTTTTTGATGGCCGACGGGACGTTCTGGCCCATTCCGGTGACTTTATCGGCTTCCAAAGAAGATGCGGACGGCGTCAAAGAAGGTGAGGAGATCGCCCTCTATGATCCGGAAGGCGATGAAATCATGGCCACCATGACGGTCACTGAAAAATATGAGATGACCGCGGCCGATAAAAAATACGAATGCGAGAAGGTTTACATGGGCGAAGGCACCCCAACGGCCGAGGAGTTCTGGAAGATCGCCAAAGACGATCATCCGGGGGTTCAGATGGTGATGGCGCAAAAAGACGTGAACCTGGCCGGGCCGGTCAAAGTGCTCAGTGAAGGCGAGTATCCCACCCGCTATGCCGGCGTCTACATGCGACCGGAAGAATCCCGCAAAACATTCGAAGAGCGCGGCTGGAGTGAAGTGGCTGCCCTGCAGCTGAGAAACCCCATGCACCGCTCCCACGAATATCTGTGCAAAATTGCCGTCGAGGTGTGCGACGGGGTTTTCATCCATTCCCTGGTCGGCAATTTGAAGCCGGGCGACATTCCCGCCAGCGTCCGGGTAAAATGCATCGATGCGTTGGTTAAAAATTATTTCGTCCAGGACAAGGTCGTCCAGGGGGGCTATCCGCTGGATATGCGCTACGCCGGCCCCAGAGAAGGCCTGCTGCACGCTACTTTCCGGCAAAACTACGGATGTTCCCGCATGATCATCGGCCGCGACCACGCCGGTGTGGGCGATTTTTACGGCATGTTCGAGGCCCAGACCATTTTTGACAAGATCCCGACCCCGGAAGAGGAAGGCAAAGCGTTGCTGTGCGCCCCCTTAAAAATTGACTGGACCTTTTACTGCTACAAATGCGACGGCATGGCATCGCTGCGAACCTGCCCGCACGAAAAAGACGACCGCGTTCTGCTCAGCGGAACGATGCTGCGTAAAATGCTCTCGGAAGGCGAGGCGTTGCCCGATCACTTTGGACGTGACGAAGTCATTGAAATTCTGCGCGAATACTACGAAGGCCTGACTGACAAAGTTGAGATCAAGCTGCACGGAGCTGCTACCGGAGAATGATTTGATCACCTAAAAGAAGCGCAGGATTCAATCAAAAGGGAGCCGCCGCGAGGCGCTCCCTTTTTTATTCAAAATCTCAGTACAATTATAAAGAATAGTAATTTCGGAGATCAGCGGGGCAATTATATACCCACTGGAGTATTGGAGTGCTGGAATACTGGAGTAATGAAAAAAGGGAAGCAGATTCTGCTTCCCTTTTGTTTTTTTATTTTTAAATTTTTAATTGGGAATGCGCAATTTTTTCGCTGAGCCCCGCCTAGCGGCGGGATTTCACATCTTGATTTTGTAAATTTCGGTGTTCAACAATCCGCACAAGCCCGCCCGCTTCGCCTGAGCGCTCGCGATGGCGGACAAGGGTTTTAGCTTGAGGCGTACTTAAGTACGGTGAGGGCTAAAACCCGCGGAGAACGCAGCTCAGCGGAAAAAGGGCCTTTGCCAATTAAAAATTTCGACCGGCGTACTCGTTGTATGCCATCGCCACCGTGCGGTAGACAAAATGGGCCATCTTTGAAAACGGCAGATAGGCGATCAGGCAAAAAACCAGTATCAGGTGAATATAGTACAAGAAAAAGCTGATAAAGGCCCAGCCCGCCAGCCGTGCCAGCTCGGTCCCCATACCGGTCACGCCCAGCCCGAAGGCCAGATAAACCAGGTACCAGTCCCAGTAATCCGATTTTTGATCTTTTTTGGCGGCCCGGCTTTTAATCAAAAGGATCGTGCCGACAATCAGCGCGATCCCGCTGATATTGGCCAGCCATTTAATCGGATTGAGCTGTGACCAGGGGCCATGAACCGGACCGCTGGGCAGCAAATAAGACCCATAAATCAGAAGAAACACAACCGAGGTCACGATAAACAGCCCGATAAATGCGAACAGTGTCAACAGGTGTGCGATCTGGCGGTCTTTGTTTTCCGTGCATTGTGAAAACTTATTGTGCGTCAGGATCGTGGGGATGACGCGCGCCAGGGCCTTGACAAAGCCGACCGGCTCAATTTTTTCCCGGGTGGTCTTGCCCTCGGCCAGGGCGTTTTGATGAATATCGCCTAAAAAACGCTTGAGGCCCAGGGCGAAAACAGCAACTGCAAAAATGGCAGCCGGCAACATGTGCATATCCACCAGCCAGGTGGAGAAAAATTTGTAGTGCGCGATTCCGTGGCTGAGATCGGGTGTAAAATCGAGCAAACCGGTGATCGTGCCCACCACCAGAAAAAGAACCGCCGGGATGGCCAGCAAGAGCGGCAGTTTTTTGGGGTCCTTGAGGGCATTTACCAGCCATTTGGGCCGGGCATATTCGCCGATGGCATAGGTTCGGACCGCCGCCAGGACATCCCCCGGCTTGGCTTCCCGCGGGCAAAGCGTGGAACAGTCACCGCAGTTGTGGCATAGCCAGATGTCGGAGCTGCGCACCAGCTTGTCTTTTAAGCCCCATGATGCCGCAATCATTTCTTTACGGGGAAACGGTTTGTTATCCGGCGAAATGGCGCAGGCGACCGAACAGGTTGCGCATTGATAGCACTTTTTCAGGTCTTCACCCCCCAGGGCACCGACTTCTTTGATAAATTCCAAATCAGGCTCGATAACATAAGGTTCAGCCATGTTCTTACCTCCTAAACGATCGAAAACCGGCGGCAAGCATTCAGAGCCGGATCTGCCGCCCATCTTCAATAAAAAAGGTTTATCCGCTTCGTTCACACATGGAATAATGGAATGCTGGTATCAGCAATTTTCAAAGTAGCAACTCGAAAGCTAAAAGTTGCAAGAATTCCACAATGACTGCCATCAAAATCCCTTGAAGGGGTTCGGACCCATCTCTTCTATAGAGGCCACAAAATCATCGATGATTTGCGGAAGCTTGTCATATTCATCGATGGCCACCTGGAATTGGGCCACACGTTCTTCTTCAAGCGCCAGACTCGCCAGGGCATCGCCGATTTTTTTCATGCGGATTTCGGCCAGCTCACTGCCCTTGACAAAATGACACTGATAGTCGTCGCCGTGTTTGCAGCCCATCAAAAACACACCGTCCATACCCTGGGCCAGTGCATCTTTGATCCAGATGACATTGACCGATCCCAGGCACCTGACCGGTATGAAACGCACATCGGCTGAATAGGTCAGCCGATTGAGGGCGGCAATATCCATGGCCGGATAAGCATCGTTTTCACAGATCAGCCCGAGGACTCTCAACGGCGGCTCCTCGTAGTCATCTTCGGATGGCACGCCAATAGCCTTGACCATCGATCCGATACTGTCGATGCTGTAATCGGAAAAGTTGATAATACGCTCGGGGCAGCAGCCCATACAGGTGCCGCAACGGCGGCAGCGCGCCGGATTCGGTTTGGGAGTCCCTTTTTCATCATCATCAATAGCACCGAAAGGACATTCCTCCGTACAGCGCTTGCACTGGGTACAGCGCTGGAAGAAAAAGTCGGGAAAGCTCATGTCGCCCGATCGTGGATGAACCGACACACCGCGGTTGATCGACTCCAGGCATTGGATCGCTTTTAAGGCCGCACCGCTGGCGTCTTCCACTGCCTCCTCGGTGGTCATGCTGCGCCGGATGGCACCGGCGGCATAGATACCGGTTCGCTGGGTTTCGTATGGAAAACAGATGAAGTTCGAATCGGCATATTCATCAAAGAGCGCGTTGTCGCGAAACCCCGGACCTTGCCGGTAGGCCAGGTTGACCACCGGATCATCGGCGGTTACCGGAACCATACCGGTCCCCAGTACCACCATATCGGCCTTGAGCTGTACCTTTTCACCCAGCAGGGTATTGTCGGCTTCGACAATCAAATTCCCGCCGTTTGTCGAAACGCGGGTCACCTCCCCTTTGGTTAAAAAAATTCCCGGATCCTGTTGAATGTTTTTGTAAAAACTCTCCGTCAGACCCACCGTGCGCATGTGCTGGTAAAATACAAAAGATTTGCCGTCTGAATAGTCGTCACGCAGGTATTTGGCCTGTTTAAGCGCCACCAGGCTGGTCACGGCACCGGCATAGGTAAAGTCCTTGTCGTCCCCCTGGCCGGGGCTCTGGACGAAGACAACGGATTTGGCCTCTTTGCCGTCTGACGGCCGCATAATTTTGCCCGCGGCGGCAATCTGTTCAAACTGTTGATTGGTGACCACATCGGCAATCTGGCCATACCCCAGATGGGCAAATTCATCATCTTTTGGCTCATAGGGCCGCCATCCGGCTGCCAGGATAATGGCACCGAATTTTTCACCGCCGGGATCAACGGTTAAGATGTCCCTTCTGCCCTCGTTGTATTCCATAAATTTGGCGTGCAGCGCTTCGGCATCGAGCTCTTGGCCCTTTTCGTCGACTTTCATTTCATCCGGTAAGGGATAGGGCACGTCAAATTCCGTTTTCTCACCGGGCTTTTTGAAGGTGACGGTAAAATCACCCGGCTCCCCGGCGATGCGCGCTACGACCGTTTCAGTTTTGACGGAGATACTGGCATAATTTTGCAGGTCATTTATCTTTGCTTCGATGGCGGGCGGAATCAGGCCCTCATAGGGGTATGCTCCGGGTAACTGCTGGCGCCATGTCAAGGCTTTGCCGCCCAGCGACGCTTCTTTTTCAACGATGGTGACCTCATAGCCGATTTTGGCCGCATCGATGGCCGCTGAAATCCCCGTCATACCGCCGCCGATCACCAGGATCTTTTTATTGAGCGCCTCGAGCAGATAGGGCTCCGGCAGCTGGATCTTTTCGACGCGTGCCATGCCCATCTTCAGGTAGTCTTCAGCCAACAGTTGAACGTGATCGATGAAGTTTTCGTCGTCTTTTTGTTCTTCGGTAGGCGCCGGGTATTTGGAGCGGGGGTGTGTCCAGACCACCCCTTCTCTTAAGTTCACCCGATCCACGATGCAGCCGTCAAAACGGAAAACATCATAAAGAACCCGGCGCGAGCAGGCGGCGATCACCAACGTGTTGACACCTTCATCGGCAATATCCTTTTTGAGGAGTTCAACCCCCGCCTGACCGCACAAAATCGGGCAGGTTTTGACCGGAACGCCCTCTTCTTTGGCAACATCGGCCAGTTTTTCGATATCGATGGCGTCCCCGATCCCGCAACCTTCGCAGATATATACACCGTATTTTTTATCCATATTTGAATATCCTCCTATCTGCTTACCAGGGTTTGAATCGCCTTAAGGGCCATTCCCGTAGCATTTTGATTGGATGAGACCACATCAGCCGGCTTGTTGGCGCATCCGGCGGCAAACATCCCGCCCTTTTCAAAATCATTGATGATAAAGCCGTCATCATTGTATTGCAAATCGGCCGGGAGTTTGTCGGTAGCGGCCGTGGGCTGCATGCCGGTTGCCAGAACCACCATCTCGACCTCCTGATGGATTTTCTCACCGGTCACGGCATTTTCGGCCACAACGGTCACATTCTGGGTGCCCGGATCAGCGCTGACCTCGGCCACTTTGCCTTTAATCAGAAAGATGTTTTCATCCTCCTTGATCGTTTCGTAGAAGCGCTCGTAGCGGTAACCGGGTGCCCGCAGATCGATATAAAAGACGTAAATTTTGGCGTCGGGATAGCGCTCGCGCACATAGGTGGCCTGCTTTAAAGAGGCCATGCAGCAAATATAGGAACAGTACGGCAGGTGATTCTCATCGCGTGAGCCCGCGCATTGGACAAAGGCGATACTCTGCGGCTCTTTGTTGTCCGAGGGGCGCAGGACCTTGCCCCGGGTCGGCCCGTTGGGCGCTGCCAGTCGTTCCATCATCATATTGGTGATGATGTTCGGATACTGACCGAAACCCAGATTGTCGATCTTGGCAGCATCATAAGGTTGCCAGCCAGTGGACCACACAATGGCCCCCACGTTCAGATTCAAGGTTTTGGCTTCCATGTCAAAATCGATGGCGTCATACTTGCAGGCTTCTTTGACACGGGTGGCATCCGATGTACCGATGATCTCGGGCGCGACCACGTAACGCGCCGGAAAGGCCATCTCAAAGGGTAAATAGGCCCCTTTGATCTTTCGCATCCCGAAATCATACTCGCTGTCGATTTCAGCCTGACACGCTTCGGAACAGGCATTACAGCAGGTGCAGTTTTCATTGACATATCTGGGATTGACTTTTACCGCCACATCATAATTGCCCGGATCGCCGGAAACCGATTCGACTTCCGCCAGGGTCAGCACTTTGATTCTGGGATTGTCTTTAATTCGTCTGAAATTGATTTCCAGGCCGCAGGTGGGTGGGCACAATTTGGGAAAATACTGATTCAACTGTGCGACCCGTCCGCCCAGATACGGATTTTTTTCGACCAGGAAAACCTCGTACCCCACTTCGGCAGCTTCAATCGCAGTGGTCAGGCCACTGATCCCGCCGCCTACGACCAAAATGCTTCCGCTTGCCGGAGCTGCTTTTTCGTCAGTCATACTTCCCTCCGCACGTTTTATGGTGTTCTGTTATAAGTGGTAAGCTTCTTTCACAGAGACTCGATTTTCTTCTCGCTGAGTCTCACCTTGATGTATGGTTTCAGGTGTCAATCTCCGGGTTCAGGGTTCATCGGTTCCGAGTTCTGGGTTTTTGGCTGCTCGCCTCTCGCTTCTGGCCAGCAGCAAGCAGCCAGAGACCAGCAGCCAGTAACCTTTGAAATCTGCCCACCGCGCCGTCGCTTCTTGACCTCCAAAGCACCGGCGACGGAGGTCAGCGAAGGCGGGTGAACGTGCCTGTCCTCCATAGCCGCATAGACGAAGGAGGGAACCTCTGAACCCGGCGACTGACGCCTAAAAAATAGAGTAACGCATTGAGAAATGTTGTCGCCTGCTCGCATTGAGCTACTGCCAGCGAGCCCTATGAACAAAAACCTCCAGGTGTCAGATGACACCTGGAGGTATCTGTTGGTTAATCAATGTTGAATTGTCTGCTTCTTAGCTGATCCATTAGGCGTCCGGAATGATCTTGATATAGTCTTTCTTGAAGATATCCCATTTCTGCTCTTTGGGATCATACTTTGAATTAACAAAGCAGAACCAGTTCTCGTCATCCTGGCCCGGATGATCGGACTGATAGTAAAAGCCCGGATAACGGGTTTCTTTACGGAACTGAATGTGGCGCAGATGGGATTCAACCGTCCAGATGCGGTGCTGAATCTCCCAGGCTCTCATCAGTTCGTGCAGATCGCCGGCAGCCAGTTTCTCGTTATCTTCCCGCATGGTCGCCAGCAGATCCATGACGATCTCCAGGTTCTTGGAGGTTGTCTGGTAAAAAGTGGCGGTTCCGGCACCATATTCATGGGTGGCCTTCATCATGCGATACATCATGCCATTGGGCTTGATGTAATTGGGGTTGATGTCATCGGCCGTGGTGTAAGCGCAATGCTCCAGATAAGTTCGCACCGGCTTGTAGACGATGTCAACCAGTTCTTGAGCCGACTGGCTGATGGCCGGCGACAAATCGGCATGGTCCTTGGCATAGCGAACCATTTCTTTGGCCGCGATGCGGCCCTCGGCATGGGAACCGGAAGAGAACTTATGACCCGAGCAGCCCACGCCGTCACCGGCGGTGAACAGTCCGTTGACGGTGGTCATGCGGTTGTACACCTTGCCGTTGTCGGCCTTGATTTTGTAAGCATCCGGTACCCAGTCATAATCCGGACCCGATACCCAGAAGCCACAGCAGCCGGAGTGGGATCCGAGCAGATACGGCTCGGTGGGCATAACCTCGGAGTTTTTCTTTTCGGGCTCGGTATCGGTGGCGCACCACAGATTGGCCTGGCCGCAGGTCATATCCAAAAAGTCTTCCCAGGCTTCGGATTCAAGATGTTTAAGCTCTTTTTTGTCCAAGGTCTTGCCGAGCTCGGCCAACGCTGTAACCGTATCCATCATGATGGGCCCGCGGCCTTCTTTCATCTCAAAGAGCATCAAATGGTTTCGCAGGCAGGTCGGAGTGATGGCCGCGGTTCCATAAGGTGCATATTTTTCCAGCTCGGCTTTGGCGGCATCACTGCCGGCAAAAGCTTCGCCCAGACCGTTGAGGGTTTTGGCCTTGAACAACAGGAACCAGGCACCCACCGGGCCGTAACCGTCTTTAAAACGGGCCGGGGTGAAGCGGTTTTCCATCATGGACAGCTCGGCGCCGACTTTCATGCACAGGGTATAGGTGGAACCGGAATTCCAGACCGGATACCAGGCCCGGCCTTTGCCTTCGCCGACTGAGCGCGGCTGATAGATGTTGACCGCTCCGCCGCAGGCTACCAGCATCGTCTTGCACTTGATGATGAATACTTTGTTTTCGCGGACGGAAAAACCCACCGCACCGGCAATCTGATTTTCTTTGTTGGCATCCAACAGCAGCTCGACGATGAAAACTCTTTCCAGAATGTTTTCTTCGCCGATGGCCAGCTTGGCCGCTTCGGCCACGATGCGTTTGTAAGATTCGCCGTTGATCATGATCTGCCATTTACCTGTACGTACCGGGGTGGCGCCCCCTTTCAGGGTCCCCATTTTCTGGCCTTTTTTACCATCCAGGTTTTTGCCTTCTTCGGTTTTTTTCCAGATCGGCAGGCCCCATTCTTCAAACAGGTGCACGGAATCGTCCACGTGGCAGCCCAGATCAAAGATCAGGTCTTCGCGCACAATGCCCATCAGGTCGTTGCGGACCATGCGCACGTAATCATCAGGCGTGTTTTCGCCGATATAGGTGTTGATCGCCGAAAGACCCTGGGCAACCGCACCGCTTCTTTCCAGCGCCGCTTTGTCGACCAGCAAGGCGGTTTGGTCATCAGACATCCACTTTTTGACTTCAAATGCGGCGCCGCTGGCGGCCATACCCCCGCCGACGATCAAAATATCAACTTCACGCTCCTCAACTTCAGGGTCTCTTACAGCTTTGAGTTCCCCCACTGGTTTATTCGGTAATGCCATATCATATCCTCCTTGAGTTATAATGCTATTGGGTCATTCGCTTTAACTGGACAAACCACGCGGCGTTAGACGGTTGCCTGCGGCTTCGGAATGGAATAGCCATCGACTTCTTCAGTTGACAGCAAACCGCTATCCAGATCCTTGCCTTTCAGTTCCGTATACGCATTGGCCTGTCCTTCGGGTGTGGTCCGGATGGGGAACTTAAAGCGTTTGATGGTACCGTTGCGGAACTTGCAGGTCCACATGACATCCTCGGTTCCCAGCATCGGCATAACACTACTTCCCAGGGGGACAAAGTCGGCATAGCCTCTGACTTCAATTGCCTGGGTGGGGCAGATCTTGACGCATGAGAAGCATTCCCAGCACTGATCCGGCTCCTGGTTGTATGCCTTCATCTCGTTGGGCTCAAGAACCATCAGGTCATTCGGGCAAATGTACATGCAGGCGGTTTTGTCTCCGCCTTTGCATCCATCGCATTTTTCACTTATTACAAAACTTGGCATTTATCATACCTCCTAAATGAATGTGGTAAGTTATTGTGGCAAACTTTATCCGCTAAAAAAAGTACGTGTTTGCACCTCCCTTCATATTCTTAAATTTTCGGTAAATGGGCTATTTATCATTTTGACCGGTACCCACCGGTTGAAATTCGGATAAAAGGAGTATTCTTTTTGTCTGCAGATTGTCTGCAGAAAAAAATATTTCCTATAAAATCAGCAAGATACGCTTCGCCCAAAGGGGAAAACATATCATTGAACTTTTACCTTGTCAAGGTTTTTCGAGCTTGCAAAAACCAAAATTTCAAGCAGTTATGAGACAATGTTCGTAACTCCTATCGACTGTATTCGACAGTTCAATTTAATACCATATGTTGTGCTCAAGGCCTCAAAAGCACCCAAAAAAAATTTCAAATCAAAAATTCCTTTGATATGCCGCTGAAACCTGATATCGCATAGCTCAGAAGTCAGAAATCAGAGGACAGAGTACAGAAGCCTGATATAATGCTTCATCTTTATCCAATTATCATCTGTCGTCTGTCTTCTGACTTCTGTTCTCTGTTAAGCGAACACTGAAACCTTTATGAGGCGAACAACAGATCGGAGAATTAGAAAAAATTGCATGCCCCCCTTAACCCCATAGAACCGGACCAACCCTTCCGGTTTGCCTGTTCTCCCAAAGTGGCCTGTTTCAATGAATGCTGCCGGGATTTAAATCAGTTTTTATACCCCTACGATATCTTGCGCCTGAAAAAGAGACTCGGTCTTTCGTCGGTTGAATTTTTAGAACGCCATACGATCCAGCATATCGGTCCCGAATCCGGCTTGCCGGTTGTGGCCCTTAAGGCGGCCGATGCCCAACGGTTAACATGCCCGTTTGTCACCCCCGATGGATGCCGCGTTTATCCGGACCGCCCGGCGTCCTGCCGCACCTATCCGCTGGCGCGGGCCCTATCCCGCGATCGTCAGACCGGCAAGGTCAGCGAACATTTCATGCTGTTGAAAGAGCCGCACTGTCTGGGCTTTAATGCCGCCAAATCGCAGACCGCGAGGCAATGGATAGACGACCAGCAAATTGAGATTTACAACCACTTCAACGACCAGCTGCTGGAAATCATCCGATTGAAAAATCAACTTCGCCCCGGTCCGCTGGATCCGAAATCTCAGCAGCTGTTTTTTGAGGCGCTTTATGATCTGGACCGTTTCAGAACCCGGATATCTGAAGATAAAATTATAGACCGGATCGGAATGGACCCCCAAAAAATGGCAGCGGCCAAGACCGATGATACGGCGTTGTTGGAGATTGCCATGCAGTGGGTCAGGCAGGAGCTTTTTCAACCATAGAAAGGAGGGCGGTCCACTGCGGCCGCTGTCTCCAGGAATGTTAAATTCGTTTTATTGGTTTCATTAGTTTTATTGGTTGACTTAAATTGAACCAATTGAACGAATCATACCCATCAAACCAATTAAACTGATGTAACAACTGTCGGCTGATTGAAGCCTTGAAACCCAAAGCCCATCGGTGATGTTATGCAAATTGACAACAAGGTGGCCCTAGTGCTGGGTGCCATCAAGGGGATCGGCAAAGGCATTGCACTATCGCTGCTAAAAGCCGGGGTGAAGGTTGCCCTAACCTACTATGATTGGGAGGAAGAACTGAAGGCGCTGAAAAAGGATCTGACCGCCACCGGCAGCGACCACTTGGTCTTAAAGACCAACCTGCTTGAAACCGCAGCCATACCCGCCATGATCGATTCGGTCATCGAACGCTTCGGCCGGCTGGACATTTTAATCAATAACATCGAGCGCGGCGGCTGGCCGGTGGTGCATGGGCAGTATGATCAGCAGCAGTGGGATCTGGAAATGGAGACCACCCTGCGCGCCAAGCGCTGGGTGTTTGATGCTGCGCTGCCGCATCTAAAATCAGCCGGTGATGCCGTCGTGATCAACTTATCCTCGATTGCCGGAATTGTGGGTCGCTCGGGCCCGGCCGGTTTGATATTTAACGATGCATATGCGGCAGCCAACCGCAGTGTAGGGCTGTTGACCGAGACCTGGGCGCGCATGGGGGCACCGCAGGTAAGGGTTAATGAAATCATGCTCGGTTTTTTTGAAACCCGGCACGCCCAAAAAACCAGGGGCTGGGGGCTGCTCGCAGTCGATCAGAAAAAAGCGATCCTCGATCATACGCTTCTGGCACGAATTGGTGCCATCGATGATATCGTCAGGACCGTGAATTTCATTATAATGGATGCGCCGTTTATGACCGGCAGTGTCATTAGACTGGACGGCGGCTATGTTCTTGGCGGTGAACTCGTACCCGATATGCCCGAAGGTGTCCTCTAAACCGTTATCCCTGTTCTTTTGAAGCGCTCAGCATCCAATGAGGTCATATTGTTTTCGGAAAGGCGCTGAGATAGGAGAATTTGCTTTCTATTGTATCCGAACCCTTCTGCTACATTTCTTAAGACATCTTCTAGCGGGGTCTGATCTTTTTGGTTTTTATATTCCACAGAAACAGCTTCACCCAGTCCATACCGAATTTGAGCAATTCCGTATCATCGGCCTGTATCTTTTTCAAAACGGCTGTTTTGACTTTGTAGCGCTGTAAAAAGCTGCTGTTGAAGACGAATTCGTGGAAGCGGTCGAGGTTGTATGTGGCCATAAATGCCATTTTGGCCCGGAACCCCTCCGGCCCTTCAGCACCCCAGGGGTCATTTTGAAACAGCCGCTTCAACTGCGCCCAGCGGATGGTCATCCGGTGATACAGTTGGGCTTCCTGGTCCTTTGTCCAGCCGGCAATGTTCCACTGTTGGTCTTCGTGCTGCCCCAGGCAAAATTCCGGCGGTCTGTAAAAATAGATGGGCACGTCTTTTTTGCGGACGGCATCATACTGAATGCCCTGTTCGATTGGAAAGGAGCGGCAGGTGTCCGGTCGGTCGGCATAAACCGAACAGCCGGAATCCGTTAAAAAAGGACAGGTCTTTTCCTGGTTTTCAGACATGTGCAACAGTACTTCCGGGAAAAAATTTCCCGGGCACAGCACCGCATCCACGTGGCGTTCCAAAAATTCATCCGAAGAAATCTCTAATGACTGTTTGAGGCGCAGGACATCGTACGGATATAAAAACAGGTTTAAATTGCGGCAGCAGCGATTGAAGCAGCCGATTCCCGGATAGCACCGAAAGACGAAGGTGTCTTTCTCACCGATTTGTCGGCCTGACAGCTTATTTTTTTTATCGATATCGATATACTTCATATATACAGCTCGCATGGTGCATGGCGCATGGAGAAAGAAATATGTTAATCATCGTCTTTACCCCGAGCCCCATGCCCCATGCCATTGGCATGAAAGGATCATTTCTGAGACAGTCATTTTTATCTTATCCTGAACTCGGGTCGCCTGCCTTATTTCTTGCTCAAGTTTTGCCATGTCGCGATAAACGGGGGTGCGATCAAATGGAATATACGGCTTATGGCCGCAGCGCTTGTCAAAGGTGTCGCATCCGGGACCCAAAATACCTTGTTTCCCGGGCTTTTTCAGCTCGTGGGGGATGCCATGCAGCCGGCAAATCATGGGGCGATACGGATACAGGATGCAGCGAGTATCAACATTGAGGGGGCACATCAATCGAATGGCCTCCTGATTGGGGTGTGTCCTTCCGATTGTGTCCATAACGGTAATGGCCCTTGATTTTACCTGCTCTTGCATATCGACGGTGAGGGTCATCAGCCCCTCTTTAAGATAAATATACTCAGTGAGGGTGTGATGGTAAAACCGCGTGCGGCAACAATTGTCCCGACACCCATCGCAGGAAAAACCATACTGTTTGGCCGCCCGGTCATAGGCATCGTCCATGGCAGTGTAAATGCGCTTTAGCTGTTGCCTAAAAACGGCCAAAACCGAAGGTTCAATCAGATCGAGCCTAAAGGAAAGGTTCATGGTTAATACGGGCGCCCGGTTATTACACCATGGGCGAGGGAAAGAATATGCTTTGATAAATGTTCATGGCGTAACGGTCGGTCATGCTGGCAATCAGGTCGCAAACGGTGCGCTCTTTCGTCTGATGGTTGCTATTTTCCCCCAGCATCTCCAACTCCATTAATTTTTGATGAAGCATCTCTTCATGACTTAAAAAATAACTATACAGATCGGAGAGCATCTTTTTGGCTTTTTCAAAATTCTGATGCACCCGGGGAGAACGGTAAACGTTGTCATACAGAAACTGTCTGAGGGTTGTCATCGCTGCGTAAACGCTGTCATCTATTTTAAGGTGCAGCTCCCCGTTTTGGACTTTGCTGGAGGCAATCAGCGCCCGAATCATGGTTTCTGCCCGCTGGGAATGGGTGCGACCCAAAGTATCCGTGCAAAAACCCGGCACCTGTTCGGACCGGATCACACCGCTGCGAATCGCATCCTCAAGATCGTGGTTCAAATAAGCCATAATGTCTGCGATGCGGACAATTCTTCCTTCGTACGTGCCGGCAATCTCATCCGGATCATCCGGCAGTATTTTTCCATAGCCCTTGGAATGCTTTAAAATACCGTCGCGGACTTCGAACGTCAGATTCAGTCCTTTTCCGTTGTTTTCCAAAACCTCCACCACCCGCAGGCTCTGGGCGTTGTGTGAAAAATCGGCTGAATAAATCTCTCTTAAAACCGTCTCACCGCTATGGCCGAAGGGGGTATGGCCCAGATCATGACCGAGGGCAATGGCTTCAACCAGGTCCTCGTTTAAAAACAGGGCCCTGGCCATGACCCTTGCCATTTGCGATACTTCCAGTGTATGGGTCAGACGGGTGCGGTAATCATCGCCCAGGGGTGCCAGAAAAACCTGCGTTTTGTGTTTTAAGCGCCGAAAAGCATTCGAGAAAACGATGCGGTCCCGGTCCAGCTGAAAGGCCGTCCTAACCGAGCAGGGTTTTTCTTCTACGGCGCGTCCCTGCGAACGAGAACTCAAGCATCCGAAAGGCGCCATAAATTTTTCTTCGCGCCGCTCATATTCTTTGCGGATGGACATAGATAACCTTTTAACGGTTACGCGCTTTATGGGTTATAAAAATCTAAAAATTCAACAATTCGACATCGGGATCTTGAAATTTTACGCAAAGAGCTAATATAAATACCCGTAAAGGGGTTTGTAAAGGAATATTTAGACCGGTTATGGTTAAACAATGAAGGGTCATCATCTCATACTGGGTGAAAGCGTCGATTTTATTACGGGCGAGGTCTTGAAAGATACCCACGACGAACGCTACCGGCAAAAGATTGCACGCCTGCTGGTCAATCAAAAAGGCTATGCAAAGAAGGATATAGAGCCACGCATAGCACTGGTTGTTGAGGCCGACGATAAAAAGGCTGTTTTGAAGGTGGATTTTGTTATCCGGCTGGCGCAACGGGTATCAATGGTTATAAAGTATGGGCCCGGGTCTCTGGTAACCCGTCGGCGGTCGGCGCTGGCCGCATCGCGGCTGATTGCAGCGTATCAGGTTCCGGTGGTGGTCATTACCAACGGACAGGATGCTGAGATCATCAGTGGCCAGACCGGCGACGTCATCGCTACAGGCCTGGATGCCATCCCCGACAAACAGGATCTAACGCGCCGGGCATCCGCAACAAATTTTAAGCCCATATCAAAACAGCAGGCCGAGATGGAGTCCAGAATCCTCTATTGTTATGAAGTCGACGACAGCTGCGAGTGTGATGAGGATATCTGTAAGCTCTGATTTCGAATTTATTCGCAAATATTCAAATACGGTCGATCATTAGGTTCCGAGTTTAGCGACTGCGGGTCACTGGCTGCCGGCTGCAGACGACCGGCCAGCTGCCAGAAACAAGAAGCCAGTCGCCAAGAGCACTAAAACTCGAGACCTTAGAACCGACTCCTAATTTTAGGGAAGTCATAATGGATGACGCATATTTCATGGAAAAAGCGCTGGAGCAAGCCCGGGTGGCCCTGGCGGCCGGAGAGTTTCCGGTGGGGTGTGTCATGGTGCATGGCAGGGACATTTTAGCGACCGGTGCCCGGGAGGGCACCACCGGCAACCGCCCAAACGAAGTCGATCACGCCGAGATCGTGGCATTAAGAAAGCTGAGCCGCCTTGATCGAAAAGTGAACATGCAGGATGTCGCGGTTTTTTCCACCCTGGAGCCCTGTCTGATGTGCTTTGGGGCGCTGGTCATCAGCGATGTCGGCAGAATTGTCTTCGCCTATGAGGACGCAATGGGCGGGGGTACCCGCTGCGATTGTACACATATGCCCCCTTTATACCGGGAAAGTCCAATCAAAATCGAATCCGGCGTATTGCGAAAAGACAGCCTTGAATTGTTGAAATCCTATTTCTCACAGAGGCAAAATACGTATCTAATGGATAGTCTCTTGGCTACCTACACCCTGGACCAATGAAAACCGTTTGCCGGTCAACGGTTATTTGGAGCAGGATTTTGCCCGGATCGGCGCTCCTTTTTATTGCATTTTTTTCTTGCATTTCTTAAGGTTGTTTTATATTGCACATCATAACTAAACTGGATTTACAGGAATTTTAGACCCAACACTTGGCTGGGGTAGCGGACGAAAAGATGCGGTGATGGCCCGTCTAAAACCCAACGGCAATTGCATTCGTTTCCTATTGACCGCACCCGTAATCGTCCCATCTAAAACCATGGCAGAGGAGGTGCAAGCATAGCTGTTCCCAAAAGATTCCAGAGACCCAGACGAACGAAAAAAGCGAACATCAATCAACGGATTCGAGCAAAAGAAGTCCGCTTGATTGACTCTGAGGGCGAGCAGGTGGGTATCATACCGATCAAAGAAGCCCTCGACGCCGCGGCCGAAGCCGGCCTTGACTTGGTTGAAGTCTCACCGAACGCGAATCCGCCGGTCTGCAAAATTATGGACTACGGTCGTTATCGCTACGAGCAAACCAAAAAGAAACAAGAGGCCAAGAAGAAACAAAGTACGTTTCAGCTCAAAGAGATCAAAGTTCGACCCAAAACCGGTGAGCATGATCTGCAGGTTAAGATCGGCCATATTAGAAAATTTATCGGCAAAAAAGACAAGGTCAAGGTCAGCGTTATCTTCAGGGGTCGTGAAATTACGCTTTCAGAGCTGGGAAAGTCAGTCCTGCAAAAAATAATTGATGAAACTGAAGAAATTGCAATGGTGG
>JASFNW010000040.1:0-32738 GCA_050116835.1 Desulfobacterales bacterium
ACGAATGAGATCATTACAGGCGTTACACGGAACCAATTCAAAGGTGTTGAGCGCCTGCTTGCTGAGCGGTGTTTTACACCGGGTACAGGAAATCACGGCTTACTCCGTAAGATTGTTTGTTGGGGTAATCCGAAAAGCGCCATTTGAAAACGGGATAGATATCTCACCACGAAGAACACGAAGGTTACGAAGCCTGGATAAAGACAACGAAAAATACCTCTTTTTGTTCTTCGTGCGCTTCGTGGTTGATATCGCCTTTTTTAGAGTTTCCGCATAACCATATCGTTTTTTCGTGGAGCAGTGAAAAAATATCAAATCTCGCCGGATTTGATCACACGCGTGTCACAGATGCGGTCGTGCAAGGCTCGTTTTTGATCGTCAAATCCGGCCATAATATATCCGATTCCAAGAATCATCCCGCTGATGAATTTTGCAAAATGCCGGCCGATGGCTCTGGCAAAGCTCACTTTTCCGCCATCAGCCATGACCACTTTTATTTTACAGGCCATTTTGCCCGGCGTGGCTGCATATTTACCCACAAACCAGGCTTCATAGGCCGCCGGTATGACAAAATTGAGAACCGTTGAAATAAGCTGGAAAGTCAGAAATACGCTTGGATTATCCATCGAAAAAACGCCCATAAAGGTCATGGGAAGATAAATAATCATGCTGGCGATGCCTAAAATGATATAATCAATGAACCAGGCGCCGAACCGGAGCCAAAACCCGGCATAGTCCATGTCAGCGGAAACGGTGACACCTTCCTTGATTTTTTGAACCAAGATCGGCTTGCAGCCGGCGCAAACCCAGACGTCGGAGAAGCGGATCATGTCATCCTCGGCAAACGCCTGGCCGCATTCTGAGCACAGGGATTGCTGAACCGGCGGTGCCGGTTGCATGGCTGCATTCGCACTTTGCGTTTTGCTTTTCACAAACAGACCCAGAGCCTGCCATTGCGCCATGCCGGGTTGCCAGACAAGCGTTTTCGAATCTATTTTTTTGGCTTTTATCAGGGACCGCAGCTGGGTTTTGTCGATGGGCCCGACCTGACGGTCACCGTCAGCGTAATATAAATTCATGTTTAACTCCGGTTGATTCCCACCGGTTTGATAGACGATCAATTTATTGCTATATCGGCCAGATAGACCTCAAACTTAAACCAAAAGCCGGCTGTCTGAGCTTTTCTGCTCAACCCGTCATTAAGGGTTATTTGTTATTCTTTTTTTATAATCTGAATATAAAACGATTTATATTCTTTTCAAATGGTTGCGAACAATCGCCAAAGATCTACGCTCTCTCATAGGGCTTATTTTAACATAAATTTGATGGTTCAGCTGTATTTTTGTCCCATTAAAAGAATCAATGCTGCGATATGACTACCATAGAGGCCGGCTCGGTTTTTCGCAAAGGCTTGATCTGAGGCAAGCAATCATCTGGTGTTAGTGCAGGATCTGGCTGAGAAACAGTTTGGTGCGGTCGTGCTGGGGATTCTCGAAAAATTCTTCGGGTGTGTTGCTTTCGACAATCTGCCCAAAATCCATAAACAGCACCCGGTGGGCCACGCTTTTTGCAAAACCCATTTCATGTGTCACCACAATCATGGTCATCCCTTCCTGGGCTAAATCTATCATGACATCAAGAACTTCTTTGATCATCTCAGGATCCAGAGCGGAGGTGGGTTCATCAAAAAGCATAACTTTCGGCGACATACACAAACTGCGCGCAATTGCGACCCGTTGTTGCTGCCCCCCGGAAAGTTGTCCGGGAAATTTTTTGGCCTGATCGGCAATGTGGACTTTTTCCAGATAGTACATCGCGGTCTCTTCTGCTTCTTTCTTGGGGACCTTTCTGACCCATATGGGACCCAGGGCAAGGTTATCAACGATGTTCAGGTGCGGAAACAGATTGAAGTGCTGAAAGACCATGCCGACTTCGGCCCTGATTTTTTCGATATTTTTGAGATTGTTCGTTAGCTCAATGCCATCGACAATGATTTTGCCGCGCTGGTGTTCTTCCAGTCGGTTGATACATCGAATCAGAGTGGATTTTCCGGATCCGGAAGGTCCACAGATGACGATCCGCTCTTTTTTACGAATCGTCAGGTCGATGCCCCTGAGCACATGAAAATCGCCAAACCATTTGTGCATGTCGATGATTTCGATCATGGGTTCGGCCATCGGCTGCATGTCGGTGCTTTTCCCTGTTTCCGCGTTCATCTATAATACCTCGTGTAATTATTAATTGGCCGGGTTCATTCGTTTAAAAATGAATTAACCACCAAAGCCTTTGGTATAGCCAGGAAGCTGGGAAGCTGTAAGGCCAGAAGGCTTGAAAACTAAAATCCAGTCAACTCCTCAAGCTTCCTGGCTTCCCAGCATCCCAGCTTTCAAGCGCACATTCCGCTCTCGCTTTTCTAAACCGAGCGTTTTTATAGTAAGAAACCTGCTGCAAAAGCAAATGCCCAAAAGCAAATGCCATCGTGTTTAATGTTCCTCGGTTGACAATTCCTTTTCCAGCTTGCGGCTGTAATTGGCCATCGAAAAACAGCCCATAAAATAGAGAATGGCAACAAAAATATAGGCCTCGCGACTGAATCCCATCCATTCAGGGTTTGAAAGCACCGTCTGGCTGGTTTTGAGCAAATCAAACAGGGCGATAATGACGACCAAGGAGGTATCTTTGAAGGCCGATATCAGCTGCTGCACCGTGGGCGGTATCACAATTTTTAGTGCCTGGGGTAAGATAATCAGCCGCATGGTCAGAAAATAGTTCAAGCCGATGGATTCGGCAGCCTCGTACTGCCCGCGCGGCATAGCCTGCAAACCACCGCGCACGACTTCGGCAACATAGGCGGCCGTAAACAGGATGATGGCCGCCTGCGCCCGCAGAATCTTGTTTATCGTAATTCCCTCCGGCAGAAATAGCGGAAAAATAATCGAGCCCATAAACAGCAGACTGATCAACGGTACGCCGCGGATCAATTCGATATAGATAACGCACAAAATCCTTATGGCCGGCATTTTGGACTGACGGCCCAAAGCCAGGACCACGCCAAGGGGATAAGCGGCGGTGAGACCGAAAACAGAAAGCAAGAGCGTCAGCGGCAACCCACCCCACTGGGTGCTTTCTACCGCCGGTAAACCCAAAAGCCCGCCTTTCATCAGGAGTCCCATGATCACCAGACCCGCAATCCAGGCATATCCCAGATAGTTGTTCCAGTGCTTGCGATCGCGGCTGTAAAACAGCAAGCCGAATAATATCAGCATTGCAATCAGCGGTCGCCATTGCTGATCGTAGGGAAAGAAGCCAAAAAGAATAAAGCGGAAATTGGTCGTAATGATCGACCAGCAGGCACCATCAGCCTCCCGACAAGCCGCGCCGGTGGTATTCCAGACACTGTCAATAAATACCCAACGGATAAACGGCGGAATAACTTTCCATAAACAATAAAGGGTTGCAAGTGTCAGCAAAGAATTGAACCACCCGTTGAAGAGATTGGCTTTTATCCATCCAATCACCCCCACACTGGTCACCGGTGGTTTTAACTCTGCGGCCTGTGTTTTTTGAACGTAAGCTTCCATGGTCTCCTTATCTCTCGACCAGTTTCACCTTTTTGTTATACCAGTTCATAAACGCCGAAGTGGATAAACTGAAAATGAGATAAACCGCCATGATCAAAGCCACACCCTCGATGGATTGGCCGGTTTGGTTGATGGTCGTGTTGGCCACCGAGACAAAATCGGGATAACCGATGGCCACCGCCAGAGAGCTGTTTTTGGTCAGGTTCAACATTTGACTGGTCAGCGGCGGTATGATGACCCGCAGCGCCTGGGGCAAGATGACCAGTTGCAGAACCTGATTGGTTTTCAGACCGATGGACATGGCCGCTTCCCGCTGTCCCTTGCTGACGGATTGGATGCCGGCCCGCACCGCCTCGGCGACAAAAGCGGCTGTGTACAGGACCAAACCCAATAGAAGTGCTGAAAATTCGGGGCTGACATTGACACCGCCTTCAAAATTGAATCCCTTGAGTTCGGGCACATTCATCGCGGTCGGCGCGCCCCCTGCCAACCAGGTGACGAAGGGAAGCAGTACCAGGATGCCGATAGAAACGCGAAAAACCGGAAAGGTCATACCGGTTTCGGCCTGCCGTCGACGTGCCCAGCGGCTTACGAAATAGACGGCGACACAGCCGGCCAAAAAAGAAATCCCCATATATGCATGGGCGGCATGAAACTCCGGAACGGCAAAAACAAAGCCGCGGTTGCACAGGAAAACACCGGCAAATGGGTTTATGGCCTGTCTGGGGCCGGGTAGGATTTCGTAAAAAAGGGCATAAAAGAAAAAAAGCTGCAGCAGGACCGGGATATCCTGAAAAAATTCGATGTAGACCGCTGCCAGACGGGATACCAGCCAGTTCTTTGATAAGCGTGCGATACCGATAACGGTGCCGAGTATGACCGTTATGATGATTCCGATAAAGGACACCAGCAGGGTATTGAGAGCGCCGACAATCAGCGCGCGCCCATAAGTGCTGGCAGCTGAATAGGGGATAAGGGATTCACCGACCTCAAAAGATGATTCCTTGGTTAGAAAACCAAAGCCGGTGGCAATCGATTGTTTTTCAAGATTGATCAGGGTATTGGAGACCAGGTAGTATGCCAGCAAGCCGACCATGCACAGCGTGCCGATCTGGTAAAAAATGGCACGTTTTTTGGGATCGAGCCAGAAAGGAACCTTTTCAGGTTGGCGACTGTCCATGGGGATGGCCTCTTGCGCCGTTATGGTCGGCACCCTGATATTCAGATGACGATTTGCAATGCTTCACTCCAGGCGCTGAGAAATGCGCCCGGAATGCGGCGTAAAAAAGGTGCCCCGTAAAGAATACGGGGCACCAGTTTGGCCGATTATCTGATCGGAGCGGCATACATGATACCGCCTTCGGTCCATAGGGCATTCAATCCGCGGTCGAGGCCTAACTGTGTGTTCGGCCCGACATTGCGTTCAAAGATTTCGCCGTAGTTGCCGACCTGTTTGATGATGTTATAGGCCCACTTATCATCCAGACCCAATGCCTTGCCCATTCCCGGGGTGACGCCCAGAAAGCGCTGTATTTCCGGATTCGTGCTCTTCAGCATATCATCAACGTTCTTTGAAGTGATACCCAGCTCTTCGGCGTTGATCAGGGCCATGACCGTGAAGTTGACGATATCGTACCACTGGTCGTCGCCGTGCCTCACAACCGGCGCCAAAGGTTCTTTGGAGATGATCTCGGGCAGCAGCACATAATCGTCGGGGTTGGGTGCCACTGACCGGTGAGCCGCCAGCTGGGAAGCATCCGAAGTCAAAACGTCACAGCGCCCGGCAAAAAAGGCCTTGGACAGCTCGGCCGTCTGCTCGATGACCACCGGTTTCCACTGCAGTTTGTTGGCGCGGAAGAAGTCGGCCGCATTCATTTCGGTGGTTGTGCCCGGCAACACACAGACCGTGGCGCCGCCCAGTTCCTTGGCGCTTTTAATCCCCAATTTCTTGGGCACCAAAAAGCCCTGACCGTCGTAATAGTTGACATGTGTAAAATTCAAGCCATTGGTGGTTTCGCGCGTCAGGGTCTGGGTGGTATTGCGGCAGAGCACGTCGATTTCCTTGGCCTGCAGTGCCGGTAAACGCTGCACGGCGGTAAGCGCCGTAAACTTCACCTTGTTCGCGTCGCCGAACACAGCTGCGGCTATTGCCCTGGCAGTGTCGACATCCAGCCCCTTCCAGACGCCTTTGTCATCCGGCATGCTGAATCCAAATACGCCGCCGTTCACACCGGCAATAATGTGGCCTCTGGCACGAACTTCATCCAGCGTTCCGGCAAGCGCCATGCCGCTTGTCAAAACCACCGCCAAAAAGATAGCTACAAGTAGTTTGATATGTTTCATTATGTTGCCTCCTTTCTTGCCATTAAAGGTTTCCCCGGAAGCCTTCCTCAACGTAACCTTCCGACCGCGATCACGTCTGCAAGGATTGCCGGGTCATCAAAAACGCCATTTAATAACGGGATCCGCTATTGGAAGAAAATGAATCTTCCTCATCAATTAAACAACTGAAATTAAATAAAATGGCTATAACAGAAAGAAGTTGGGTTTGGCAATAAAAAATATGACGCAGCCGATGCCGACGCCCGGATAGGTGACATTCGCTTCCCGAAACTGCCTAACCTTGCAATATCATCGTGACACCCAACCAACGCTCCGTATTTTTTGATCATTTCGTTGATTCAATTTCAAGTTAACGGTTTCTATGGCCGATAATGCATATGGTGCCCCAAAATGATCAATATGGCATCCAAAATAATCAGCGATAAAATTGACGGTGTGTTGAATTTTTGAGGAATGTAAAATGACGTCACTGGAGACACCATTCAGCAAATACCCGGTCATCGCGCGCCTATTTGAGTTAATCAACCATATCTCAGAAGATCAGTTCGTTATTATCCTAAAGGATTTACTGGGCGATAAATTCAGTGCGCATCTGTTCAAGCTCGTTATCGACCTGCCCGACGAGCAGCAGAGCGCCTTGTTGAATCATTTGCAGAAAAAAGTGGATGCTCATCATAACAGCAGTGAGCGACGCGGCCATTCGCGCAAGCCCTGTCTGATACCCTTAACTTATCGCGTGAGCGGTCGTCAGTTCGATGGCTACATCCTGGATATCAACGATCATGGGGTATTCATTGAAACCGGCAATGCCTTTTTCAGCGGTCAGGAAATCATCATGACCTTTGCAGCCCCTCGAAATCAAAAAGCACTCACCATCACCGGTCAAATCGTCTGGAGCAGCCAGGATGGAATCGGCGTAAAGTTCAGTCGCCTGACCGCGCATCAGCGCGAAGCGATCCAGGCATTTTCGGAAACCGAAGCCGCGGTTTACAAAATTAAAAGCTAGCGCCATCCTTACCTTTTAACCGCATCGCTTTCCACCTAAAATTAGATTTTAAGTGTGAGTTTATGGACCGGCGGCCGCTGTCTGCTGGCTACCGGCTCCCGGCGGCTGGCTCCTGGCCTCTGACATTTAATTCCCTGCCTCCCGCCGGAAGCCAGAAGCGAGACGCCAACTGCCAGTTGGAACCTCAATTTTCCATTGACATGAATTCAAATTTTTCTTATTAAATCAGACGAATGTTAATCGGTTTGCATCGTAGTTCCCCTGAAGGCAGCAGAATGCAGCGACTGGCAGTTGTATCGTTATGGAATTAATGCCGATAATCGATGTAGAGAAACAGAAAACCGCTTTATAAGCGAACGAAAATGTTAGCTTACCGACGGTGGATTTCATATGGCACAGACAAACGAAATGCGACAGCAGAATAGCGGCGGCATCGAAATAGGCGAATGGCAGGAGCGTTCTTTGCGTGAACGCCGCACCGGCCGGGATTGCCGTCAAAAACCGAGCGCACCCTACTTTAAAAGAGGCGGTCTGGAAAGAAGAACCGGCCAAGAGCGCCGCCAGGCTGACGAACGCAGGGACCGGTGGCTGCGGGTTGGTAAATGGCGCAGCGAACTGGTTTTTGACGAATAAACTTATCTGGTCAGCCGATTTCAATACCGCTCAGAATTATGCCGGCGGGCAGAGCCCTCTCAGCTCTGCCTTTTTTGATGGAGGAAAAACGAATGCTGAGAACTGAAAACAGTGCACTGGTCTTGGTGGACGTTCAGGGTAAACTGGCCCAGGCCATGCATGACAAAGAAAGGTTTTTCGACGCCATCATCAGACTGGTCAAAGGCGTACAAATACTGGAAGTGCCAATCTTATGGAACGAACAGAACCCGGACGGACTGGGGCCGACCATACCGGAAATCGCCGAGCTTTTGACCGACCAGAATCCGCTGAGCAAACTCAGTTTCAGTTGCTGCGGCAATGTGGAATTCATCAAAAAACTCAAAAAGCTAAATCGGCAAAACCTGATGATCGCGGGTATCGAAACCCACGTTTGTGTTTATCAGACGGCTGCCGATCTGGTCGATCTGAATTACGATGTCCAGATTGTTGCTGATGCGGTTGCATCCCGCACAGCCGAAAATAAGAACATCGGTCTTGAAAAATGCAAACAGGCCGGCGCCGGTCTGACCAGTACTGAAACCGTCTTGTTTGAATTGCTTAAAATCGCCGAAGGCGACAAATTTAAAAACATTATCAAAGTGGTCAAATAAAAGGGATTTGACCATCCCCCTGCCCTGCCTCGTTTCCGCCGACAACAGCGTCCGGCGGTGTCAGGATGTTCGCTGATTTCGAGCTGCTCTTATCAGATGCTCAAAACCGGGCATAATGTAGAATGCAAGCCGGTTCGTTTGACAAAATCTGTAAATGGGATTAGGATTTCCCCTTTTTTATGAGCATCCACCCTTCTGGAACCGGCGATAAACACAGATAGCCAAGGACACAGATTCGAAAAATAACCCATGACAAACGGCGACCTGAACTGGAATAGCATTTATGCGTTTTTAACCGGACCGGCCCTTTGGTTTACCTTTAGCTTTTTTATCGGCGGCCTGCTGATCCGTATGGCCTTCTTGTTTCGCCTGAGCCGGAAAAAAGATCGCGTTTTCTACAATCATGTCAACATGGACTGGGGATTACGATCCGTCATTCACTGGATCATCCCTTTTGCAAGTGCCTCCATGCGGCAACAACCAATTTTTTCGCTGGTCGCGTTTATCTTTCATCTGATCTTAATCGCCGTGCCGTTGTTTTTGAGCGCTCACATAGTGTTGTGGGAGGAAGCCTTCGGCGTCACCCTCTGGTCGATACCCGATGGACTGTCGGACGCATTAACCCTGATCTTTATTGCGGCGGCCCTGTTTTTAATTGTCCGCCGACGCATCAGACCGGAGGTCAGGATCTTAACCAGTGCCTGGGACTACGCCCTGCTGGTCATCACCATGTTGCCGTTTATCACCGGTTTTTTGGCCTATCATCAATGGGGTCCCTATGAAGCGCTGCTGATCTTGCATATCGTGTTCAGCCAGATCCTGTTGATTCTTATCCCGGTCACCAAGCTGGCCCATATGATACTGTTTTTTTTCACCCGGGCGTTTATCGGCTTTGAGATGGGAGGACGCAGAGGCGCTAGATCTTGGTAAAACTTGTTCCATAAGGCCCATATTTTGCCAGATGCCTGCGTTACAATTCGACTCAAAATGCTCACATACTAGCGTGTATGCTCTGCTTTTGAGTCGAATCAAGCCTTGGCCTCTGACAAAATCTAAACCTTCTGAAACAAGTTTGCTATATTCTATTTAAGGTTAAAGAAATGTCAAAAATTGCTGATAAGAAATTTGAGTTTGAAGATGATACAGACGCACCTGTAAAATTGGACCAGGTGCGTGCGATACTGACGGCCAACGATGGTGCCCGGATTAAAACCTGGTTGAGCATCTGTTCGCGCTGCGGCTTGTGTGCTGAAAGCTGCTTTGTCTATGTCGCCAACGATCGCGACCCGCATTTGAGCCCGGCCTATAAATTCAGACACACGTTGGGCGAAATGGTTCGGCGCAAGGGCAAGGTGGATCGCGCTTTTCTGGAAAAATGCTACCGCATCGCCTGGTTGCAATGCACCATGTGCAAGCGCTGCTCGATGTATTGCCCCTTTGGCATCGATGTGGCCACCATGATTGCCATCACCCGCAGCATCTGCCACTCTCAAGGCATTACCCCCAAGCAGCTGGCTTTTTTTTCAGACAATTGCGACAAAACCGGCAATCACATGGGCATTCCCGTAGAAGAGCTTGTGGACACCTGCGAGTGGATGGCCGAAGAAGTCGAAGATGATTACAAAGGGGTCACCATTCCCATCGACCAACCCGACGTCAAATACATGTACACCGTCAATCCGCGCGAACCGGTTTACTACCCCCAGGACATCTCCTATGCCGCCATCATTTTTGCGGCCGCCAAAGAAAGCTGGACCATGCCAAGCTTTGGCTGGGATTGCACGAATTTACCGATGTTTGCCGGTAACCGCAAACTGGCCGGCAAGCAGGTCAAAAATGTGTACGACAAAGCCCATGAGTTGAACGCCCGATATATTCTAATAACCGAATGCGGCCATGCTTATCGTTCTCTGGCCTTTGAGGGGCCCTACATGGCCGGTTACCCGGATGGCCAGCCGCCGGTTAAAATCAAGCACTATGTGCAATTGATGTATGAATATCTGCGCGACGGTCGCATTCAAATCGATCCGGCCAAAATAATCAAAGCACCCATCACCTATCAGGACCCCTGCAACGTTTCCCGCAACGGCGGCCTGTGGGAGCATGCCCGTAAAATCATACCTTACCTTGCCGAGGATTTCAGGGATATGGCCCCCAACCGCGAACACAATCATTGCTGCGGCGGCGGCGGCGGCATCATGCCCATGGGCCCGGATTACAAACCCTTCCGCATGGCCTCCGGCAAGTTAAAGGCCGATCAGATCCGGGAGACCGGCGCCAAAATTGTGATCACCCCCTGCCACAACTGCTTTGACCAGGTAAACGATCTGAGCGAAGAATACGACCTGGGTGTCAGCGCAATATCGCTCAAAGAAATCATCGTGGAGTCCATGCTCGTCCCGGATCATATGAGGCTTGATCCCAACAACAAGGATTAAGTGAGGCGAGTGTTTATTTAATGAGCGCTCTTGTCTTGTGCTTGTATTTGCTGGCAGGTTTGAGTGGGTCGATGTCAGGATTTTATACCTGCAATTAGGGCCGCTCCGATCGCACCGGTCACCTGGGTTTTGGGCGATACCTCGATGGGATATCCCAGCTTTTCTTCCATGGCGTTGACCACCCCTTTGTTTTTGGCCACACCGCCGGTCATCATCACCGGATCCGACAGGCCGATGCGACCGGCCATGGCCGCCACCCGGGCGGCAATCGAGACGTGGATACCGGCAATGATATTTTCTCTAAGCTCTCCCTTGGCGATCAGGGAAATGACTTCAGATTCGGCGAATACCGTGCACAGACTGCTGATTTTTGCCGGCGCGTCGGCTTTAAGTGAAACCTCACCAAAATCATCGATGTCCACCTCAAGCGCCCGGGCCATGACTTCCAGAAAACGCCCGGTTCCGGCGGCACATTTATCATTCATGGCAAAATCCTGAACGCCGCCGTTTGCATCAACGACAATGGCTTTGCTGTCCTGGCCACCGATGTCGATGATTGAGCGAACAGCAGGATTCAAAAAATGGGCCCCGGCAGCGTGACAGGTGATTTCGGTGATGGCCCTGTCGGCGATGGTAACACTTTTGCGTCCGTAACCGGTGGCAATGATTCGATCCACAGTAGTTGCATCGATCCCCAGCTCGGAGATGGTCTTTTCAAAAACCTTTTTCCCGGCGTCCTGGGCGTTATAGCCGGTCGATATGACCGTGTCGGTTAACAATTTTCCGTCTTTAACAACTGCCGCCTTGGTGGTGATCGATCCCACATCGATTCCCACTGTCATCATGAATCACCTCATCATCCTATTTACACCCAATTTCCCATTTTTCCACCATTCCATTATTCCAATCGATTTTTGCTTTTGAGTACTTCCATAAACGCATCGATGCGGGTTTCGATCTGACTTTCCGAAAAGCTGCGTTCATCGACCATATCGGCTTCTATTAGCAGGGTCGGAATTGCGCTTCTTTGCCGAACGATCTTCTGAATATCATATTGACCCAGAGAATAGGGTTTGCAGCTGCGATTGGAATGCATGACCAGGCCGTCAACATCATATTTGACGATCATCTGCAGTATATGTTCCGCCATCTGGTCCACGCTGATATTCAGGTAAACACGTGTATACCCTTCTGCCATGGAGTCCAAAAAATGATCCGCCTTGAGATATATCATGTTGCTGCACCAGGCTGACGTATACGTATCCGCCACCAGGCAGGCACCGTGGGCGGCAAATTTTTCCGACAGCCAGCGCGTGCGATACCAGACCGGCAGATTATCCCACAAAAGCCGGTAGCGCTCGTCGGGGACGGCACCAATGCCGACCGCCACCCGCTCTTCCATCTCTTTTAACAGCCCCCGATAATAGTCTACGGCTGTCTGCGTGCCGCGCAGGGTGACAATCAGAGCCAGATGAAAAAAGGCATCAAAGGCACTCAACGGTGCCGGGTGATGCATAGTGGTATCCAGCACTGCCTGCCACAAGCGCTGGCACTCGATGGCCAGGCGGCCGACTTCGGCCATGCGGTCCGGATCGGCTTTACGGCCGCAAGTCTGTTCGAGAAATGCGATGTATTCGCTGATCTGGGCACGGACGTAATTTTTGGCAGCTTCCGAAAATTCGGTGTGACAAAACGGCGTATCCAGAACAAACAGGGGCACCTCGAACTGTCGCGCCTGAATTTCATACCATTTCAACACCGTGCCGCAGATATTGTTGCAGCAAACCAGCATATCCGGCCGGGGCAGGCCGCCGATGGGTCCGCCATCGATGGCGGTGGCGCCGATATCGGCCCGGGCATACGAGCACAGATCGCGTGAATATCCCATAGACTCCGCCCGCTGGCAAAGATCGACCCCCATTTTGGCCGCACCGATCATGGCGCCGTGATTTTCCGGATAGACCGGGATGACATCCATGGCGATCAGCGGCTCAACCGGACCGCCGCTGGTAATCCAGGCCACCTTTTTGCCGGTCTGCCCGGCAGTCTTGGCCTCGATATAATAATCGGTCATGATCTCTTTCATGCGCTTGACGCTTTTGATCTTGCGCCTGTCAGGATCGAGATCCTTGCTGTTTTGCTTTTCAGTCATGCTTACATCCGGATAAAGATCTCATATTGCAGTAGCGGCATGAATTATCAGCAGCGGAGTCGTGCACTGTTTGAATGCATTAGGGTGCGTTGTGAAAGAACAGTCAATAACCTCCATAGCAACTGATGAGCCCAATGTTGATTTTACACTCAAACCATTATTTAATTTTTGATTTCCGTTCTTTCGCTACGCCCCCTTATGCATGAGTTTGCACGATGCAGTCGCTGATGATTCATGCAGCGGTTAAGTCAACATAACTTACCAGCCCTTCACAGTAAACATTTTAGAGGCGCTCGATGAATGCTTCCACTCTGGTCTTCAACTGCTCGGTTGATATTTGGTGTTCTTCGATTTCCAGCAGCAGGCTGGGAATGCCGGCTCGCTCCAAAAAATCCTTTAGATACGGAAAATCAAACGCATGCGGATCGCAAAATTTCAGTAATACAAAGATCACCCCCAGGGCCCGCGTCCTTTCGACGATTTTCAGAAGGTGATCGCCCCGGCTGAAGCAATCCCGGTGTTTGGCCGGACAATTAATGCGACTGTAGTACCGCTGTGCGATGGCATGCAACGGATCATCCTGCACATCGATGGTGCCTTCGAAATAACGCGAACCGGTGCAAAAATCATCCCCCACGACGGTGCCGCCGGCATCTTCGATGTGCCGGTAAATATCGGGCATGCTGCAAATGCCGCCGGTGAGCACCAGCGGCATTTTTTCGTTCCCGGATTCGGCTTGGTGCGCATCGAGCTCTTTGCATATTCCATCCAGGCGCTCACCCAGCTCATCCCGGTCCATGACCATCGAGGCCTTGACGATGGCATGCAGGTCACTGCTGCTGATGGGTGCTGAGCGCTGGCTTCTGAGGTCATACAGACGCCGCAGATCAGAGCGGATTTGATTGAAGGTGTCAATCGCTTTTTTAAGATCGCGGTCGGTGATGTCGACCCCCAGGCCGGCTTCGAGCTCGATACGAAATTTTTTCAGCACAGCAAGCATATACTGTTCGGCGCTGCGGGTATTTAATTTCACCGGCAGCACCAAATCCAGGTGAACATCAAAGCCGGTGTTCAAGCGCCAAATATCGGATAAGCGCTGAATCGAATCGCAGGTGTGGGGAAAGACGGTACCGTCTAAAAACTCCAGCCGGCCGGCAAGGGCATCATCCAGGGCGCCGCGTACCAGACTGCAGGAATAGGCCTGCAGGTGGGCATCCGCCCGAACCGGTGTTTGCCCGCCGCCCAAAATGCGATACGGCAGCACGCCGGCCGCCCAGATGATTTCTTCGGGCGCATAGGAGCAAAAATAGCCGATAATCTTGGATTGAAAGCGGGCCTTCCAGCCTCTGGCATAGTTGATGGGATCTTCGGCGATGTCATAAAAGGGCGTTATGCGTTCCATTCAGATCCTTCTGATTTTTTTATTTTTGCTTGACTCTGATACAATGTAGCTTTAATGTAGCTTTATTAGATATGCGACCATAATGCAATCTATAAATTAAAAACGTAATTTCAATATCTTAGAATACCTTCTATTCATTGATGACCCATCTGAGACCGCATGGAAAACCCAAACTCACCTTTTGACGCAACCATCTTACAAGAAGAGGCATTTTACTGTGGCCAATGCAAAAAATCAAAATAAGAAAACGGTTGAGAGCAAAAATGATTCCGCTGCTGACGCACCGAATAGCAAGGTGAAATTTGAAATATACGGCGAAGAGATGATCGAAAAGCGGGTCAAATCCAGTGGCAACAGCGGCCGGGTGTATCTTCCGCCCAATTGGGTCGGTCATAAGGTCAAAATTATCAGAACCGATTAATTTTTCCAAGCGATAAGGAATTTGCCCGTGGAGAATTTTCACATAAGACGCCTGAAGCTCGATGATGCGGATGCCATCACTGAAATTTACGCCGCCATTACGCGGCGGTCGGTGGAACCGGATTTCAAACGGGTGGTAGAAGGCCACGCCCAAAATGGAGAGGAAGCCTGCTTCGTTGCCGAACATCAGGGCAAGGTCGTGGGTTTTATGATCAGCTACATTCTGACAGCCGGTTTTGGCGAAACAAAAAGTGCCTGGATTGCAACCGTGGGTGTGGATCCCGAGTTCATGGGCCAGGGGATCGGTGCTGCAATGGCCCGCAAAATTTTTAAAATTTACAAGGCTGCCGGCATTGAAAAAGTGTATACCACCGTCCGCTGGGATTCGACGGATTTGCTTTCCTTTTTTAAAACCCTCGGTTTTGACCGCAGCGAATTTATCAATTTGAAAAAAGCAATTAATTAGCAGCCGGCTGCTGATTTAAACTCGAATGAGCTCGCCGCAGGCTGCGCCCCGGCTGTTTGCTGCTCGCAGCTGGCTCGCAAGGGGGACCGTCCCGTTTTCGATGACCCCAGATCATTGAACCAGGCTGACACCCAGATCAAAGGCCTGGAGGTTTAGCGCCAGCAGATTGCTGGACAGGGTTTCGCTGATGGTGGCCTCAAAATCTTCCCTGGCGATCGGCAATGCACCCAGGCCGGCAGCAGCGCCAATCAATACGATGTTGCCCAAAATTGGATTGCCCAGCTCCAGGGCCTTTTCGGTTGCCGCTAAGAACCAGCAATCGGCGGACAATTCGGCGATCCATGCTTTCAACTTGTTCATGGGCGGATACGGCTGCTCACCTGAAATCACACCGATGGCGTGAACCGGCCGTGTATTGCACACTACCCTGACATTCGGATTACCGTAGCTTGTCAGGACACGGATGGCTTCGGTGGGTTCCAACGCAATGACCAGATGACACCGGCCTTTTGGAATTTGCGGCGACCAGTGAGATTGCACTGAAATGCGCAAATGACTCATCACCGACCCGCCGCGCTGTGAAGCGCCAAAGGTTTCGCCGATGATGGTATTGAATCCCTTGTGGGACAGAATGTTGCCGACCACTCTGGAAGCCATCACATTACCCTGACCACCGACACCGGTAATGATGACATTGTAAGGATCGTGCGTCAGGCTGACATTCTTCATGGGTTGGCCACCTCCTTTTTGCGAATGGCGCCCGACGGACAAATCGATGCGCACACGCCGCAGCCCACACAGATGACCTCATCGATGCGAGATACCTGCTGTTCTGGATCCCAGTTCAGACCCGGACATTTAAATATTCGCGTACACAGTTGATTACAGCCGCAGTTCTGACCCAGGCAGATGTTTTCATCCACCGTCATATCAAACATCTTTTGGCTCTTTTTTTCGGGACTCAGGGCACAGATCTGTTTTAACACCATAACCTTCAACCCTTTTATCTCAAACAGTTCCAAAAGGGTCTGGCGGGTTTTTTCAATATCAAAGGGATCACAAATTCTGACCGTGGCGCCCATGGCCTCACATATTCTGGCAATATCCAGCGCCGGAACCGGGTTGCCCCCGGCATCCACCGGCAGACCCGGATGGGGCTGAAAACCGGTCATGGCCGTTCCGCTATTATCCAGCACCACAAGGGTGATATCCGATTGGTGGTGAACGGCGTTGACCAGAGCCGGTAAAACCGCGTGGAAAAAAGTGGAATCTCCCACGGTGGCCAGCACGGGTTGGTTCAGGCCGAATTGGGCCAGTTTACCAAAACCGCTGGCAAGCCCGACACCGCTTCCCATGGCATGCAGCGTCTTCAAGGTGTTGAAACCGGTGGGCAGCACCGCCAGCGAGTAACAGCCGATATCACCGCACACAAACCCATCGCGGGCGTCCATTTGCAGAGCATTGTGAATCGACCAGAACGAGGCGCGATGCGGGCATCCGGCACAAAAGGTCATTTCGCGGTTCGGCGCTCCTGGAAGCGCCGTTTCCTGTGCTTTTCTGGCATAGTCTTCAGAAACGGGCGCGTATTCCACTGCCAAAATGTTGGCGATGGCTGCGGCTACCAGATCCGGATTCATTTCATTGGTGGCCGCCATGTGGCCCTCGCGTTTACCGTAAAAGGTTTTGGGTCCGATCTTGGATACCCGCTCGGCTGCGATGATTTTGATATTTTCTTCAAGAAACGGGATGACCTCTTCGACGATCAAAATCTGATCCGTAATCCCTAAATATTTCTCCATCAAGCGGGGCGGCAGCGGCCAGGTGGTCCCCAGCTTGAGCAAACCGACCCGATCAGCCACATTCAACAGGTGGATGGCCTCTTGGCTGTATAAATGGCAGGCGCTGCTGGTGATCAACAAAAGCTCGGGTGCTTCAGGCCCGCTGTAAGTGTTGAACGAAGATTCTTCAAACCGGATAACGGCCTGCTTTAATTTTTCCTGCTGCTGCGCATGCCGGTACGGTACCGGCAGACTGCACATCGGGCCTTCCAACGGATCCAGCATCGAACCACCGTGCTTAAAAAAGGCCTTTTTACCGACCGGTTTTAGATCTCCAAAAACCACGTTGCCGCTGGCATGCGAAAGCCGTGTCACACTGCGGATCAGGACGACATTATGGATCTCTTCGGAAAGCTCAAAAGCCATTTTAACGATATCTTTGGCTTCCTGAAAATCACCGGGTTCCAGCAGCGGGAGCTCCAGCATGCGGGCGAAATGCCGTGATTCCCCCTCGTTGGCGCTGGAAAGCGCACCGGGATCATCGCAGTGGACGATCACCATTCCGCCCCGGATGCCCGTCAGCGCCAGATGCAAAAGGAAATCCGAGCCGACGTTGATCCCGTTTTGCTTCATGACGCAAAGCGAGCGCAGCCCGGCAAATGATGCGGCGGCAGCCACCTCCATGGCCACTTTTTCGTTGATCGACCATTCCACGTAAAGATGGCCGTCTTTTGACACGCTGGCCAGCGTCTCGATGATCTCAGATGAGGGGGTCCCGGGGTACCCGGCGGCGACGCTGACACCGGCCTCCAGGGCACCGCGTGCAATGGCCTCGTTGCCCATGACCAGGTGCCGCTCACCTTTTTGGCCCGTCAATACAATCGACATTATGCCTCCGATCCTTTTCGCCATAATTCCTTGAGGAGTCGTGGAGTTTTTCCATCTGACGCCTAATAATAGCGGAATGAATTATCAGTAGCGAAATCGTGCACTGTTTGCATCCGTCTGCAGCGACTGATTATTCATTGCGCTGATAGATAGAAAAAACTTCTCAAGCCTTCAATCAAGCGCAATTTGCTCTCTTGTTCAGTATTTTTGCCACGACATTCTGCGGAATTCGAACTGCGGCGCGTTCCTCGCCCTGATTGTTAATCAGGTCTCTACGCATGAGTGTCCGTAAGGCCCGATCTTTTTTATGTATCCCGGCTCTTGAAAGATGCTGCATATTTTCCTCTGGAAGATTTTCAGTTTCGATAACGCCCTGCCGGCGGGCCTGATCGATGAGCTCGCTGCCTTTGTCGGAGCGAACGATCACCGTGTTCCAGCCCGGACGTCCTTCGAACATCCCCACCGAAACGTCTGCCAGCTCGGCGGTCATGTCCGGGCAGATAAAGCAGGTATGCGGGATTAACGGCTTGATCTCAGAAAGTGAAATTTCCATCCTGCCGCCTTCAGTCTCTATCACCAGGGCATTGGCCGGTGGTGGCGGAATGTCCATTCTCGTAATTTGGGATATATCCAGTTTTTGCGACAATACATCAATCAACTGCCGGGTGTCCAACGCCCAGTTGCAGAACAAACCCACCGTAAGTGATAACGGAACCCGATGGGCTTCTTTTCCCAGCGGATTGACTTTCATCTGGGCAGCAGCCACCATCTGGCAGGGCGTCCCGACCATGCCGATGCTCCGGTAGCCTTGCCGCGCGGCCATATTGACCGATGATAAAGTAGGCGCGGCCATGAATTTAGAGGTAGCGCATTGGGCGACATCCGGCCAGTGGGTCACCAGGCGGGGTATCGGATTTAAGTCCCTGCGGTCTGTCAGGGCGGCCGCATCGATTATACCGCTCTTCAAGGCAAACGTCAGCAGCGCCGTGACGGTGCCGCCGGATTGAAAGCCACCCGTTTTTAGCTGACCACCAGCCCTCGCCGCCAGCACATGCCGGCAATCTCCCAGCGGGCTGCCGTCATAAGGTCGGCCCCGAATATGTTGCGTAAGTGCATCCAGATCAACTTCGGCCTTGGGGCAGTAGGCATAGCAGCGTCCCTGTTCCAGGGTACACGGAAACAATTGTGCCGTCTTGCCTTTATGATTTTTAAAATAAGGACAGATATCCACGCAGGCACCGCAGCCGATGCACAGTTCCCTTTGGTGAACATCGGTCAGCAGTTCGTTGGATCCCATTATCTGCGGCATTAAATCCTCCAAATTGGTCGGCCGCTGCCTTCGAAGAGCAGTTCCCGTAAAACCCGCAAAAGGAGCTGGGTAAAATTTCGCAATTGAATATGAAGTGCCGGGTATTCGGTCAAACACATCCTGCTTTCCTAAGCAGCGAGATCCGCTAACGCTTCTTCAACCGTTTCTTTGATGGGTATCATAGCCGTAAAACCACTAACCTCAAAAATTTCATACACGTACGGGGTTAACGCCGCAAGCGCCACTTTACCTTCCCTGCGTCTGATTTCTTTTGCAGCAGCGAGGATAACACGCAACCCGCCACTGCTCAGATACTCCAAGGCACTCAGATCAAACAGCAACCGGGCTGTATTTTCCGTAAGTGTATTATTTATCTTTTCCTCAGCGATTGGGCTCGTTGCCGCATCCAATCTCCCCTTGATGGTAAATATCAGAATGTCATTTTCCACTCTGTGCTCAATTTCCATTTTCAAATCCTTTCCGGTTTCATCAAAAAAGTTTGGACCGTTTTTTTAGGGTCAACAAATTTTTGCTGTTCTTTCTTTCGTAATGGAGATCATCGATAAGTTTTCGGACGATATGAATACCCAAACCTCCGATGCGGACATCAATCAGGTCGTCAGGGATTTCCGGATCTGTCTTTTCAAGGGGGTTGAAGGCAACCCCTTCATCTTCTATGACTAATGTCAGCTCATTATTCTCAAGGTTCATCGCGAACCGGGTGATGTGTTCCTGATCGTCTTGGAAACCATAACTGACTATATTGGTAAATAGTTCATCCAGGCAGATATTGATATCGGTTATACAGGCTTCTGACAGGCCGGTGTCCTGACCAAATTTGGTCAAATGCCGGCTTAGGGTTTCCAGCTCGGACAAATCGTTTTTGAGGTCAAACGAAAATTGGTGTGATTTCATATGCGTTCCATCTGGCAAAAACCGATAAACCTGCAATCAATTCGACCATCCGTCTGGAAACAAAAGATCTAAATTTCAACATGCATCGAGCGCATCCGCCAATTGTTGGACGCCATCAAGATCAAAGTCTTCCGCCAGTTGATGAATCTGTTTGCTGAGAGGCCCGCAGGCATCTGAGCGGGTCTTGATTTCCTCTGCAACCGCATTCAGCATCATAACATCCCCCATCTCGGCTGCATCACGAATGCGTTTGGCAATATCCTGTAGGAGTTCAGAAGGAATAGCTGCAATGTCATCATCGGATAGCTCACAGACGCGTTCTTTAGCAGATACACCCAAACGTCTTACGGATTCGAGGGCTTGATTGAGGGCATTCTCAAGATCCACAAATTTCAAATCTAACTCTTTGGATGGTGGGGTTTGCTTTTCAACTCCTTTGACAAGTTTTTCCAAACTCACCGCGGCAGCCTGCAGCTCCGTAGCGGCCAAATTACCGGCCAGTCCTTTAAGATTGTGAACCAGGCTGTGTGTTCGCTCAAAGTCTTTTGCCGCAAGCGCCTCACGGATGCCATTTGCGACCGCGTTGTAATCCGTGCCGAAATTTAAAAGCAATTTCCGATAAAGCGTTTTATTTCCCTGCAATCGCCTGAGTCCGTCGGCCAGATCAAAACCCGGCAATGCGTCCGGAAGATCGGCCTCTTCATGCACCACTGCATTCATTTCTTGAGGTTCGACGGTGTTCTGCGGTTGTTGGATTTGCGCTCGCTTTTCACTTGGCTTAATCCATTTCTGCAATGTGGAAAACAGCTGTTCCGGATCAATCGGTTTGGTGACATGGCCGTTCATGCCGGCCTGCAAGCTTTTATCCTCATCACCGGCCATGGCATGTGCCGTCATCGCGATGATAGGTACATTTCGGATTTCAGATTTCAGATTTCGGATTTCCTGCGTGGCTGTATACCCATCCATCACCGGCATCTGCACATCCATGAGCACCGCGTCATAATAGTTTTCTTTTACGGCGTCGACGGCCTCCTGACCATTGGCGGCCAGACTGATCTTCAATCCGACGCCCTCGAGAATCTCCGTGGCCACCTGTTGGTTGATTTCATTATCTTCGACCAACAACACATGCGCACCTTGAATATGTTTCAACGCCTCGGCTTCCTGTTCATGCCTCTGCGCCACCCGCGAGATTTTCGGCGCCGTCTCGCCAAATGCCAGCATGATGGCGTCAAACAGCATCGAGGGACTGACCGGTTTCAAGAGAATGCCCTCAAGTCCCAGCTGCTCCGCCTGCTGCATGACTTCTTCGCGACTGTAGGCAGTCACCATAACAATAGCCGGAATTTTGCTCAAGCTCTTGTGGTTTTTGATGCGCCTGGAAGCCTCCATGCCGTCCATACCCGGCATTTTCCAATCCATGACCACCAGCTCAAATGGTTTATGCTTATCGGCGTTTTCTATTTCGGCAATTCCCTCTGGCCCGGATGCAGCCACCGTGACATCGAACGTAAAAGATTCCAGCAGATCTTTTAATATCTCTCTGGAAGTCGGGTTGTCATCCACCACCAGCGCTTTCATACCACGCAGATCTTTTGAGGGCTTGAATATTTTCTTGGCTTTTTCTTTTCCCAGACCGAAGTTGGCCGTAAAGCAAAAGGTGCTGCCCTTGCCCTGCTCGCTGTCCACCCATATTTCCCCGCCCATCATTTCTACCAGCCGTTTGCTGATCGTTAACCCCAGACCGGTACCGCCGTATTTGCGAGTGGTAGAGGAATCGGCCTGCACAAACGGCTGAAACAGTTTGGCCGCCTGTTCGGCCGTCATGCCAATACCGGTATCTTGAACCGAGAATTTTAGGGTCACCTGCTCTTGGTCTTTTTTGACCGGTTCGGTGGAGACGATGATCTCCCCCTTATCGGTAAATTTGACAGCGTTGTTTGATAAATTAATCAGAATTTGCCCAAGTCGCAGGGGATCACCGACCAGCGCCGTGGGCACGGATGGGTCGATCTTAAACAGCAGCTCAAGCCCTTTTTCCTGTGTCTTAATGCCCACCAGGGTGGATATGTTGTCTAAGGTATCTTCTAATTGGAAATCCACGGATTCCATATCCATTTTGCCGGCCTCGATTTTGGAAAAATCCAGGATGTCGTTGATAATCCCCAGCAGGGATTTGGCGGAGATATCCACTTTTTTCAGATAGTCGTATTGCTTGGGCGTCAGATCGGTTTTCAGCGCTAAATGCGCCATCCCGATGATGGCATTCATCGGAGTGCGGATCTCATGGCTCATGTTCGCCAGAAATTCGCTTTTGGCTCGGGTGGCATCTTCGGCTTGGTTTCGGGCCTCATCGAGATCTTCCATCATGTTGAGCATGGCCAGGCGGGCATCATTCAGCTCATTGACACGGTTTTCAAGGGCTTCTTTTGCAATCCTCAGTTCATTTTCCGCTTTCTTTCGCTCTGTAATGTCGTTGATGACAAACACAAATCCGCCATCTTGAGTCGGTGCACGATATACTTCCGCGGTTCTATCGCCGCGCACTGTATCTTCATAAATGGTTATCTGTTTGGTTTGGGCAGGATCTTTGTACATTTCAAGCCGTTTTAAGACCAACTCTTCCGGATCCCCTGGCCCATATTCCCCCCGCCTGGCACGCAACCGCAATAAGTTAATAAATGGCATCCCTTTTTGGCCAATCTCTACGGGAAAATCATATAATTCGTGAAACTGTTCGTTGGCAACTTGAAAATTAAGGTCTTTATCGATCATGAAAATCCCACCTACCATACTATTGATGGCGGCACTCAACTGGGCTTCCTTTTCACGAATTAGGCTTGCGGCTCGCTCCGCCTCCTCCGTTGCTTTTTTCCGTTCAGCAAAGGATTCCTTTAATTGCTGAGTCATGCTGTTGAAAGCCGCTGAAAAATCCCCCATAAAATCTATCTCATGGCTGAAATCACCTTTGGCGATCTGTTGGGTCGTCCAGGTCAAGTGTTTTAAACTGGCCTGCAAATTCTTAAGCGATTGCAGAATTAAAAGTTTCCCTTTGGACGCTTCAAAACTTAGGTCCCCCCTGGATAAGGTGTAAATCTGCTCAGTAACACCGTTATATTCTCCTATGAATCTGTTGATATAGCTGACCGACTGTTTAATTTCATTGTCCGGATAATCTTCAGGCAGCTCGATGGGTGTGGGTTTTTTACCCTCAAGAATCAGATAAAATGCTTCTGTAATTTTATCGATATCTTCTTCTTTTACCTTAAGCATTCGACGATCCCTTAAGCAATTGCTTTCGCTTCAAACCGGCAGACTCTATCGCCCGAACACCAACAGTCGACTTCCTTGGCGCTAAAGCTTTTACCGGTGTACTCAGCCAGCAAGCCGCTGATAAAACCCTCATCGTAGGTGCAGATGGTCTCATCAGAGGCCGGCAAGCCGGAGCAGTCCAGATCTTCAGCAACGGTCAGCGTGAAGGTCATTTTTTCCAGATCGGCTTCTTCAATCCGTAAAATGCCGATTTTGAGTTTTTTTAGCAATTTCTGGAGCTCGACCACAAATTCATTAAAATCATCTTTGCGGGTGATTAATTCCTTACAAAACTCTTTGCCCGCGTGTCTGCCGGCCTCATAAAATATTTTATCTGCGGTTTCTGCATCGTATTGTTTTATGAGCACATCCCTGAGGGTGAATTGCATCAGCCGGTAAACACTTACATCCATGGTATTGCCGAGGTTGGGACGCCCTTCCCCGATATTGCCAATCATGCTCCAGTCGAATTGCAGTTCTTTCCTTTCCTCTTTAAACATGTTCAATCCTCCTCATTTAACAATTTTGTATTTTTCAACTTTACCCAATTGAAGCATTAAATCGTTAACCTCCTGCTTGAGCTGGATCATCTTTTTTTCGCGTCCAAACGCGACTTTACTAAATCGCTCCAATTCAGCCACATTGCGTCTTAATTCCTCTTCCATCTGCTTGCGTTCGGCGATGTTGGTTGTCATACCAAATGAACCCACCACATTGTCATCTTTGTCTATAAGGGACGAGGCATTCATCAGGCAGGGCACTTGCTGCCCATCGGGTCGCATAAGCGAAATCTCATACATGCCATGAATTCCTTTTTTGTGGATGCGATTCTGCTCATGCACGATCTTTTTATTTTTCTCATCGAGAAAGTCAAAAAAATTCTTGCCGACGACTTCTTCTTTTGTCAAATCGAGAATTCTGCACATGGCCTCATTTACTTCCATTATATTGTCGTTCTGGTCATTAAGCCAGAATCCCTGCGCGGTGGTTTTCAGGATGGTGCTCAAGCGCTCTTGACTTTCGCGGATGGCCTCTTCAGCTTGCTTTCTTTCGGTAACATCCTGGGCAAAAATAGCGACCCCAATTAAACCACCGGCCTTATCGTGAACCGGATAATAATTTTGATGAAAAACCGTTTCGTTCAGAACATCCTCAAAATCTTCCGGCTCACCGGTTTGTAAAACCTTTTCAAAATGAGCCTTCCGCGACTCGCGCACATCTTCAGGTAAAATATCAAATCGGTTGGTTCCAATGAGTTCTTCAGGTGTCCGCTGGTGTCTCCGAGCGGCGGTCTTGTTGACTGAGATAATAGTGCCTTTTTTATTCAGCAGAAGCAAGGACTCCTGGGTTGCATCCAACAACCCCCGGGCGGACGCTCTGCTTTGTCGTAAAGCCTCCTCGACCTGCTTGCGTTCGCTGATATCACGAAATACGACCACCGTACCGGCAACGGAACCATTTTTGCGAATGGGGACACTGGTGTATCCTACGGGAAATGAGGTACCATCTTTTCGCCACAGAACCTCGTCATCGCGGCTGCCGATCACACCCCGGGTCAGGCTGAGGTGCATCGGGCACTCCTCTACCGGATACGGAGTGCCATCAGTTCGGGTGTGGTGGATCAAGGGGTGAATCTTTTGACCGATCAGCTCTGCCGCCTTGAAACCCAGCATGTCCAAGCCGGCCGGATTGATGAAGTTCACCAGACCATCCTCTCCCACGCCGAAAATACCTTCCTGTGCGGATTCGAGCAGCAAACGGCTGCGTTCCTCGGCCTCTTCGAGGCGTGCTTGATTTTCCTTGAGTTCGGCGGTCCTTTCTTCAATCCGAAATTCAAGCTCGTCATGGGATTTCTGCAGAGCACGGCTGGCGCGCTCCTCGATAACCACTGCAAACACCAAAGAGCCCAGCGCCAGAAAAACCGTAATTGCCAACACCGTCAGAATCACCGTGCGCGTTGCATAATAGGGGCCGAGGGCATCGGCTTCATCGATTTCGGTGGCCAAACCAAGACCCAGTTTATCATCCCACAACCAGGCACCATATACCGGCAAGCCCCGATAATCCCGGTATCCGGTCACGTTCAGGCCGGCTTGTCCCTGAGTGGCCGCCTGCGCCATGAGGTTCAGGGGCTGTTGGGATCGGGTCACTGCCGGCACATAACCTTTGGTGATATCACCGCCGGGATCCCGCAGGCTGATCGATAGAATGCTGGTTTCATCGGTGGCGAGTAACCCGACCTTGCGCAAAGAGTCTTCGAAACGACTTTCGGAAAGCATCTTGCCATAGCGATTGAAAGCATATGTTTCACCGCTTTTGCCAAGGCGCCCCAGCTGAATCAGCCGGCTAAATTCCCCGGCTGGATCGATTTGCTGGGCAACCGCGGCAATGATTTTACCCTGAAGATTTTTTACAGGAGCCACGATAAACATGATCGGCCCTTTTTTGTGCTTACCGGCGGAAACGAGGCTCAAAGCATCATCGGACGAAATGGGTGGCACCATCACTGTTTCGCCGCGAAATACCCGGTTGAGATAATCCAGGGCCTGGTTGGCGATCAGGTTTTTGGCTCCGATGTTCTCATCACGTATGGATGCGATATTGACCAAATCCGGAGAGATTACAAAAAATGTGCTGGCCTGCCCGAAGTGATCTTTGCGGTGCCAAAAAAAATTGCGTAATCCCTGCAAAGCGCCACTACTTGACAATGCGGCTTTATTGCGCGGAACACTTAACTGGCGTTCGACCAAACTAATCAATCTCGAATCATTGGCCAGTTGTCTGACTTGAAATTTATTGGATTCCACCCACAGATCCAGCGATTCCTGGGTGGTTTGTAAAACGATTTGCAAAGCCTCCCCTACATCGGTTTGAATTTTCGTTTTGATCCGCCCCAGGGCAAATCCTGCCAGAACGGCCACCAGTATGATGAAGCCGGTCGCCAGAATTAAGAGAACGCTGAATTTTCGGATAGATCCGAACTGAGATGATAGGTGATTTTTTCTGAATATCTTTAGAAGCAACCTGGACATAATGGTCCTCGAAATAGAATTATAAAAGATTGAGTCAGCTTTACCCCGGTCGTAGGCGTTCCTTCACCGCGCAGGCTATAGCCATGTTTGGCTGCGCTTTAATAAATACGATAAAGGCATGTAACGTGGAATCGTGAAAGCAGTAATTTTATCAATAACATTGACCCGTGAATAGTTCAAGAAAGAATGAGCTTGTCGGGCTTCGGTTGCGCCCGGGAGGGCATTCTGATGATGGTCAATCCATTATTCAGGTGATCTGTAGGATTTGAGGTTTTGTGCTTTTTCTTTCAGCAGAAAATGGTAAATCAGGTCACAATAGCGATCCAGCTCAACCATTCCTTTGCCGGATACAGCATAGCGCCAGAAACCATAAAGCTTGGCCAGGTTGATCATACGCTGACTGTAGGATTTCCAGTTAAAACGCTCCTGAACTCTTTTGATGCCGTTTTGGGATATCGTTTCCCAGCAATTCTCGTCCTTCTGGCAGTTTTCAACAAAATTTTCCAAGGTATTGGCGATCAGCTCGGGCTTACTGGTGTTCATCAAAAAACCACTGATACCGTATTCAATGATTTCCAGCGGCCCGCCGAACTTGGGCGCAAAAGTCGGCAACCCGGAAGCCATCGCCTCGATGATCGTTAATCCAAATGCTTCAAATAAGGCGGGCTGAACAAATATGCCCTTGTGATCGGCGATCACGCGGTAGGCTTCACCGGTATCGAGTTTGTTGATGCTGGGCAGCCAGCGCAATTTACCGTGCAGATTATAACTTTCGATGAGGTCGTAGGCCTTGGTAATCTCATTGCGCTCTTCAGAATCACTGGAATCTTGAATATGAATGGTGCCGGCTGCAAATATGAGGTTGCCCGCGTCCTGCAGCGTTTTGCTCATACCAAACGCCTGAATCAAGCCGGTGATATTTTTGATCTTGTCGAAGCGCGCCATCGTAAAGATGGGCATCTTATCCGGATGGTCCAATCGGCCGTAAATATCTTCCGAATCAGCGTTAAAAAGCCGGTTTTCCCAGTGCTGCCATTTAGTCTGGATTCTTTTCTCTGTTTGATAATAAGGATAATACAATTTTTCGTCGACGCCGGGGGGAATGACGTTGAATTTGGGTGCAAACAAATTGACACCGTTTACCACCTGATAAAGCTGCGGAAGTGAAAAGAACTGATAGGATTCGTACTGCCCCATCGTATTTTCCGTCCCGATGATTTCCTGCAATGTACTCGTGATAATAAAATCCGATTTGTTCATCGAAAAGATATCCGCTGTATATTGCAGCGAAAAATGGTATTCCTGCTCGTGTTCTTTCCAGTGTAAATCGGAAAACGCATACTTTGTCTTTTCAAGCGCATGCGCGATGGTGCACTGGATGACATCGAACTTGTCGGAAAGCAAAGATGCAACCAGATTGCCGTCTGAATAGTTGCCGATGATCAGATCCGGGCGCCCTTCAAATTCGCTCATCAATTCTGTGGCGGCATCTTCGGCATAAGTTTCCAGATAAGGCCAGATTTTAAAACGTGATATCCAGTTTTTAACGATGTTATATTGGCTGTCTCGAAAAGGCACTCTGAGAATATAGCTGTTCGCGGTCTGAAAAATTTCTTCTTTGCGCTGATCACAGGTGGTGTCCTGTGCTTCAGGAATTAAACGGGTTAACACGACGATTTTGGGTTCGACATCCAGACCCGTAAGTCGGATTTCTTCTGTCAGATGCTTTTCAAGGGCCCGCACCTGATCGAGGATATAAATGACCTGACCACCGGTGTCCGGCTTGCCCAGTGCATTGGTTTGTCCAAACCATCCGTGCGGGGAAATGATGGCAATCTTGGAGATGAGCGGCATGGGAACACGAGAGATAAAATGCTCCAACAGATGATCGGTGGGCTCATTGACGAGGTCGAGCAGGGTCTGAATCGTTTCTGATATCCGGCCGACGGTGTTGCCCCAACCGACTTCAAAACCTTCTGTTTTCATTCCGGCTTTTACGCTGTCATAGGGATCCTCAGGATTTTTGCGTTTCAGCCATTCCCGCATTTTTTCAAGCTTATTAAAAAACGTTTTAAAATCCTTAATCAGCGTGCCGTTGACCAGCAATTGTCGGCCGTTGTGCTGATGCATCTGGATGAACTCAAACAGCTTTGCATTCCACTCATCGGGCCGGCTGAAGATGTTGCTGCACATGTAGCGGTTTAGAAAGCGAATGCCGTTGCCTACCGTGCGGGTATCTCGAATGGAAGGTGAAAAATCATAGAAGGGCATAAAATCTATCTTCAGCTGGTAATTATCTCTCTTTTTATGTAAATATTGGAGATCTCGAAGGTCTAAATAGTCATAAAGTGAGATCTCTTCCATGTACTCGCCATCTAAACGAATGCGGTAAAAGCGGTACTTGGCGATTGCATAACGGTGCAACATCACCAATGTTCCATCGGCCAGGAAGAGCTCCTGCGCGTTTTTTAAAAAATTGAACATTGATGAATCCTGGCGAAACTTTTCAGTCTTATGATACTGATCGCAATACTGGCGAAAAAGCTGCATGATACCGTTTCGCAGGCAGATGCCGAACTGTTCGTTGGTAACAAAAACCACAAATTCTTTGAAATCTTTGCGATCCTTTTTATCCAGGATCTCAATTAAGACATTTTTCTTCATTCACCCCTAACCTTTTTAATGTTATTCGCTTTTTCGACAAATTTATATCGTTTGATCCCCTCAACTATCCCGCCGCAATATTTTTGCTTGGCAAAGTAAATGCCCCGATTGCCTTTCAGTTTTTTAAGTTCGGGGCTGTAATTGCCCACGACCACACCGAGGGGTTCTCCGCGCAGCATCTCCTCATCATTTCCCGAATCGCCGCAGACCAGAAAATTTCCCAGCGGGATTTCCCACTTATAGCTCAGATAGCGAATGGCCTTGCCTTTGGACGCCCGATACGGAAGAATATCCACATACCGATCCTGGGTATAAATCAAATTGTAACGGCATTTATTGTTGAGCAGGCGCTCGTGGATCTTCGCCAGACGGTCTTTGGCCGGTTTTATTTCGTAGCTGATGTTAAAGCGACGCTGTACCGCCTCTTTCTGATACTTTAAAAACGGTAAATCCTGCAGCAGATCGACGATTTTTTCACGGTCCCACTTGGCCGATATGTGGGTTTGCCAGCCGCGCCCATGATGCAGGTTTTTGCCGTAGTAAATCTCTGCGCCCACAGATGTGATCAGGACATCCGGCAAGGGCACCTGATGTTTCTTTAAAAACGCAGTCGCCGATTCAAGCGGCCGACCCGTCGCCAGGCCGAATCCGATATGTTTGCGATTTTCCTGAATCAGGGTTAAAAAATCCGCCAAATCTGCGTTGCCGCCGCCGAGCAGCGTGTTGTCAATATTGGCAATGATAAAATAATTCAACCGCGCCAACCGCCGGCCAATGGCATCGGACGGCACGGCGACTTTCATCTTTTCTTCAGCCTGCTCTGCAAAAATACGACTGATTTGTTCGATATAGGAAGTTGCATGGCTTTCCCAGGTATAGTGTTTGCGAATGCTCATGATGCCGGCTTTGGAATATTGCTTCCATTTTTCACTGTCAGCGATAATTTGCTTGGCCGCATCGGCAATGGCCGAGGTGTCGGTAGTATCCACCAGAATGCCGCTCGGACAATTTTTGATGATGTCACGGGGCCCCCCGTCGTCAGGAGCCACGATCGGCAGGCCACAGGCAGCTGACTCGAGCAGTGTCAGGCCGAAAGGCTCGGTCAGAGCCGAATTGACAAATACGCCCTTTTTCTCCGCCGCAATTCGATACAGCTCCGGCACTTCATGCTCGAAGTCGTGCCTTTTGGGGATGGCAATTTTGCCGTACAAATCATATTTATCCATTAGCAGCAGAATCTCGGTGAGGACATCGCGTTCATTGTCTTCCTTTGCGGAGATGTCTTTGCGGATGCCGGCAAAAACCGCCAGGTTGGCCATTGACTGCAGTTCTAAATCCTCGCCGTATGCTTTGATCAAACCGGCAATATTTTTGCGCTTGTCCGGACGGCAGAGGGATAAAATGAGCGGGCGGTCGGGATGCATGAAAAAGCGATTCAGCTCCTCCAGCATTGACGCCTGGGCGTACAGTTCAATTTCTTCTTTGGCTGCCTCGGGCAGCATATCGTGATAAAACGGATAGAATTTTTCAATATCCAGCCCCGGCGGGATGACATGATACGCCGGCATATCCTTGTTTTCATACTGGCCGTATTGTTCGGTGACCTCCTGGTGGGTGCTGGCGATAATCAAATCGGCTTCTTTAAGCACTTCCTCTTCCATTTGGATCCGATAATCGATTTTATATTTTCTTATAATAACGTCCTCTTTCATGCCCTCACCGGTCAACCGTTTCAATTTGGAGCGCCCGAGGGAATGACCGGTGTATACGAACGGAAGGCCGAAAATTTGAGCCAACTGCATGGCGACATATCCCGCATCCGGGTAATGGCCGTGGACGATGTCGGGAATGGCATTCTGACGCTTGATGTATTTAATGGTCTTATCCACATACTCATCGAGATGGGGCCAAAGGCGCTCTTTGCGCATGTACTTTTTACCACCGCACTGAACGCGGACAATACTGAATTTATCGTTGACCTGCTCGACGGGGCGGGCGTAGTCTTCGGATACGGCCTTATCTTTGATAAGGCGCGTAAAGAGCTCCACCCGCTCGACATGTTCAGATTGACTGAGGGCCCTGCCCAGTTCAACAACATACTTGATCTGACCACCCGTATCGGCATCATGCCCAAGTTCCAAATTTTCGGCGCGCAGAAGGCCGTGGATACTAAACATTTGAATGTGGTATTTTTGCGGTTTCATGATTTCACTCATCAAAAAGGGCTTTGAAAGGTTGGTAAAAGGATGCCGAGTCTGGAATCGCACCTTTGATTTCGCAGATTCGAGAGGCAAACAAAGAGGCCCGTGCCAGTATCTCATGCGGTTGCCACTTTTCGAGAAGTCCGGCGGCAAGCATGGCTGCATATGCATCGCCGGCGCCGACTGAATCAACAACTGCGATCGCTTCGGCCGGTTCGGAGCTGAAACGATCGTGATTCGTAAACAGCTTGCTTCCCGACTCACCTTTTGTCAGGGCTAGTGTGGCAATCGAATGCATTTGCATCAAATGATGGACAAGATCATCGTTGCTTGCCGGCAAAGAAAACATTTGCTTTAATTTTTTCAGCTCGCCGGTGCTAAGTTTTAATACATCGGTCTTTGCAAGCGACTGTTCAATAATCGCTTTGCTATAGCAGTCGGGGCGCAGATTGATGTCGTAGAAATTGCGGGTGTCTGATCCCTTCCCCGCTAAAAATTCCTGCAGATTTCGAAAGCCCTTTTGGGTTCTCTGAATGAGCGTACCAAAATATATCAGTTCGGCGCTATCCCTGAGCGGTTCGTGGTCTGCCGGAATAAACTCGATATAATCGTAGGCCACATCAGAGACGATGTCGAATTGGTGCGCACCGCTGCTATCCATCTGGACATTTACGCTTCCGGTCGGGTGATCATCATCGATCTGGATGTCGTCCAGATCGAAGCGCGCCAACTCCAGTCTGTGTAAAATTTCTTTGCCCTCATCGTCTATGCCGATTCTGGATATAAAGCGCACGTCAAAGCCAAAATTTTTGAGATGATAGGCAAAATTAAAGGGTGCGCCGCCAAGGCGCCTGTAATCTGGAAAGATATCAAATAATATCTCACCGACGACTAAAATCACCGAAATTCCTTTCTGCTGTTTTTCACGGTCACCTTCTGTGAAAAACAGGTCACAATTTGATGAAGCAAGTGTTTAATTCCAGAAAATTGTAGCGGGTCATTTGACCTGACCAACGGCATTGGCGATTACGTTTCCGGTCTCAGGTAAAAAATGCGCCAGTCCCTCTAAAACGCCGGCAGCGTAATTACCGTTCATACCGCAAAAATTTCCCTTGGGTAAGTACAGGCGCTCTGACAGCTGTTTAGCAGACAGCGTTTCAATAGCGTGTTTGCGAACATCTTCGGTTGCGTTTTTCACCAAAATCGCTTGCAGGCCACTGGTCAACACATCCAGATCATTGCCGCTATCGCCGGCAAACACGGTGCGCGTCTCGCAAAATTGCTCCTGCTGTATGAGGAACTGGATGGCGCGCAGCTTGTTTGCACGGGCCGGAACAATGTCCAACAGACCGGTGGTGCTGATCTCATCAACGCTCCAAATCAGATTGGCCGACACCCCCTTTTCATCCAGGACCCTGCGGATGCGTGCTATCAAACGCTGCGGGTCGATCCGCGGATCCGTGTAAAAGCTCAATTTGTATAAGTTCTGTTTTTCGGGCTCCTGCAACCGGATGTTGTCTATATCTTCCAATAATTCAGCCAGCGCTTCCCAGTTGTATCCTC
>JASFNW010000041.1:0-32662 GCA_050116835.1 Desulfobacterales bacterium
TGCAAAAACCCGGTCCCGGAGCTGGCCGGGTTCGGCATGATCAGCGACCCTTTATAGACTGGATTCAACAGATCATGCCAGCCTTTGGGCATCGGCATATTTTTTTCCGTCAGAACTTTGGTGTTGGGAACCAGTGCGGCCGCATATAAATCGATGGCCGTCCAGTAGCCTTCGGGGTTTTTGAAGTTCGCCGGGATCTTATCCCAGCCTTTGGATTTATAGGGTACCAGCATGCCTTTGGGAACAAATTCCGACATATTGGTGACTGCCCAGCCCCAGATGCAGTCAGCCTGCGGGTTATCTTTCTCTGCCAACATGCGGGCGCCCAACTCGCCGGTTGAGAGCCGGATAGACTGGATGTCAAGATCGGGCAGGTCTTTTTCGGCCGCCTTGAGGTATTCAACAACCTCTTCAGTTTCCAATGAAGTGTAGACGACTACCTGGTCCTTGGCGGTGGCTACTCCCGCAATCATAAAAACAGAAATGAGTCCACAGACAAAAAACAATCCCAACTTTTTCATGGTGTGCCCTCCTTTTTTTTCTCTAAGTTGAGCGTTTCAAATTAAAAATAAGATAGAAAACTTTTTCCTTCAAGGAATGCCATCTTTTCTAATATTTTTAGTTTAAAACCCTTTGGGCTTGTCGATCTCACCGCATCTGCTGTGTTAGATGGCCTTCCGCATGGTCAACTATAGCGGAACGCCATCTGCCTTGTATCTGCGGCAACCTCGACAATCGCTCAATTTAGGAATTGGTTTGCTGCTGAACTTAATTTATTTATTAAATCGGGCTATATGATAAAAATAGATATATGGGTTGACCCGGTCATGTCAAGAAGAAACAAAGGAAAAGAATTGGCAGCCGCTTCGCCGACCTTTGCAATGATCCGATCGATGTCGTAAGGTTTCATCAAGCGATTTTCGGGCATGTTCATGGTCGAATATCCAGGGTTGGGAAAAGACCTTTCTTTGGGCCCATCATGTAAGGTTGGATGATGTTGTAAGATATGTTTTGATCCTGTTGGGCGTGACCCCTATTCTTTTTCCCGTCGTAGTAAGCCCCGTTGGCTTCCAGGATGTGCTGGATGCGGTGCCGAAAGGATCGGACAAATTCAGCGCCATTTCCGCGAAACTTCATGGCTTTGATGCTTTTTTGCCGGCGAACTGCGGCAAGATTTTTCAATGATAACGTGTGGTGTTTGAGATCATCTTGCTTTCGAATATATCCCCAGACCAGATGATTTGCCGGGATGGAGACGGGTTTTTTGAGATCGATAATGGTGTGGGGCATGACGATGCTGCCGTTGCCGATATCGAGCGGACAATCCGCGGTTCCGCGTAAAAAGGCGTTAAACCCAACAAAAACATTTTTCGCCAGACGGGCGTGGACCAATTTGGCTCCGTGAGCCGTCACATTATGGCCTTCCAGGCGCGAGTTGATGATGTAGCAGTGTTCCTGGGCGTTGGCTCCGTTGCCAAGAAATGAGTTTTCCAAATAGGCCCTCTGTGCCACCAGCACATTTTTGCCAATGTGGGTTTTCGGCCTGACTACGGCATAACGACTCAAAAATGCGGATTTCGGTACCATAGCGGGCGGCTTTAAATTAACGGCATCAAATATCCGCTGGAAGTGTTCCTTGCGCTCTCTGATAAAATCAATAAAAACACCGCTAGGCTGTTGACCGATTTTAAAGTGAATGTATCGATCCAATACGGTCGACGGAAATCGATAGGAAAATTCAAATTGGTCATTGTTTCTGATCCAGATCCGACCGTTGTCGACATGTTGCTTCCATAGTTCTCCGGTTTGCACATAGGCGTATGTGCCAAGGATACATCCGTGAAGACGCGTTAGATCAGCGGTCGCGAAAGGCCCCAGGAAACAACCTTCCACCAGGGATCCGTGAATGTTGGCATAGGGAGTTGATGCCACATTTTTTATCAGAAACAATTCGGGGTTTGCCGGATCATTGGAACAATTATGGACCAGCGTTTTGATCAGAATACTGTCTTGAATCCGGACTTTCTCATCGAGATCCAGAGTAACATCGACGCCCTGAAAATGAAGGGTATCACCTTTGGATTTGAGTTCATCGCCCCGGATATCACTTTTATAGAGAATTGCATTGTCGACCATGCAATTTCCCAAAAAATAGCTGCCGGCCAGGTTTGAGCTGCTGAAGTGGAAATTGAATGGCTGTTGACCGGTAACGCCATAGAAGGCATAGAATTTGATCAACTGTCGCAGCGGTATGTAACCTTGAAGATATTTCAGGTATTTTGCAGCGTTAAAGTTAAATTCCCTCAAGCTAATCTTGACTCTGCCGATAATGCGGTCGAATAATTTTTCAAGCTGGTTCATAACTGATTTTCTGACGTCAGACGAATTTTTGAGATAGGTTCCTGTTGGATTTACTGCTACCCACCAACCAAAACGGGCATACCCATCAATGGCCAGATGATATATACGGCAAACCCGGTGACGATCATCAACACGATGCTGGCCGGTATGCCGTAGAGGAAAAACTCGCCGGTTGTAAACTGACCGGAGTCGTAGGCAATGGCGTTGGGGGCGGCTCCGACCAGCAGCAAAAACGGCATTCCGGCGGTCACCAGGGCAGCAAATAGAATCACTTCACTGGCGACCCCCAGATAGGGCGCGATGACCAGGGCGACGGGCAGGCAAATCGCAATGGCAGCGACATTCATGATAAAATTGGTCATGATCATCACCAGAAAGGCGATGCTCATCACAAACACAAGCCAGTTGGCCTCCTGAAACATTCCCAGCCAGTTGACCGCCAGCCAGTTGGCGGCTCCGGTTTGCCACAAACAGTTGCCGATGCTCATGGCGCCGGCAAACAGCAAAATGATGTTCCAGGGAATGGCCTCCAGATCATCGAGGTCCATGATGCCGGTAATAAAAAACAGGATGGTCGATATCAGGATAATGGCCGTCTTGTCCACGGGTTTCAAGGCCGGGATGAATTCGCGCAGCGCCATGGCCAGAATACAGGCGCCGACAATAATCGCCGCTTTGATTTCATTGCGGCTCAGCGGCCCCAGTTCGGCACTCAACTGCCGGGCTTTTTCCCTGAGTCCCGGGATCGATGCTTTTTCGGGTCTGAAGAAAACCATGAAAAAGCCCCACAGGATGAAGGTCATCAGCCAGCCGATGGGAAACATGTAATAGCTCAACTGACCGAAAGTGACTTCCTGGCCGACAATATCCTTATAAAAGCCGATGGCCACCGCGCCGCGGGCAGCACCCAATAACGTCACAATGCTGCCGGCCCCGGCGACATAGGCCATTCCGATAAACAGGCCTTTGCCGAATTTGGTTTTTTTCCCGCCCTCGCCGTAGAGCGTATAAATCGACACCAGCAACGGGTAAATGGTGGCGGCCACCGCCGTGTGCGCCATGATATGGGCCAGCGCGGCGGTGACGATGAAGCATCCGAGATAGATCATGCTGGTTTTTTCACCGACGATGACCAGCATTTTGTACGCCAGGCGACGGGTCAGTCCCGTTTTGGTGAACACCAGGCCGATCATAATCGAAGCAAAGATGAACATGACCGAGGGCACCATAAAATCCGTAAAGGCGTCCCTGGCCGGGCGTATCAGGAAAAGGGCCTGCATAACGCCAATGGCCAGGCTGGTGATCCCGATGGGGACCACCTCGAATACCCACCAGGTTCCGGCCATTAAAAATATAGCGATGGCACCTTTGGCTTCCCGGCTCAGCGCAAATTGTTTGCCCATGGGATCGACGGCATCGGGCCAGGGCGGTGCCAGATAAACCACCGTAAAAAGAAAGACACCTAACAATAGAAATCCGATCTTTTTCCAGTCAATTCTTCTCAGTGCAGCAATATTTTCCCCCACGGAAAGATTCCTCCTCTATCATTTGAAATTGCTGTATGAGCTGGCTGAATATGTGCAGGTTTTCAGAACCTATGTCTCAAAGCATTCTTTCATTTTATGGAATACAGCGGCAAACACATCGGTCAAGCGCAAAATGCCGATTATTTTGTTGTTGCGGGTCACCAGAAGGGATTGATGGTGCCCGACAATCAATTGATGGATGGCCAGTTCCAGGGTTGCATCTTCAGAAACATATTCTCCCTGAGTCGGGGTATACATAAATTCCTTGACGTTTCTCTCACCGGCCTTGCGGCAGATGTCATCCAAAGGACTGGCAAAAAGGCTAAATTTTTCCAGTATGGATTGCTCGAATGTGCCGCCAAATCCGTAACGGTGCAGGCCTTCTCCCTTCATCATCTCATTGTATTTCGGCTCCAGGGCTCGGAGCACATCCAGCTGGCTGAGTTTGCCGACAACATGACCGCTTTTATCCAGTACCAGAATTGCCCGGTGGCGATAGCGCGTGTGCTCGTCCTCAAATTGTTCCTGTGCCTCTTCCAGAGACAGGACGGCTTCGTAAAGGCTTGCGTCTTCGGACACGGTTGCATATTCTGAAAGTGGCACCATTAAATCTTTTATCGAATATGATTTCATGGCTCCCTCCATCTGCGAGCAAAATTGGGGGACTTTTTATCATAACTTGGCTATCTTGTATAGTTCTTTTAATAGTCAACGGGCTTGATCAAATTCTTGTTTTCGGTGGGTAACATCCTGTCGGCGGGCAAGATCCGGCATAAGTGGAGCCTCAAGTTCTATTCACTGCTGTAAAACCGCGCAGACGAGCTGTTGGCAAAAATTCGACCGTCAGATTTTTTGCAGCAACTTGTGATCAAAGCAAAGGCGGTGGAAATTAAATGCGGATTGTTTATGCGAGCAGATGAAACTGGATAGAATGCAAATGTTTATGAAAGCCTTTAAACGGGGGAGCTGTCGGCTGCCGATGTTTATTACAGGCGATACACAATCGGTTTTTCATCCGAATCGATTTCAATTCCGATCGTGTCCCCGGTTTTAAATCCCAGACGTTTAAATCCTTTTAGCATGTCTTCATGTTTATCCATATGCCAGTAAACGGACCACATGGGATTGCGAACCGTGTCGATGCCATAGGCGTCATGGCCGCATAAATTGACCCTGAATTTGTCTTTCGCCAGAAGCGTATCGGATTCCGATAAAAAATAGTCAATTTTGTAAAGATTATCATGCAGCGCTTTGGCAAGTTTGGGCTGCAGTTCGGGAAAATCATCCAGATAATGATTGGCGATTTGATACAGTTCTTCTGGCTCTTGAATCGACAGCCCCAGAATGCCGAACCGCTGGTGTTTGAGCGCAAAATTTTCCATTTCGGTCTGATAGTCGGTGACAATTTCAAGAATGCGTTCAATGGTGGGCCGGTTTTTCTCATCCCCTAAAACAAAATCCTCGCAGCTGCCAATAATTTTGAGGTAAAATTCTTTGTTGTCCATCACATATACAGGCCGCTCGCGATAATTATGGTTTCTTCTGATGCGGCGAACCCCATCCAGCATAATCGATCTTTCACTTTGTTGCTGTTCGAGTGTTTCGATGTGCGAGATATCTTTGGCCTGAACCACGTAGATCTGACTATCTTCCGAAACGACATATTCAATTTCACAGCGGCGCCCCAAATAATCTTGTATCTTTTCAGACAACCTGATCAAACGTTGATCATGGGGTGTTCGGGTGATGTAAGGTTCCCGCTGAACTTTGTGATTGCGATCACGACAGTAACCAAATTCCCAGTGGCTGCCCAGCATTTTGGCCATAACGCTGGTGCCGCTGATAAATGGCATCACGATAACGCCCATCTCCTCCGGGTCGATCGCGGGGCAGTTGTTAAATTTTTGTTGCCGCTTGATAGACAGTCGTTTGGCGCTTTTGGCCAGATTTATGATTTTGGCGCGCGCATATTGAATGCCGCCCAGATCGGCATAGGTTTCAAGTGAATCAAAGGTCCCCCCCTTAAAAAGTTCTTCCTGAGGATGTGCGCTGCGGGCGATGACTTTGAAGCTTTCGCGGTGGCGATCCAAAAAAACCTGTAAATCATCAAATCTTTGGTCTCGAAAATCTGCAGCCGATATATAAATAAAATCCGGAATATTAAAGTGCCCCTCTTTCAATCGTTGCAAAAGCCCGGGCTTTTCCGGCAGGGCGGCCGCATTTGCTTTATCTAACAAGTTTTGATTCTCCTGCACGTCTCGTTATGGTAATTTCAAATGACTTGATTTATGATTGAATATACATATTTTTTCAATGGTGTCAATTGCTTACAATTTCAAATAGCCGGTTCGGGCACCGGCATAACGGTCAGCTATCATTCGCCTTCGCCGTTGGTTGTTGATGGGCTCCGGACGCAGTGAAAGACCTCTAAGCGTAGAAAGTTGACGACAGCCTCCGTTCAGATACCTGTTGCAGGCAGCAATGTGTTTTACCTATTATCCTAACCCAGCTGTTCGAAAGTTTCAATTGATCAAGTCCATCAGGGCGACAAATACAGGGTGCGTCCCTTTTCCCAAATCGTGGTAAATTATTCGATTTATAGGATTTTTTTCTTGACCCCCGTATTTTAAAATCGTAACGATGGGTATACGATGAACCGATTGTTGTCCATTTTGAGTTGGCCCGCGGTATATAAAATCGACAGCTTGAAAGCCGATATTGTTGCCGGGCTGACGGTTGCTTTGGTGCTGGTTCCTCAATCTCTGGCATACGCTGAGCTTGCGGGACTGCCCCCCTATTATGGTCTGTATGCTTCCTTTCTTCCGCCGCTGGTGGCTTCCCTTTTCGGCTCCAGCCACCAGCTGGCCACCGGTCCTGTGGCGGTGGTTTCCCTTTTAACGGCAACAGCGCTTGAGCCGCTGGCCACAGCCGGCAGTCAACAATACATTGCTTATGCTATTTTGCTGGCGTTGATGGTCGGCGTATTCCAATTTGCACTTGGCGCGCTGAAGCTGGGCCTGGTCGTCAACTTCATTTCCCATCCGGTGGTCAACGGCTTTACCAACGCCGCCGCGCTCATTATTGCGTCTTCTCAACTGTCAAAATTGTTCGGTGTCTATGTGGAAAGGGCACAACATCACCATGAAACGATATACAACGTCATAAAAGCCGCCGCGCATTACACTCACTGGCCCACGCTGTTTATGGCTGCCCTGGGCTTCATCATTATGTTCGGGTTAAAGCGGATTTCACCGCGGATTCCGAATGTCCTTGTGGCCGTGGTGGTGACAACCACGCTGAGCTGGGCGCTTGAATTTGAACACAAGACAGTGGCGGATGTTGCCGACATCAGGGCTGCCCAGATCGGCGAGGTCATCGAAAAATTCAACGGGGCGATTGAGTCGGTCACGCGTATTTCCAAAAAACGTGCGGCTTTGGTCGTTCGTCTTAGAGCCAATCAACCAACGCAGGATTCACTTAAAGCGCTTGAGACAAAACATGCCGTGGAACGTTTCGGCCTCCAAATTGAGCAACACAAGAGCGAGGCCCGAAACTATAGGAGAATGATACGGGACTTTCTTTTTGAAGGCGTCAAACAGAGCGATGGTTCGCTCAAATTCTATCCGACCGGTGAAATTCCACAGGGGGCTGAAGGTGACGGTCGATTTTGGCGTATACAGGTGGGCAACGCCCCGCTTGTGTCCGATCACTTGGAATTGACGGGGGGCGGGGAGGTGGTGGGCAGTATCCCCCGGGGACTGCCTTCATTTTCGGTACCTGAAATCGACTATCATGTTGTTTCACACCTGTTGCCCTTTGCGGTCATCATTTCTTTACTGGGGTTTATGGAAGCGATCTCCGTTGCCAAGGCCATGGCCGCCATTACCGGTCAGCGGCTGGATCCCAACCGGGAACTCGTCGGCCAGGGACTGGCCAATATTTGCGGGGCTGTCTCCCAAAGTTACCCGACTTCAGGATCTTTCTCCCGATCGGCTGTCAACCTGCAGTCCGGAGCAAATTCCAGCCTGTCCAGCGTATTCACCAGTCTAACGGTGGTCGTTGTTCTTCTGTTTTTTACGCCCCTTTTGTACCATCTGCCCCAATCGGTACTGGCGGCCATCATCATGATGGCTGTGGTCGGCCTGGTCAACATCAGGGGAGTTATTCACGCCTGGACGGCGCAGTGGTATGACGGCGCGATTTCTATCCTGACTTTTGTCGCCACGCTGGTGCTTGCTCCCCACCTGGAATGGGGCATTTTGATGGGTGTCACTCTTTCCATTCTCGTTTTCCTGTACAAAAACATGCGTCCGAAGGTCGTTGATTTATCCCTGGCCGGTGACCAGGCGCTTCACGATTGCGCCGCCGGAGGCCTGGAGGAATGTCGGTATATCGATGTGGTTCGTTTTGACGGGCCGCTTTTTTTTGCTAACGCCAGTTACCTGGAAGATCAGATCCGCCAACGCCGCCGGACCAAAAAAGAGCTCAAGCACATTATCATCTCCGCCGGCGGGATCAACGATATTGACGCCTCGGGTGAGGAAGCCTTATCTTTGACGGTGAAGCGGGTCCGGAGTGCCGGGATCGATATTTCGCTCGCCGGGGTAAACCGAACCGTTTTGGATGTCATCAAGCGTACCCATCTGATTGTAAAGATCGGAGAAGACCATATTTATCCGACCGTAGAAGAAGCCATCGGCGCTGTTCACGGCGAAACCCACCGGGGCGGCGAAGAAGAGAACTGTCCCTTGTATACCGTATGCAAGCTTCCCTAAGGTGGTTTAAAATGGAGGTTTAAATGTCCATCATTACCCTGTTCAGCGGCAGCTTCTGCAATGAAAACCCGGTCATCGAAAAGATCCTTTCCCGCACGGGATACCGGTTATTTACCGACAATGAGATCGTTGCCGAGGCCAGCCGGCTCTCGGCGATGGCTGAAAGCAAAATTATGCGGACCTTTTCAGCCGGGTCCTCGGTGTTCAATAAATTTACGCGTGAAAAGGAGCGTTCCATCACTTTTTTGAAACTGGCCCTGGCGGAACTGATCCCCGACGACAATGCGCTCGTTACCTGTTTTTGCGGGCAATTGTTACCGAAGGCCGTTAGCCACTCCTTGCGGGTGTGTTTAATCGCGAGCCTTAAATATCGAATTGCTGCCGCTTCCCGGGAGCACGGCATATCAGAAAAAGAGGCTGCCAAACTGGTTCAAAAGCGTGAAGAGGAGTGCGCTGCATGGATTGATCTGCTCTTTAGGCAAAGCGATCCGTGGGATGCGGGTCTCTACGATATCGTTATCCCGGCTGACAAAATGACAGCGGAAGATGCGGCCGCGCTCATAGCCGACAATGCCAGCAGCAGTGTGGTCCGGCCCACAGAAAGCTCGAAGCAGGCTCTGGCGGATTTTCGTCTCGCAGCCGTTACCGAAGTTGCTCTGGCGCGGGAGGGCCATCATGCAGACATCGACATCAGCGCCAAAGACGGCCTGATTTCCATTACCGTCAATAAACAGGTCTTACGGCTAAGCCGCTTGCAGGATGAACTTCGATCGCTCGCAGAACGGATTCCCGGCGTCAAGGGGGTCGAAACCAAAGTGGGCAAGGATTTTCACAAATCGGACATCTATCGTAAACACAATTTTGAAATGCCCGCAAAAGTGCTGTTGGTCGATGACGAGCGTGAGTTTGTTCAAACGCTTTCTGAACGGTTAATCATGCGGGATATGGGGCCGGCGATCGCCTATGACGGGGAATCAGCCCTTGATCTGATCAGAGAAGACGAACCGGAGGTAATGATTGTTGATCTTAAAATGCCGGGAATTGACGGTCTGGAGGTTTTGCGAAAAGTCAAAGAAACCCGCCCGGAGATCGAGGTCATCATTCTAACCGGCCACGGCCATGAAGAAGACCGGGAAAAGTGCATGAAGCTAGGTGCTTTTGCATACCTGCAGAAACCGCTGGACATCAGTGAGCTCAGCGAAACTATCAAAAAGGCCAATGAAAAAATTCGCCGAAAAAAAGAATCCAGGCGTTAAGCGGCTTGACCGGAGCATTTTCGTTTGGACCGAATCCCTATCTGATGGGGCATAGAAATTCAGATGTCGATTTTTAGCAGACTCAAGCCTCGCTTTTGGGATCATGAAGATGCCATCGGCGGGCCGTTCAGACACCATTTTGATTTTCGCCGTATTTGGAAACGAGCGGTTCTGGTGACGGCATCCGTGGCGCTGGTGCCTTTGATCATCTGGGCCCTGGCCGGCTACCGGCTGCATCAGGATACCGCCGACGCGGAGTTGGAATTGCGCACCTCGCAGATGGTTTCCAACTCGTGGCGGGCAGTCTCCCTCTTTATTTCAGAGCGCCGCTCGGTCTTGGATTTTATTGCTCATGATCATACGTTCGAAACGCTGAATGCAAAAGGGCGCCTGGCCGTCATCCTCGACAACCTCAATAAGAGATTCGGCGGGTTCACTGATTTGGGTATCATCGACAGCTCAGGCATTCAGCAAACCTATCTTGGACCTCACCGCCTGAGCGGCGTGGATTACAGCAATGCGCCCTGGTTTGGTCAAGTATTACGGCATGGTGTCTACATCAGCGAATTGAATATGGAATTTCGCCGAGATCCCCACTTTGATTTGGCCGTCAAACGGCGTCTGCCGGAGGGTTCGTTTTTTGTGTTACGCGCAGCTCTGGATGCCCAAAAGTTCAATGAATTGATTGCGCAATTCAAGGTCGGAGAAAAAACGGATGCCTTTATTACCAACCAAACGGGCGTGTTGCAAACGCCTTCACGGTATTACGGCTCGGTTTTAAATAAAATTCCGGTACGCATTCCCGATTACTCACCCAGGGCCCATGTGTTTGAAACCCGAAATGATAAAAATCAAAAGGCGGTAATCGGCTATGCCTATATTCCCAAAACACCCTTTATATTGATGATCGCCAAAGAGGAAGGCGAACTGGTTCAACCCTGGTACAAGACCGGATGGGCCTTTACGGCGATTTTAGTCACAAGTATTCTAATGATATTGCTGGTCACCCTGGCGGTCTCATCGCATCTCGTCGATCAAATTCACGAGGCCGATCAGCAGCGGGTCGACAACCTGCGTCAGGCCGAATACACCCACAAGATGGTCTCTTTGGGGCGCCTGGCTGCCGGTGTCGCCCATGAAATCAATAACCCGCTGGCCATCATCAACGAGAAAGCCGGACATATTAGAGATATATTCACCCTAACCGAAGCGTACAAAGCGGATCCGAAGCTCATCAGCCTCGTAGACTCGGTGCTCACCACCGTGCAACGCTGTGCAGCGGTCACCAAAGGCCTTTTGAATTTTGCGCGCCACCTCAATGTCAGGATCCAGAACATCGACCTGCAGGAAATTATCAGCGAGGTCAAAGGCGTTTTGGCCAAAGAGGCTGAATACAGATCGATTACGGTCGGCGTGGATCTGGCCGACGATATTCCTCAGTTTGAGAGTGATCGCGGCAAATTAGAACAGATTTTTTTTAGCCTGTTCAACAATGCTTTTGCGGTTATGAAGGATGGCGGCCACCTCGAGGTAAAAGCCGAGCGCGCGGATGGCGACGTTGTTTCGATCACCTTCACCGATAGCGGTCCGGGAATTGCCAAGTCGGACCTTATGTACGTTTTCGAGCCTTTTTTTTACTCGAGAGACGGTGAGAGCGGGACGGGACTCGGCCCGGCCGTCACCTATGCGCTGGTTCAGGAAATAGGGGGCCAGATTAGCGTTCAAAGCGAGCTTGGCCGGGGAACCCGGTTCAATATCCGGCTGCCGCTTAAGACACAGCAAACAAACGAACAAGAGGCCGGCGAGGATCATTCCGGCAAATGACCCGCCAGGCTCACAAAAAAGAGAGGTTCGTATGAATGCCAAGTTAGAGCCCGTCGCTGAGTCCGGTCTCCAATTTTTCGGTAAAATGACGGCATCGATCTCCCATGAAATAAAAAATATCCTGGCGATCGTCAATGAAAATGCCGGGCTTCTCGAGGACCTTGCGCTGATGGGAGACCAGGGGGCGGTTGTCGAACCGCAGCGGCTGAAAAATATCTCCCTGATCGTTGCCAAACAGGTCGGCCGGACGGATGCCATCCTGAAAAACATGAACCGGCTGGCACACAGCGTGGACGATCAGATCAAAACCATCGATTTGAACGACCTAATGGAATTGCTGGTGAGTTTATCGGGTCGATTCGCATCATTGCGCGGAGTTGCCCTTCAGCTAAAAGACAGGCGAGATCCGCTGACGTTGAGGACCGCTCCGTTTTTGTTTATGAATCTGCTGTGGTTGTGCCTGGATTTTGCGATGGACGCAGCGAGTGAAGAAAAAACGGTCGAACTGGCGCCTAAAAAAACAGAAAGCGGGGTACAGATCTTTTTCAAAGGTCTTGGCGGCCTGACGGGAGCCCCGTTGAAACCCTTTCCGGCGGAACCCGAGAAGGGCCTCTGCGATTTGCTGGGGGCGGAGCTGGAAGTCAGAACCGACAACCGGGAAATTGTCGTCAGAGTCGCTGAAGACATCGATAGAGAGTAATTGACCAGAAAGATGATTACCTGGATTTTGCACGAGCCGGAGGCTTTCATATGCAAGGCATTTAAGGCCGAGGCTATAGTGAACTATGCCTCGCCCTTAATAACGCAGCAGATGAAAGCCTCCGGCTCGCCCATCGGGTGAAAATAATGAGATTAAATGATTTTCATCCATTTTAGCTGATCGGTACTTTACTCTACTGTGCTGATTTACGTAAAACGCTGTCATTAAACAGTTTAACAACTTCTCATTAATTTTCATGCGAGATTCAGGGAGTAATTGGCGAGGTATGCTGCATGACAGAAAAAGTGTTAATCGTCGACGATGAAAAAGATTTTCTGGATATCATCGCAGAGCGGATAGGCGCGCGCGGAATTGATGTTTCAACCGCTTCTTCGGCTGAGGATGCCCTTAAAATGATTGAACAAGAATCCTATGACGTTGTCTTCATGGATTTTATGATGCCGGCTCTGGATGGGTTCAAGGCATTGAAACTGATGAAGACAAAACAGCCCGAAATGCAAATCATCCTTCTGACCGGAAACGTACCCGCGGAGAAGCGCATCGAGGCCAAAGCACTGGGGGCGTTGGACGTAATCGAAAAACCGCCGGATTTGCAAGATCTTATCCAAAAGATAAAAAATGCGAAAAAGGCTTAAGGGATCGCTCGTCGTAAAGAGAGGCGGAAGAGCAAATAAAATGCGGCGTCGTCTGCACGGTTTTCGGCAAGTCTTATAACGCAGATAAAAACGGGCCCGCCGGGTCGGGCCAGCGACGCTAACCGGTTTCCTTCAAAACGGTTTGTTTAAGATGCTCAAAAACGTCCGGACCTTCAACGGCTGCAGCTTGTTTGCCGGCAGCGATCTGCTGAAATAGATCTATTTTGGGTTTATCAAAGCTGCTGATTTGCGCCGTAATGAGCTTTAGATTGCCGTGGACCCGGCTGTAAATGACCATGGGGCCGAATAATGCCTCACCGCCGGCTTTAGCGGCCAACGCTCCGAAAATGACATGGCGGCTGAGCTGAAAAACTTTGGGTGCCGGCCTGTAATTGAGCAGCTCGGCAAACAGCTCCAGGCTTTCGATCACACCGTCAGGGTAATCCCTCTCCAGGGAAGCCTGCCCGTCCGTTGCAATTTCATCGATATCGGATGCGCTAAAAGCAAGATCGAGCTGGTCGATGCATCCCTGTTGAACGGCCTTAACCGATTCATCTTTGCGGCTGATTTTGACATCAGAATCTTTGAGGATTTTAATGATGTTGCCGATTTTGACCATCTCTTTGATCAACGGACTTTTGCGTATGGTTACATCTTCGATGGTCGTCCGGTAAATCGGCAATTCGTTGTCGAAGACCAAAATTTTTTGCTGCTCTCCGGCGACCGCTTCGACGTACAGGTCCAGATCCCGTGACGTCTGATGTTCGTATGGACTCATCGCCAGCAGCTCACGCATGGCGTCTTTGTCCAGTCTTTTGCCGCTTTCGGCCGGTCCTAAGGAAGCCATCACTTTGGCGGCCAGGCGATCGATTTTTAATTTGGTTAGCAGATTTTCTTTGAAGGACATGGGGTTCCCCTGTCAACATGTTATAGGTTAATCGAACTGCAGATCTTGATCCAAATATTTGCGGTAAGTGTTCGGCATATCGTTGCGTGTTTCAGGTTGCGTGTTACGCGTATGGCGTTGCAACATGCACTTTCAAGTTTCAACTCTTAACCCGTAACGCGTAACGTTTCAATTCCACTATTTCAAGTAGTGGAATTTTCTCCTGCTTTACCACATCGGTTTCGGCAAGTAAACTTCGCTGAGAAAATACGTCCTGCGCGTTGGCGGGTTGCCAACGGTCGGTTATTCGTATATAAACTTCACTTTACAGGATAATTAATGCGAAGGTCAGATCACTCTTATGCAAAATTCAAGGGATGAATTTTCTGTGATTGACCTGGCAATTGAAAGAGAGCAAGAACAATGGCAGAGACGATCAAACTGGTATACGCAAACAAAGAATATGAGCTTCCGATTGTCGTGGGCTCCGAGGGCGAAAAGGCCATTGATATTTCAAAGCTGCGGGCCGCCACCGGCCTGGTCACCCTGGACCCCGGCTATGTGAATACCGGAAGCTGCACCAGCTCCATCACCTTTATGGACGGAGAAAAGGGAATCCTGCGATATCGCGGTATTCCGGTCGAGCAGCTGGCTGCCAAAGCCACATTTAAAGAAACGGCCTACCTGTTGATCAACGGTAGATTGCCCAATCGCCAGGAGCTGATCCGCTTTTCGGTTCTGCTCAATGACAACTCGCTGGTGCACGAGGATATGCGTGCGTTTTACGAAAATTTTCCCCGCTCTTCCCACCCCATGGGGATCCTTTCATCGATGGTTAATGCCATGCGAAGCTTTTATCCGGCGCTTCAGGATTTGGGAGAAGAGATTAATATGACCGTGACACGCCTGCTCTCCAAGATTCGAACGATGGCGGCGATGTCCTATAAAATTTCAAGAGGCCACAAAGTGGTTTACCCACGCTCCGATCTGGCCTATTGCGCCAATTTTTTAAATATGATGTTCGATTCACCGGTTAAACCCTATGACATCGACAACGATGTGGTCAATGCCCTGCGCGTTTTCTGGATTTTGCATGCCGATCATGAACAAAATTGCTCAACATCAGCCGTGCGCCTGGTAGGAAGCGCCCGTGTGAATCTTTATGCAGCCATTTCCGCTGGCATCGCTGCTCTGTGGGGTCCTTTGCACGGCGGGGCTAACCAGGCCGTCATTGAGATGCTCAGTGAAATCGCTGAAAGCAAGAATATGAAACGGGCGATTGAAAGGGCCAAAGACAAAAAAGATCCCTTCCGGCTAATGGGATTCGGGCACCGGGTTTATAAAACCTATGATCCGCGGGCCAGAATCATGAAAAAAATGTGTGATACCCTGCTGGCCAAACTGGAAATTTCCGATCCATTGTTGGATATTGCCAAGGAACTTGAGGCGGTGGCGCTAAAGGATGATTATTTTATTGAACACAATCTGTATCCGAACGTGGATTTTTACAGCGGTATTGTGTTGCGGGCTATTGGAATACCCACCAACATGTTTACGGTGATGTTTGCGATCGGCAGGTTGCCGGGCTGGATTGCCCAGTGGAAGGAAAGTCTGGATGATCGCAGCTGGAAGCTATGTCGTCCCCGTCAGATTTACACCGGCCCGACGCAAACAGAATTTATCCCCATTGACAACCGCTAAAAACCTGGCGATATCATTTGCTTCTGCTTCTTTTGGGCGTTTTTGCGCTTGCCTTTTACCTGCGTAGGGGGCCTCAGGTCTTCGAAGACCTGCTCGAAACATGCATTCCCACCAGCCAGGCAACCGCCACCACCAGATACAGCTGACCCACGACGGCCTCCAGTACGGCAAAGGCCTTGGCCACCTCGGTGACGGGGACGATATCGCCGTAGCCCAGCGTGGTAATTGTTACAAAACTGTAATACTTTAGCGCCGCAAAATTGGTTTGTGCCTGGCCGAGGTCGATATTAAACGAGGCCGGGTCAACCCACTCTAAAAAGGTATACAAAAAGGCCCACATGAGTGCCAGTAGCAGATATAACAATGCAGCCGCATAAATAACTTCCCGATCGACCTTCTCCGACTTGCGGATAAATTCCAGAAGACTAGCGATGACCAAAATTGTAAACAAGCCGCCGGAGAGCATGCCAACCGCTTCAACCGTTTTGTTCGTATAGACATATTGTAACCATATCGATACCAGCATCAGGACTGCCAAAAAGATGCCGACAATCGCATACCGTTTTCTGCTGCTGATCGCATGAACCATGGATAGGCAAATGGCCGTCAGGAAGATATTGATCAGAATGCGGACAGCGATAAACCGACTCAAAATCGGCTGCAGAACAAGCAGTCCCATTATCATGCCCAATAGGATCAAAAACCTTTCCTCTGACCTCATCAGCTTCTTTAGTGACATCAATGGTGGGGGCATTATGGTTGGCCTTCGTGTGAATTCTCTTTTATAAACGGCTTGATCGTACTTCCACCTGTTCCTGTTATCTTTACTCCTATTTTATTTTCCCTGCTGTTTTTCTTGCTGCGCTTCTAGCGGTTTTACTGGCAATGGTTTCGGGTCCGTGCGGTTTTTGTAAAATGCCTTTAAAAAGCGTTTTCATTCCAAGAAAAATTTCTACAACGGCCATATCATCGGAATAAATAGCGAGCCCATCACCCAGACCATTATGTTGAGCGGCATGCCCAGTTTGGCGTAATCGCTGAAGCGATATCCGCCGGGGCCGTAGACCAGCAGATTGGTTTGATACCCGATCGGCGTGGCAAAACAGGCGCTGGCACCAAAGCAGACTGCGACGATGAACGGTTTGGGGTCAACGCCCAGACTCTGGGCGGCGGATATGGCGATCGGCAGCAGCAGAATGGCGGTGGCGTTGTTACTCAACACATGAGTGCTGATGCTGGTTAAAACGATTACGCCGCTTAAAACAAACACCGGGCCGGCGTCTTTGAACAAACTCAAAAAGGCCCTGGCGTAAAATTCCGAAGCACCTGTTTTTTCCAACGCTGCACTCAACGCTATCATGGCGATGATAATCAAAATAACCCGGCCGTCCATGGCGCGGTAGGCATCCCGCAGCTGCAAGCAACCGGTTAAAACCATCAAAAAGGCGGCTGCCAAGGCACAAATCAAAATATCCGCCACTCCCGTACTGGCCGCCACCACCATGGCCCCAAATATTAAAAATGCACGGCGCGCCAGTCTCTTGTGCACAATTTCATGGTGGACATCTTCGACGATGATAAAATCCGTTTCGCCGCGCAGTCTTTCAAGTGATGATTGCGGCAGACGTACCAGGAGGATATCGCCGATTTTTAACAGGATGTCCTTGACTTTAGGTTCATCATAATGAAGCGCTCTGCGCTTGATGGCGATAATATGGATATCCGGATCCCGCCGCAGACGACTGGATACCAGTCTCTGGCCGACGAGCGACGACTGGGGGGGGATAATCAACTCGACTATCAGGGATTCTTTTTGCTTGGCCCCGAAAGTCATCCCCTTCTCAACAAGGGGTAATTGTAACAGATCATCGTGAAGGATTTCAACCAGATCATTGGCCGAGCCTTTTACCAGTAACAGGTCATCGGGAGCAATTTGAACACGATCCCGTTCGGGGTAGTAAACATGGGAATAGCGAATCAGCTCGATCACCTCCATGTTGGGATACTTTTCAACGAAAAGGGCGACCGGGTCCTGGCCGATTACGGGGCTCTCGCGCGGTACATATAATTCGGCCAGATAACGGCGATGCTCTTCATCTTTAAGCTCACACACCGGATTGTGCATGCTCGGCATCAATTTCGGTGCGGCAAAAATCAGAAAAAGAATACCCAGCAGCGCCAGGGGCACACCCAGGGGTGAAAGCTCAAACATGCCGATGGACCCGAATCCGTGTGCAGCACTCAGGTCACTGATAATGATGTTGGTGGAGGTTCCAATCAGCGTACAGGTGCCGGCCAAAATAGAGGCGTAGGATACCGGAATGAGCACTCTGGACGGGCTGAAGCCAAGCTCACAGCCGAGGCCCAAAATAATGGGGATAAACAGAACCACGACGGGCGTGTTGTTGATGAAGGCCGAAGCCGCTCCGACAATGAGCAGGATTAAACAAAAGGCCAACCCGGTTTTGCCGCGCGAATATTCAACGACCTTTTGACTGATAAACCCAACGGCGCCGGTGCGAATCATGCCTTGGCTGATCAGAAACATGGATCCCACGGTGATGACTGCCGGACTGGCAAAGCCCGCAATGGCTTCTTCAGGCGCCAAGATTCCGGTGACAACCAACACGACCATGATGCCGATGGACGTCAGATCCACCGGCAGTTTCTCGGTTACCAGTAAAATCATGGCCACTATTAAAATAGCGCTCACCAACCCGATTTCCATGTTTTTTCCTCACCCGTTGAATTGCCATAAGGGTATGTAATAATTTAAATCAAATACTTCATTGTCAAGCCTTATGTTCAACTCTAGACCCATTAAAGCAAACATCATTATCAACGTCTTCGGTGGCAGGGGATTCGCACATACTGCAAAAAAAAGTGATTTTTGGATATTTCTGGGCGATTCACTAAAAACGGGTTGCACATATGAATTGGTTTGTTGTATATACATCTACACTTTTAGTCAACTAACCAAATTGTCGACATGGCTCATTTTTTTCCGCTTTTGATCTAATTTTGCAAAGGAAGCGGATATTATATTAAAGGGTTGATCCGGTGAAAATTGTTGACAACTCCAATCCGATTCCAAAATACCTTCAGATCAGCGCCTGGTTAAGCGAGCTCATTGAAACCGGGAGATATCGGACCGGTGAACAACTACCGTCTGAAGTAAAACTGGCCAAAATGTGCGATGTCACCCGTACCACCGTTCGGCAGGCCATAGCGGAATTAACCGCCAAAGGGCTGCTGCGAAAAGAGAAGGGCACCGGCACCTTTGTATCTGCTCCGGCACCGACCGAATTAAGACAGAAGCTGACACATATTTCCAGCACCACGGATTTGATGCAGGATAGCGGCATCAAACAGCGCTCGAAAGTTTTAGCAAAACGCGTCATACAGGCTGAAGACAAAGTCGCCAGCGATTTATTTTTAGGTGCCAACAAGAAAGTCATCCTTGTACGGCGTGTCCGTATGGGGAATGGCACGCCCTATGTCTACGAGGAAAGTTATCTGCCGTATGACTTATTCAAGGGCATTTTGGACAAGAATTTAACCGGATCGATGTACAAGATAATTTCGGAGCAGTTCAACGTGGTACTGGCGCGTTGTGTCCAGACCATCAGTGCTGTCAATCTGAACGCCGACATCGCGAAAATCCTGCAATTGCCAAAAAATACAGCCGGTATTTTCATGGAAAGCCTCACTTTTGATGAGAACAGTATCCCGGTCGAGCTTCTTTATTCCTATTTGCGGGGCGATACGTACAAGCTCGAGATCGAACTGGGCCGGTATCATGCCGGCGCTGGCAACTTAAATTTAAAAACCGATTGACATCTAACCCAAAATCATTCAGGAGGCAAAAATGGCGATCGTCAATGCAAAACAGATGCTGCTAAAGGCAACGACCGGAAAATACGCGGTCGGTGCGTTTAACTGCACCAATCTGATTCAGATGGAGGCGGTTGTGGAAGCGGCCACCGAGCTAAATGCACCACTGATTCTGCAGTGCTCGGTGGCACCGTCTAAATTTTTAAAACCCCAGATTGTTGGCGCGATCTACAAAACCCTTGCGGCGGAGGCGCCGATACCGATTTGTTTGCACCTGGATCACTGCAATGATGTGGAATTTTGTAAGGTCTGTGCCGATGCCGGATACACGAATATCATGATCGATGCCTCCAAGAAGGAATTTAACGAAAATATACGGCAAACCAAAGCCGTAGTGGACTATTGCCACGCGGCCGGCGGCATTTCCGTTGAAGGCGAGCTGGGAACGGTTTCCGGGGTTGAGGATCAGGTAAGGGTGTCCGAAACCGAGGCGGAGCTGTGTGATCCCGAGCAGGCACTAGCTTTCGTTGAACAGACTGGAATCGATATTTTTGCACCGGCCATCGGCACCGCCCACGGGGTCTACAAAACCAAAGATCCCAAACTCGATTTTGAGCGTCTGGGAAAAATAGCGGCTTTAATCAATGGCCAGGAAGTGCGCGTGCCGCTGGTGATTCACGGGGGTACCGGTCTTAAACCGGACGTCGTCAAAAAGCTGATTTCACTGGGCGGTTCCAAATTTAATGTCTCCACCGACTTGAAACACACCCTGATTGATACCACCTATGACTATATTTCAAAGAACCGGGATCAATTCAATCCGGGCAAAATCGATGCGGCCGTCAAAACGGCTATCATGGATAAGATCAAGTACTGGATCGAGTTGCTGGGTAGCGCAGGCCGGGCTTAGAGTCAAAGCGATACAATTTGAGTGAGGAGGATTAGTCATGTCAGAACTGAAAGCCATATTCTGGGACCAGGATGGGGTAATCATCGACACCGAAAAAGATGGTCATCGGGTGGCCTTTAACAAAATGTTTAAAGAATTCGGCTATGATTTTCAATGGGACGTCGACACCTATGGCAAGCTGCTTCAGATCTCAGGCGGCAAAGAGCGCATGCGCCATTATTTTACCGAAAAGGGCATATTGCTGGAGGGGGTCCCCGAGAAAGACAATGAATTTTTGTTGAACCTGCACAAGAAGAAAACCGCTATTTTTGTTGAAATGATCGAAAACGGCATCCTGCCGCTCAGAGCCGGCGTCAAGCGGTTGATGCAGGAAGCCATGGCAGCCGGTCTTCGCCTAGGCGTATGCACGACGGCCAATGAACGCTCGGCCAATGCAATCGCCAAAGGCATGCTGAAAGATATTGATCTCGAGTTTGTCCTGGCCGGAGACGTGGTCAGCAAGAAAAAACCGGATCCGGAGATTTATCAGCTGGCATTAGAAAGAACCGGCCTGTCACCCGATCAGTGCATTGTGATCGAAGACTCGCGTAACGGGTTGCTGGCGGCCCAGGCGGCGGGTCTGCGGTCGGTGGCGACCACCAATATCTACACTGAAAATGAAGATCTGAGCCCGGCATCCATTGTTGTGACCTCTCTGGGTGATCCGGATGGTGAGAAGGGTGTGCTGAAGCAATCCGCCAAGCCCTTTGAATTTGACGGCGTGTTACATGCCGAACATTTGATCGAATTTTTTTCAGTCTGAAAGCAGCAAATAACATGATTTTTTATAGATTGGGCTCTTGTGTGTTTTAGCAGAGTTTGTCTTTTGATCTAAGTAAGGGGTCGGTGTGTTTTTTTTAAATCGATCGCGGAATGAATCATCGGCGACTTCATCGTGCCAACTCATGATTAAGGGAGCGTAGCGAAAGAACAGAATTCAAATATAAAATAACAGGTTAGACACAAAATCAAATTTGTGCCCATTGGTGACTTCGGGGTTGTGGTTGTTCTTTCGCAACGCTCCCTAACCCCTTCAGACAGTGCACGATTTCGCTGCCGATAATTCATTCCGCTATTATCGGGGGTTCGATGAAAAAACTCCCCGACCCCTCGTTCTAAGTAGATACTGATATTTATGTCTTTGACACTGAAGTTGGGGATCAAAAATGATTATCGGGGTCCTAAAAGAAATCAAGGCAGATGAGAACCGTGTGGCGCTGTCTCCCGGCGGGGTCGAGTTTATGCGGCAAAACGGCCATTCGATTCTGGTCGAAAAAGATGCCGGCAAGCCCAGCGGGTTCAGTGACGGCCTCTATGAGAAGGCCGGGGCACAGATCGAAAAAGCACCTGCAGAAATTTTTGAGCGTGCGGAAATGATTCTGCGGGTCAAGGAGCCGCAGCCTTCTGAATATGATTTTCTTAAAAAGGGCCAGATTTATTTTGCCTATCTTCATCTGGCGGCCTCTGAGGAGGTGACCCGGGTCATGCTTGATCGCAGAATCATCAGCATTGCCTATGAAACCATTCAGAAAGATAACGGAGCCCTGCCACTGCTCAAGCCCATGAGCGAGGTGGCCGGGGACATGGCGATTCAACAGGGGGCCAAATATCTTGAGATGGCCCAGGGGGGTCACGGTGTCCTGCTGGGCGGGGTTCCGGGTGTCGATCCCGCCACGGTAGTGATCCTGGGCGGCGGTGTTGTCGGTATCAATGCCGCCAAGCTGGCCTGTGGTCTGGGTGCCAAGGTTTACATACTCGATATCGATTTGAATCGCTTACGCTATTTGAGTGATGTGATGCCGGGTCACTGTATCACGCTGATGTCAAGTCCGGCAGCCATCCGTTCGGTGTTGCCCAAAGCCGATGTTGTCGTGGGAGCCGTGCTGGTTCCGGGCAGTAAAACGCCGACGCTGGTCAGCCGCGAGATGCTTAAAGGCGTGAAAAAGGGGTCGGTTCTGGTAGATGTTTCCATCGATCAGGGCGGATGTTTTGAAACCTCAAAAGAAACCACGCATGCCGATCCAACCTATACGGTCGACGGCATTGTCCATTATGCCGTTAGTAATATGCCTGGAGCTTTGCCACGCACATCCACGTTGGCTTTGAACAATGCGACCCTGCCGTATGCAGCGGAGATTGCCGATAGGGGCTGGAAAAAAGCAATGCAGGAAAATTCTGAAATCAAACGCGGTGCCAACGTGGTTGACGGTAAGGTGACCTACAAAGGGGTTGCAGATGCTTTCGGATTAAAGCACGTACCCATTGATAAATTACTTTAGAAAAGGATCATATCAAAGGAGTCCGGAATGATTGTAGGCATTTTAAAAGAAATTAAGGCGGAGGAGAATCGCGTTTGCATGACGCCGGCCGGCGTGGAAGTCATGCGACAAAACGGTCACGAGGTTCTGGTTGAAAAAAATGCCGGCAAGGGCAGCGGGTTTCAAAACAGAGCCTATACGGATGCGGGCGCTGAAATCATCAACACCCCAGAAGAGGTTTTCAAACATGCCAAGATGGTCATGCATGTCAAAGAGCCTCTGCCGTCCGAATATAATCTGATGCGCAAAGACCAGATTATTTTTACCTATCTGCATCTGGCGGCAGCCGAAGAATTGACCCGGGTGCTCATCAAAAGCGGTTCAATTGGAATTGCATACGAAACCATTCAGCAAGAGGATGGGTCGTTGCCTTTGCTGACACCGATGAGCGAGGTGGCCGGGCGCATGGCAATCCAGCAAGGGGCCAAGTATCTGGAAATGGCCCACGGCGGCCACGGCGTTTTGCTGGGAGGCGTACCCGGCGTTGATCCGGGCACGGTGGTCATTATCGGCGGCGGCGTTGTGGGCACCAATGCTGCTAAAATGGCCTGCGGTTTGGGTGCCAAGGTCTATATCCTGGATATGAACCTGGAACGACTGCGATATTTAAGCGATGTGATGCCCAGCAACTGCTTTTTGCTGATGTCCAAACCGACCACCGTGCGGCGGCTGATAAAAGAGGCCGACGTGGTTGTCGGTGCGGTCCTGATTCCGGGCGCCAAAGCCCCGCGGCTGATCACTCGGGAAATGCTGAAAACCATGAAAAAAGGTGCCGTGCTGGTCGATGTGGCCATCGATCAGGGCGGCTGCTTCGAGACTTCCAAGGCCACCACCCATGCAGAACCGATTTATAAAGTCGAGGGGGTGGTTCACTATTGTGTGGCCAATATGCCTGGTGCGGTGCCCAAAACATCGACCCTGGCCCTGACCAACGCCACCCTGCCGTATGCGGTGGAAATTGCCAATAAAGGCTGGAAAAAGGCCATGCGGCAAAATTCAGAAATCAAGTACGGGGCCAACGTCGTCAAAGGCAAGGTCACCTATGAGGGGGTTGCTGAAGCGTTTGGCCTCGATTTCACTCCAATTGACAAGCTAATTAAATGACGGGTCGGGGAGTTTTTCTTAAATCGATCGCGGAATGAATCCTCAGCGACTTCATCGAACGGTGAATCTTGGAACTCAAATTTATTTCGTAAATTTGATAAAGGGAGATGGTAATGAAAAAAGAATTGAAGGAGTGGTTTGTGCCATGGCTGATGACCGCCAGAGAATACAATACCAGCATTCTGGATAAGGCCTGGGCCCAGCCTGATCATGCCCGGCTGATGCTCAATGAAAATCCGATTCAGCCGTCTGAAAAAATTATTGAAGCCATTGCCGATGCGGCGCGGCACGGCAACTGGTATCCGGACAGCTTTAAAGCCCTGCGCACCAAAATCGGGAAAATGTATGACCTAGGCCCCGATAATGTCGCGCTGTGCAATGGCTCATCGGAGACCATCGACGCTATGATGCGCATATTCATGCAGCCCGGGGAGGAGATCATTATGTCCACCCCGACATTCGAGCTGTTTCCGGTGCGGGCAGAATTGTGCGGTGCCAAAGCGGTGCAAATTCCGCTGCGCGAGGGCGATCTGCAGTATGATGTCGACGGCATGCTCAATGCCATCGCAGGCAAGACCCGATTGATTCTGGTGATCAACCCCAACAACCCGACCGGTGTGTTTATTGATGACGACGATCTGATCCGGTTTTGTGAAACCGGAATCCCGTTGTGCATCGATGAAGCCTACGCCGCCTATACACCGGACCATAAAACCAAAGCGCCTTTGATCAAGAAATATCCCCACGTGTTTTTATCCGTCACCCTGTCAAAAGCACACGGATTTGCCGGCATTCGCTTTGGCTTTGTGCTGGGGAACGAAGAGATGATCGAGGCCTTCAATAAGATGTTTTTACCCTGGAATGTCAGTTTGATGTCGGCCGCAGCGGCCGAAGCCATCCTGGATAACCCGGCGGAAGTCGAAGCCAAGGTCAAACACAACAATAGCTGGATGGATCGGTTTACCGTTGAACTACAGAAATTGGGGCTCAAGCCCTATCCGGCTCACGGCAATTACATGCTGGTGGATGCCTCCATGACAGGTAAAACGACCTCTGAAATACTGGATGCAGCCATAAAATCCCATAAAGTGTATCTGAAACGTATCGGTGAGATCCACGGCAAGACCGGATATTTTCGTGTCACCCCCGGGATTGACGAAGAAAATGAACGCTTTATTGCGTTTATCCGGGAATACTTCGGTTAAAAAATTGCAGGCAATTTTTTAAAGTGAAAGACAGCGCACAGGTTGTGATCATCGGCGGCGGTATTATCGGCTGTAGCACCGCCTACCATCTGGCCAAGATGGGCTGGCAGGATGTGGTGCTGGTTGAAAAAGACGAGCTGACCAGCGGTTCCACCTGGCACGCTGCCGGCTTGGTCGGACAGCTGCGCTCGGATCGCAACCTCACGCGCATGCTGCAATACAGCGTCGATCTGTACGCACGGCTGGAAGCCGAAACGGGTTTGCATACGGGATGGAAAAAAACCGGCTGTTTACATCTGGCCAGCACCACCGAGCGCATGCTGGAGCTCAAAAAGGGAGCCACCACCGCGCGCAGCTTCGGACTGGAAATGCATATGATAACGCCCAAAGAAGCTTTTGATCTGTGTCCGATCATTTCGCTGGATGGTCTAATCGGCGCTGCCTTCATGCCGACCGACGGGCAGGCCGACCCATCAGGTATTACCCAGGCGCTGGCCAGAGGGGCCCGCAATCGTGGAGTCAAAATCTATCGCCATACCCTGGTGACCGGATTTGAATTCGGCCGCAAGCGCGTCTCGGCTGTCAAAACCACGCGCGGTGATATCCAGTGCGAAATCGTTGTTAACTGTAGCGGGATGTGGGGCTACCAGATGGGGAGAATGCTGGGGGTCAATACGCCGGTGGTGCCCTTTCAACATCAATATCTGGTCAGCGAAGCAATTGACGGGATGCCGCAAGATATACCGACCATCCGCGACAAGGACAATCTAATCTATTATAAAGGAGAAGTCGGCGGGCTGGTGATGGGCGGCTATGAAAGAAACGGCATTGCCTGGGCGGTGGATGGCGTGCCCGATGATTTCTCTTCACGCCTGCTCGATTCCAACAGCGATCATTTTATGCAGCTGGCCGAGCCGGCTATGAAGCGCACCCCCTGCTTGCAAACGATTGGTATTTCCGAACTCATTAACGGGCCGGAAGCCTTCACCCCGGACGGCAATGCCATCATGGGACCAGCCCCGGAGCTGGAGAATTGTTTTGTGGCCGTGGGTTTCAACGCCTTCGGCATCGCCGCCGGTGGCGGTGCCGGTAAAATGATGGCCGAATGGATCATCGAGGGTGAACCCAGCTTAAATATCTGGCCTCTGGACATTCGTCGACTCGGACCGCACCACCTCAGCCGATCATACAACCTGGAGCGTACCCGGGAAATTTACGGCAAGCATTATACCATCCATTGGCCCAACGAAGAACACGAATCGGCGCGAGGAATCCGGCGAACGCCGCTGTATGCACTCCTCAAAGAAAAAGGCGCTGTCTTCGGCGCCAAGTACGGCTGGGAGCGACCCAACTGGTTCGCACCCGATGGCATCGAGCCCATTGACGAATTGACCTTTGGCGTTCCCAACTGGTTTGTGCATGTTGGCAACGAACATCAGGCTGCCCGTGATAAGGTGGTGCTGATCGATCAGTCCTCTTTTTGCAAGTTTGAAATCGAAGGTCCCAAAGCACTGGATTTTCTCGACTGGTTGGCGGCTAATAATATCGACAAACCGGTTGGCAGTATCACTTACACCCAGTTATGCAATGCTCGCGGTACCATCGAATGCGATCTAACCATTGCACGGATAGCCGCAGGCAAATTTTTTCTGGTCACCGGCACAGCCTTTGGACGTCACGATGCTGAATGGATCAAAAAACATATCCCTGCAGACGGCAGCGTTACTGTTAGGGACGTTACCGCCGGTCTGGCTGTGATCAATGTAATCGGGCCGTATTCGCGCCAATTGCTTGAAAAGGTCACTTGCAGCGACATCCGCAATGAGAATTTTCGCCATGGCAAATGCAAAACCCTCACCATCGGCAGTGCCCCCGTTACAGCACTGCGGATTACATATGTGGGCGAGCTGGGCTACGAGCTTTACATACCGGCTGAGTTTGCCGCTCATGTTTACGAGCGCCTCTGGGATGCCGGCGAGCCTCTGGGGGTCTGCAATGCAGGTTACCGGGCCATCCATTCTTTGCATCTGGAAAAAGGCTATTGTCAGTGGGGGGCGGAGCTGACGCCGGAATATACGCCCTATGATGCCGGGCTGGGTTTTTGCGTGGCGTTGAACAAAGGTGATTTTCTTGGCCGTCAAGCCCTGGTGAAAGCCCGGAAAGACGGCCCGCGCTGGAAACTGTGTACGTTTACGATAGACGCTGATCAGCCGGTTATGCTGCGGGGCAGCGAACCCATTCTGCACAGGGACAACGTCATCGGTGTGACCACCAGTGCCGGCTATGGATACACTGTTGCCAAAACCATTGCTTATGGCTATGTGCCGCCTGACAAAGCCGATCCGTCGGACAGCTATGAAATTGAATGTTACCAAAAGATTTATCCCGCCACATGCAAGCCCGAGCGGGCGCTGTATGATCCCGAACAAAAAAAAATTTTCAGTTAATTGAAAAATGATGAAATTTCCCCACCGGATATTTCCGCCCGTCACAGCATAAGATTTTGACTATGATTCCTGTGTGATTACTATTCTGAAATATCACATCCATTTCTGTCTATGTGAGAACAGATTAGATCAGTCATTTTAAAGGAGGTCGGAAAATGGTATCAAACAAATTTGCCAGCAAATGGAAAAGCACTGCGATGTTGATGGTGATGTGGATTGTTGCCCTATCACCGTTGATGGGTATTGCTGCCGAAGATAAGAAAAAACCGCCACCAGAGCCTGTAACGACAGGCAATTTCGACATTTCAATTGAAGAACTAAATTATCGCTTAAAACCGATGACCAAAGATGATCTGGCAGTTGAAGCCGATGGCTGGCTGCAGGTCATAAAAAAGCACGGCGAAAAATTAAGTGATTTGCAAATTTCGGCATTAACGGCCAAGGATGATGAGAAAACCCAGTTGCTTGAATCTGTCAATCAGCTTAAAGAACAGCAGACGCGTCTCACGGATCGCTTCAAAGCCGTTATTGAAGAATTCAGATCAAAAGGCGGCAAAGTCGATGATTACGAAGCATACAGCCAGGCCATATCCGGGGTTGATGTAGAAATAACCGATGCCAAGGCCACCTGGACGACGATTACCGGCTGGTTAACATCAACTGAGGGAGGGCTTCGGTGGGTCAAGAACATTTCACTATTTTTAGTTGTCGTTCTGGCCTCCTGGCTTCTGGCCATTCTGATCAGCAAAGCTGTCAAAAAGGCCGTCGTCAGAATTGAGGGTGCTTCAGCGCTTTTAAAAGATTTTATCGTAACCATCACGCGCAAGCTCATTTTCATTGTAGGTTTCGTGGTGGCATTATCCATGCTGGAAATTAATATTGGACCGCTGCTGGCTGCCATTGGGGCCGCCGGGTTTATCATCGGCTTTGCACTGCAAGGAACGTTGAGCAACTTTGCAGCCGGAATTATGATATTGATATACCGGCCATATGATGTCGGCGACTTGGTCGATATCGGGGGCACTTTAGGAAAGGTCGATGCCATGACGATTGTTTCAACAACACTGAAAACAGTAGACAATCAGATCGTGGTTTTGCCCAATAATATGATTTGGGGAGATAAAATTGTCAATATTACCGGCTCGGATATACGCCGTGTGGATATGGTTTTCGGCATTGGGTACGGTGACGACATTGCCAAGGCCCAAAAAATCCTGGAAGAAATTTTGCGGAACCATGAAGCCATCCTTAAGGACCCCGAACCGGTGGTTAAGGTCCATGAATTAGGCGATTCATCTGTGAATTTTGTTGTCCGGCCTTGGGTAAAAACCGATAATTATTGGGATGTATACTGGGATGTGACACGCACGGTTAAAGAGCGTTTCGATGCGGAAGGTGTTTCCATACCCTTCCCCCAAAGAGATGTTCATATGCACCAGGTCGCAACGACCTGATACAGATGATTGTGGAACGATTCTATGTGCCCGGCAACCATCTGCACGGATAGCCGATGACAAATTTTTTCTGGTCATCGGCACAGCCTTCGAACGCCCAAGGGCTGTTTCTCCAAATCGTATTTATTGACTTTAGCGTATTGTAGCTTAAGTTGATGGAATGTAAGGCTAAATGTCTATTACGAATTGTCAAAGAAAATGGCAGCAAATTGATGCAGGCGAAAGGAGGTATAAGATGATGAAGAATGGGAAAAGCGGCACCTACTTTACGATTGGTGTGTTTGTGCTCCTTTTCGTAAGCGGATGTTGCGCGAAAATAAATCAACTACCGGCTGCCGCCGGCACGCCGGAAATTGAAAAAAATAATGTTGTATTCAAGGGCGGGAAATCACAGACGGGTGCGACTCAAATGATATCTGTGGAGGTATATTGCCCCACAGGGGACGGCACCAACGACATCAAAATCAGCTGGGCGGGAACCAGCAGTGGCAGCGGAGAGTTTGCCTCGATTAACTTTCCGGAAGAACATTTTGGCGACGGCCCCTCCCGAGTGGAGATCAAAGCCTGCCATCACAACAGCATGCGGGTCGAAGCCTTCGACAAAAACAACAACATGATCGATGATGCGGCGATCGCTTCAAACGAGCGGAATGTATCCAAAACTCTAATCCTCGAGGGCGGTAAGATTCGCCGCATCGATGTTATTGGATCTGAAATCGGCATTAATGATGTATGCTGGCAAAGATAACTGAAGCTACCTCAAAAATGCATCTAACGCCCAAGGGCTTTGTTCTAAACCGATTCAAAATACTCGAATACTAACGTTTATGCTCCGCTTTTGAATCGGTTTACGTCATGCCCTTAGACGTGATCTACTATTTTGAGATTGCTTCAAATATTCATTTTTAAATGGATCTTTCAAGAATCTAATCAGAACCGAGAATTATTTTAGAATAAGATTTAGGTGTTATTAGATTCGATTAGTCTTTTTAATTGGTCAAAATCTTCGAGGACGGCATGAGCGCCGGCTTTTAGAAGATCCGCTTTTAAGCGGGCCCTGTCAGGGCTGGAAAGGAGCATCCCGATACCTTTATATCCGACTGCCGCTCTTTTTGCAGCCACCATATCATCTGGCATGTCACCGACATAATAATATCCGGCAACTGCATTCTGGATATCCGCTGCAATCGTATCGAGCATATAGGGATGGGGCTTGCTCAAAAAGACCACTTTGCCATTGGTTTGCAATCTGCGTTTTTCCTGCTCGAGGCAGTCTTCTAACGCCATAACCTTTTTAAAATACTTCCGTATACTGAAATGATCCAGCGGATAATTCGCCTCGGCTCTGGGCCTGCCGGTGGCAATCGCCAGTACATGCTGTGCGGCCAGTTCACCGAGCAGCCGTTTGTCTGCCAGCAGCTTTTCATGATGGATCAGCCCCGTGTTACGATAAAATCTGGGCCTTTGGCTGTAGGTGGTTTCAAACAAGTCTTTTCCCAAATATATTTCCTGAAAGATTTGTTTGATGACGTTTCCGCTGCCCACATCCCCTGTGTATAAACCATAAATAAACGCATTTTTAGTTTGTCCGGCTTTTTGAAACAGGTTCGTTAACGGCTCTGGCGTTGATCTTAAAAAATCCGCCAGTGCCCCCACATCGCACTGGCGAATGGTCTCCTGATATTGGGCCCAGGGGTCTTTGCTCCGATAAAGTGGTGGCTTTTCAATCCGGTTAAACAGCAAGTTGATGACCAGACAGGATAAATCCCAGTCGTTGTTCAAGCCGCCACTTTGCTTGACTGCCGCCAGGTCGGCCAGAGAAAACAGGGGGTCGGGTAATTTCCCAAAAGATGGGGCGCGATTAAAAAAAAGTCTGGCAGTTTGACGGACCGTTTCGCGATACGACCCGGAGACATCGATCAGAACGCCGTCCATATCAAAAACGACTAGTTTTGTATTCTTCATCTATTTTCATGCAAGATTCAGGTTATAATTTTCGATAATATCCACTATCCGCGGGATGGCCGTTATAATATAAGGACGACCGCAGGTAAATCGTTTCTTTTTGCGGCCGGTTCGATGGATCATAGCCGGCATCGAAGACCAATTAAAAAGAGGCAAATCCGTATAACCGTCGCCGACCACGATGGTGTGCGCCGGGGACAAATTCAAGCGCTGCACCATAAGCAGCTTGTCTCTTGGATCCGGTAATCGAAGTTCCATGCCTTTGATGCGATCTTCTTCAAACTGAAAGCGGTTGCCTTCGATAAGGCTAAAACAGTCTGAGATCCCGGCGAATTTTAGGACCCGTTCGCTTAAATCGGCCGTCCCGCAGCTCAAGACCATCATATCATACCCATCTTCTTTTAATCTCCGCAAGACGTTGCGGTCTTCTGTCGATATTTTTTCAGCCAATTCCCGGCAGACTTCATCAAGTTCAGCCGCGGGCGTGCCTTTCAACATCCGGATGTAAGATATCTTGAATCTCCGGCGCATTCGCTCACGTTGATCGGCATAAATCATCGCCCTGGCATATATCTTCCGAAGCCAGCCGAACGGCTCCTGCTTTCGATTCATGACGTAAAGGAGCAGAGACTGTTCGCTATCATAGGGTTCATGCGGTAGAATTGTGCCGTCAAAATCCCATACGATGGTCAATTTCTTCATTTTATACGGTCAATATTTCTACAAAAATAGAAGATCGTCCTGCATCTATCAAATTTGAATATATCGATTGACTTTTTACTGAAAACTTGGTTTTTAGGGGTGTACAATAAACCCGAAAAATGCCCTCTCTAAATAGCTGACATAGCCGAAAAATACAACTTTTTGATAACTTAAAAGTTGGTGGCTTGTATCGAATACGCTCTTCAAATGATCGTTGAATTGCTGTACCATCGCGGGAATGCATCAGTAATTCGGTCTTCATCTGTTTCAGATTTTCTTGCGCGTTTACATTTCTGTCTGTGGGGAAAAATCTATTAAAAGGATTTCAATTTATTGAAAGGAGGAACGTTATGTCAAAAAAAACCATTCTTGTTCTTTGCCTGATCTGTGCTTTTGCGCTTGTTTTCACCGGCGGCCTCTGTGCCGCAGAAACTTTATCTTTGCTGACCTGGAAAGGGTATGCCCCCAAAAATCTGGTCGAACAATTTGAAAAAGAGACCGGTATAAGCGTTAAGGTGACCTATTCCAACAATGAGGAAATGATTGCCAAGTTGCGCGCCACCCGCGGCGCCGGTTTTGATCTGGCCCAACCCAGCCAGGACCGTATTTCTTCGGTCCAGGAAAAATATCAAATTTACCAACCCATGGATATATCTAAGGTCAATACGGCTCAGATTATTCCTTCCATGCTCAAGGCTGTGCAGTTAAACACCATGGTCAACGTTAAATCCCATGCCGTGCCGTTTTGCTGGGGGACATCCGGTCTAATTGTTAACCGCAAATATGCGGCAGATGCCAATGATTATACCGATTTGCTTAACGAAAAATACAAAGGCCGCGTCAGCTACCGTCTCAAAAGACCGACACTGATTGCCATTGCCTTTGGCATGGGAGATGATCCCTTTGCCAAATACAGTGATGTCAACGCTTACCAGGCATTGATGGAAAAAGTCGGGCAGGCCCTCATCGACGCTAAACCGATCGTTAAGAATTACTGGA